>NZ_CP086615.1:2470909-2779772 GCF_020883455.1 Spiribacter halobius | reverse complement strand
TTCGTGTCGCAGCTGTGCGCGGGCAGCGGCCGGTGCCTCCCGAGCGCTGCGAGCGATCGAGCATGCGAGCGGCGGCGCGGCGACGGCGGAGCAGTTGCGGCCGGATGTGTTCGGGCCGGCGAGCGACGCGGCGTGACGCGCCAGGCGTGTGGAGAAGCGGGGATAGACGTGAGCGCGCTGCAGAAGGCAATTGCCGCTATGGGCACGAGTGCGTCCTTGGCGGCAGCGCTTGGGGTCCAGCCATCAGCGATATCCAACTGGAAGGCTCGCGGCCGTGTGCCGCCGGAGCAGGTGTTGCGCATCGTCGACGCGACTGGGGGGCGGGTCCGCCCGGAGGAGTTACGGCCGGACTTGTACCGAGCCCAGTCGTACAAGTGAACGCGCAGGGTTTGAGCGTGGCGATTCCATGGGGCCAGTACAGCCCAGCACCAGAGGAGAGGAAACGTTGAAACACCCACAGCGGATGAACTCGGGAGATGAGTGTGGAACGGATGCACCGCCGTACCACACACCCGAGGAAACGCCTGCGACCTGCCCCAGGGGCAGCTGCGGGGGCGTTCTTGTGCGCCCGCCTTACGAGCGGGAGTCGGTGCGCTGCGACTGCCTGGCCGCCTCGATGCGGTCGTATACGTCGAGCGCCAGCGCGGGGGTGAAAGCATCGCCGAAGAGGCTGCGAGGCGGCGTCGATGGCGAGGCTTCATCGTGTCGTGCACGTGGATGGCGGCATCTGCCATTCCCTCGGGGCTGCGGCGGTTGCGCTGGACCTGCTCGAGGGCGAAGTCGAATTCGGTTCGATGATCCATGGGGGCGGCTCCGGTGGGCTGCTGGTGTCGTGTGGCAACGGCCAGCATAGGCCCACCGGGGACGCTCCGCCATTTGCAGCCGGCCTGGAGGGATGGCTGATGGAGAGGCAGACACAGGGCGCGCAGGCGCCAACGCGACAGGCGGTGCTGGTGGCCTATGCGGAGCAGTACCGCCTGCGCCGGGGGCTGTCCCACGAGCGGTGGGCGGAGCGGTGTGGACGCGGCGTACTGCGCGCGAGTGCCGGAGCGCCTGCGCCACGTGCCGGCGCCGAATCTGGAGGCGGTGGCCGGCGCGGAGGAGTGGCGCAAGTTGCTGCGGGCCTGGGACCAGACCTTGCGCCGCTATGCGGCGGACGACCTGCGCTTTCCCGTTGAGCTGGAGGAGGCCTGGGTGGCGGCGCTGGAGGATCCCTGGCGCAGCGACTGCATCCGCGAGCTCGCGGAGCGCTACGGGCTCTACGGTGCCTTCCGCCGGCCGGCGACGGTGGCCGGCGATACGGCGAGCTGGGCGAGCGTGCTGGAGGACTTCGGCCTGGTGACGCGGGACATGGCCGCGGTGCTGGCGGACGGGCGGATCGACCAGGACGACGCCTCGCGTCTGCCGGCCCTGCTGCGGGACGTGCAGCGGATGCAGGCGGATCTGGAGAGCCTGCGCCAGCACGTGCAGGCGGCCGCGGAGGGCGGTGGCGGACGAGACGGTCGTGGCCGGCCCGGTGACCTGGCGGGGGTGAGCGATGAGCGTGCGGGATTTGCCGCGAGAGTCGCTTGACGGCTGGCCGCGGCCGCGGGAAGGGAATTGCCGAGTGTGCGCCTGGAGCGGCGCATTGACCGTTTGGCGTTACAGCTGCAGACGGTGCGCTCGGCGCGGCAGCGCGGGGAGCTGTTCGCGCTGATCACGCGGCTGAAGGCGGACCGGCGGCTGGAGGTGCAGATCGAGACGGAGGCCTGGAAGCTCTCCGTGGTGGAGAGTGAGGCGGACCAGCGGGCCGCTTTCGAGGCGATGCAGCGGCTGATAGCGCAGCGCACACCTGAGCGCGTGCGGGAGATGGAGCGGGAGCAGGGCCTCGGATGACGCTGCCCGAGCTCACGCTCGAGGAGGCGGAAGAGGCGCTGGCCCACGTCGACCCGCACTCGCGGGACGTCTGGCTGCGCATGGCAATGGCGCTGAAGTCCGAGTTCGGGGACGGCGCCTTCGAGGCCTGGGACCGCTGGAGCGCGCAGGCGCAGAACTACCGCGAGCGGGATGCCCGCACGCAGTGGCGGTCCGTGAAGCCGCACGGGCGCGTGGGCATCGGCACGCTGATCCACCACGCGAAGGCGGGCGGCTGGCAGCCGCGGCGGCGGGAGCGCTCCGAGGCCGAGCGCCGCGATCTGGACGAGCGGCAGAAGAGGCGCCAGCAGGAACGTCGGGTCGCAGGAGGCGGATGAGGCGGAGCGCGAGGCGGCGTGGCAGCGGCGCGTGGCGGAGATGGCCGCGGAGTGCTGGGACCAGCTCCACCAGGTGGGGCAGAGCCGGTACCTCGGCGGCAAGAAGGTGAAAAGCCACGGCCTGCGGTTCGCGAAGCGCGCGCTGCTGCTGGTGACGGACGAGGAGGCGGGCACGGCCCGCTGCATCACGGACCGCGCCGAGATCCGCGCCTTCTTCGACAGCAAGGCGGGCGAGCGGGACGGGGTCTCGTTCCGCTACGTGAAGCGCGGGACGCTGGCGGTGCCCATGCGCGACGCCAAGGCCACGCTGTGGGGCCTGCAGTTCATCTTCCCGGCGGGGCGAAGACGTTCCTCCGCCATGCCCGCAAGAAGGGCACCTTCCATCTGATTGGCACGCCCCGGGCCGGGATGCCGCTCGCGATCGCCGAGGGGTATGCGACGGCGGCGACGGTGCACGAGGCCAAGGGCTGGCCGGTGGCCGTCGCCTGGGATGCCGGCAACCTGGCGCCGGTGGGCCGGGTGCTGCTGCCGCTGGCGGCGGAGGTGGGCGCGACGCTGGCCTACTGCGCGGACGACGACCACGAGGCGGTTGACGCCCGCGGTCGGCCGATCAATCCCGGCGGGAGAAGGCGGAGGCCGCGGCGGCGGAGACCGGGGGCGTGGTGCTCGTGCCGCAGTTCCGGGAGCCGGCGGGGCAGAGCGACTGGAACGATCTGCAGATTGCCGAGGGGGCGGCCGGCGGTGGCGCGGCAGCTGGTCGAGCAGTTTGCGGCGGCCACAGCGGAGCGTCCGGCCAGGGGCGGCGAGGAGCGCCAGCCGAAGCGGGGGTTGAGGGCGGTGCTCTGACCCCCCGCTCGCCTTCGGTGTGGGAGGAGCTCCTGGTGCGGACGGAGAAGGGCGGCGTGAAGGCCACGCTGCACAACGTCATCACCATTTTGGAGAACCACCAGGCCTGGCACGGGATGTACGCGCTCGACGCGTTCGCCAACGAGATCCGGACGACGCGGGCGCCGCCTTATGCGGGCAGCGGATCGGGCGAGGCGCTGGCGGACGCGGACGGGACCGAGATCGCGGCCTGGATGGGGCACCCGTACCACTACGCGCTGAGCATCGGCTCCGGCATGGCCCTGGAGGCGGTGGAGGCGGTGGCGCGGCGGCGGAAGTACCACCCGGTGGTGGAGTACCTGGACGGGCTGCAGTGGGACGGGACGGCGCGGCTCGACCACATGCTCTCGGACTTCTTCGGCTGCACGCACGACGAGTACACGGCGGCGGTGGGCCGCTCGTGGCTGATGAGCGCGGTGGCGCGGGTGCGGTCCCCGGGCTGCAAGGTGGACTTCATGGTGATCCTGGAAGGCAAGCAGGGCCGGGGGAATGTCCACGGCCGTGCGCACGCTCTGCGGGCCGCAGTGGTTCGCGGAGATGATGCAATCGCCCCAGGACAAGGACTTCTACCAGATACTCTCCGGGCGCTGGATCATCGAGATTCCTGAGCTCCAGTCCTTCAACAAGGCGGACCGTAACCGCATCAAGGCAGCCGTCTCCGCCCAGGAAGACACCTACCGACCGAGCTATGGCCGCTACGCGCGCCAGTTTTCCCGGGCAGAATATCTTTGTGGGCACCACCAACGACCACGCCTACCTGCAGGATCCGACCGGGGCGAGGCGGTTCCTGCCCGTGAGTTGCGGGTGGATCGAGTATTCCCTCCCTCGAACAATTGCGCGACCAGCTGTGGGCGGAGGCGGAACGTGCGCTACCAGCGCGGGGAGCCGTGGTGGGATTTTCCCGGCAAGCGCGGAGGAGGAGGCAGGAGGCGCGCTAACGCGGCGGACGCCTGGGAGGAGCCGATCGGTGCCTGGCTGGACGGGGAGTGTGAGCAGGACCGGTATCCGTTCGAGTGGCTGCCGATCGACCGCAAGCACCCGGTGCGGCAGGTGACGGTGGCGGACGTGATGGCCTGGGCGCTGAAGGTGGAGACGGGCAAGCAGAGCCGGCCGGAGCAGATGCGCGTCGGCGAGGTGCTGAGGCGTCTCGGCTGGCAGCGGGAGCAGCGACGACGGAACGGCAGGCGGGTGTACCTCTACGTGCGCCCGGAGGAGGGCGGATAGGTGTCACCACCGTCACCACCTCGTCACTACCTTGTCACCACCTGGATAAGTGCCTCCAGGCCAGTGCCCGTGCGGGTTGTCACTACCGTCACTACCTCAAGGGGGTCGCGCGTAAGGGGGATCAATTCCGTGAGTGAACGAACGGGGCACTCGCCACAAGAAAGCGGTTTTCTCTATACGCGAGAAAAAGGTGGTGACGGTAGTGACGGTAGTGACAACCCGCGCCCAGCAAGGGCTCCGGGGTGTCACTACCTCGGCGGGGTGTCACTACCAGGTGGTGACGGGGCGAATCAGCAGAGCAGCGAGCGGGAGTGACGATGATCAGGACGACCAGTGCACGGGTGGCGATTGCGGTGGCGACGGCGAACGGCATGCAGGTGCCGGGCTGGGTGGATGAGGCGCTGGCGGCGGCCCGCTCGGGCAAGCCGGACAATACGGCCGCGATCTGGCACGGGCTGGACTGCGGCAGGGTGCTGGCGGCGGTGGACCGCTGCCTGCCACACGTGCGCAGCTGGCTGCTGCTGACGTACGGGGCCGATGGCTACGCCTCGAGCCGGGCGCTGCACCGCGTGACCTCGGAGCTCTACCGCCAGTACGCGGAGACGCGGACGATCCGCATGCGGCCGGACCGGGTGGTGCTGGCCGCGGCGGCGGTGATCTCGGATCTGCGGCAGCAGTACCGATCGCCGACGAGGGAGGGGGGCGAAGCCGATCCAGTACACGAAGGCGATAGGCGTGGGCGCGGATCGGTGGCGGGACTACAAGCCGGCGGTGGAGGCGATGATCCGCATCGTCGATGACTGGGATCGGCGGGGGCTGGCGACGGTTGCGGACGCCCTTCCGGTGGCGTTGAAGGAGGCGGTTTGAAGCGGGGCTTGATTTAGCCCCCAATTTTGAGGCATGATTTTCCCAAGCTAACAAAGCTGTCTCTAAAGCCCGGCCACCGCGCCGGGCTTTGTCGTTCCAGGCCCGGCGGTGTGGTTCCTCTCCTCCCTGCGCCGCTGGGCCGCCCTCTTCGGAGCGCTCATGCATCCCGCACTGGCCACCTACATCGGGTGCCGGCTGATGGCCGGCTGGCACCTGGCCTTGGCGCGTGCGTGGCTGCGGGCGGCGGCGGCCTGGGGCCGCTGCCGCAGGCGCGGGTGTTACGGCTGGAGGTGCGCCGTGGTTGAGCTCGAGCGCTGGGCATACACGCCGGTCGGCGTGTTCGGGACGCTGCGGATCGGACGCTGGAGCTGCTACACGGTCGAGCGGCCATGGGCGGGCAACCGGCCGAACGTCTCCTGCATCCCGGAGGGTGTCTACCCGCTGCGGATGCGCCGCTCCGGTGTGGTGACGCGCTCCACCGGCGGCGAGTACCAGGAAGGCTGGGAGGTCTGCGACGTTCCGGGGCGCACTTTCATCATGCTGCACCCCGCCAACACGATGGACGACCTCGAAGGCTGCATCGGCCCGGGTGAGGACATCGGCGTGGTCCGCGGCAAGTGGTCTGTGACCCATAGCCGCGCGGCTTTTCGTGAGCTCATGGATCAGCTCGACGAGCGCGACGAGTGGACGCTCGACATCCGCCCCTTTCGGGTGCAGTGGCCGTGATCGATCTGATCAGCCACCCGCTGGCGATGCTTGCCTACGGCATGGCCTGCAATCTGCTGATGGCGCTGCATTCCGCATCCAAGCCGGACAAGCCGGTGCACCCGGTGGAGTTCCTCCGCAGCCGGCCCTACGCCATCGGCCTCGGTGTGGTGGCGAGCCTGGCCGCATTCGGCGGCCTGCACGCGACCGACGAGCTCGGGCCGATTACGGCGCTCGGCGTCGGTTACGCAGGATCCGACATTCTCCAGCGCTTTGCTGACCGGGCGGCAAGCCGGCTGCAGAGATGATCGGCCGCATCCTCACCAAGGCCGCCGGCCCGAAAGTCCTGCTCGGTGTGCTGGTGGCGGCCGCTGTGGCCCTCGCCCTGCTGCTGTGGAGGCTAGACGGCGCGCGCGAGGATGCCGAGGCCGCCCGCAGCCGGGCCGAGCAGTACCGCCAGGCGCACGAGAGCGCCACGGCCGCGGTGAACCGCCTGCGCACCGAGCTCGACCGCCGCGAGGCGCTGCTCGCCGCCGAGCGTGAGCGTGCGGCCGAACGCGCCGCCACCCGCCAGTCCCTCGAGGACGCACTCGCCGAGGCACGGAGGAATGCCGATGAGGCCTATCGCCAGTGCCTGGACGTGCGCCTGCCTGAGTCTGTCGCTCGCAGCCTGCGGGGGCACGGAGGTGATCCGCGAGCCGCAGACGGTGACGGTGGCGCCGCCGGCGTGGATGACGGCGCCCTGCCCGAGGACACCGGTGGCCGCTGAGACCATCGGCGAGGCGCTGGAGGCGCTGCCGGTGCTGATCGATGAGCGTGCCCAGTGCGCGGACCAGGTGGATGCCATGCGCCAGTGGCGAGACGAGGCGACTCAGGAGCGGGATGCGCCGGAATGACGGAACAGGCCCAGCAGCAGACCGAATCCTGGAAGAAGCTCAGTGAGCACGGCCGCCGCCTCAATTCCCTGGAGACCGGGCAGGCCAGCCTCGTGGCGCGCCTGACTGCGATCGAGCAGCGCGAGGAGCGGCTGGTCCAGGAGCTCCACAACCTGCGGGGAGAATCGCGAGTCGCCAACCAGAGCGTCCTGGACACGCTCAACGAGCTGAAGACCTCGTACTCCGCGACGGTGGGCGAGCTCAACGGCGCCGTCAGCAGCATCAAGTGGCTGGTCGGCACGCTGATCGGCGTGTTCGGCGTGGTCCTGACCGCCGGCACCCTCGTCGTGCTGATCGTCTCGTGAGGACCCAGCCATGACCGACCACGGCCTCTACCAGCGCCTCGAGCCGATCAGCGCAAGCGAATGGCTCACCACCGAGCCGATCCGCGTATACGCCCTCGGCACCCGCCACGTCGTCCCTGCCGGGTTCGTCACCGACGGCGCGAGCATCCCGCGGGCGCTCTGGCCGATCGTGGGGCACCCGATGGGCCGGTACTGGCCTGCGGCCGTGGTGCACGACCACCTCGTGCGCCAGCCGGCGACACCTCGGTCGGAGGCCGACGCCGTGTTCCGCGTGCTCCT
Source organism: Spiribacter halobius (assembly GCF_020883455.1). NCBI lineage: Bacteria > Pseudomonadati > Pseudomonadota > Gammaproteobacteria > Chromatiales > Ectothiorhodospiraceae > Sediminicurvatus > Sediminicurvatus halobius. The sequence continues at coordinate 2,772,341 of NZ_CP086615.1, read as the reverse complement.
GCGCCGGTTGGGCGTCGCCTGGTGGCGCCGGGCGGTGCTCTACGCGGGCGTGCAGATCGGCGCGTTGTGGGCGCGGCTGAGGGTGCAGGGCTGATGGGCGTCACGATTGAATGGCACGAGCGCGCGGACCTGACTGGCACGCTGCGCGGTGGCCCGCCCCATCAGACGTTCGGCGACCCGTACACCGCTAGCGGCACCGTCGTTGTAGAGGGCGACACGGCGAGCGTTACCGGCTTTCGCTCGGACGGCTTCGACCTTGCCGATTGGGCGCGTTTCCGCGAGCTGCTACGCCATCGAGCCCGTAGCGCCCGCTGGCTGTGCATTGAGCGCAGGCGGGGTGATCGGATTACGTATCGGAGATACAGGCTGTGAGCACACTGAGTAACGAGCTGGCCAATGACCCACAAGGGCTTGGCTACCAGACGCATATCAGCGCGGGCGACCACCAGAGCGTCACGGCGATCATCAACGAGCCGCGCTACAGCACTGTCGGCGGTCGGAGGATTTCCAGCACCGAGCTGTTGATGTGGGGCGCGCAGGCAGGGCGTATTGCCCGCCTAGAGGATGCAGCGGCGAACAGCCAGCTAGGCGCTGATGTGCGGAGCATCGCGTCTGCCGCCCTGCGCATGGTTCAGCGCTCTGACACTGGCCTCGATCTGAGCGACGCGCAGGAAGTTGCGATGATTGATGCGCTGGTGCAGGCGACAGTGTTCACGGCCGACGACAAGTCCTCGCTCGAAGCGCTCTCCACCGCAGACATCAGCCGCGCTGAGCAGATCGGGCTCGGGCGCGTGACGCTCGCACAGATTCGGGAGGCCGTCTGATGCCATTGCCTAGCACTTACCGCTACACGGCCTACAACGCCAGCGGAGCCTCCAGCGACATCACCGTGGAGGAGCAGGCGTGGAAGTTCGATAGCAACGGAGCGCTGTCCTACGGCACCTGGACCACGCGCATGAACGCCGTAACCACCGCTGACGGGACGCTTGGCACGGGCGCCACCGTGGACAACTCCACGGCTAAGAACATTGGGGCGAATCTGCTCGTCTCTGCGACCGGCACGGGCACCGCAGGCGTCATCACCGTCTTTCTGGAGTTCAGCGACGACGGCGGCACAACGTGGCCGGACGCGCAGGAGGGCATCCCCATCGGCTCGCTGGACGCGGGCGACAGCAATGTGGCGATGACGGCGTAAGCTGATGGGCCTGATCCAAGTCCCACGCGGGATAAGCACCAAGCGAGGCTACGCGCCCGCGACCATCGCCCGTTCGGCGGCGGAGAGTGCTGCGCCTCAATTTTGGAGAGCGCTGGGGCAGGAGTACCTATCTTTTTTCGGACCAGATCGGAAGGCCCGCAATGCTGCTGGACTTGTTGAGGGTATAAACGAAAGCGATTTAACTCGTACAATTACCACGAGAGGTCCCGCGTCGGATATAGGCGGGGTCGTTGTTGAGTGGAGTGACACGGATTATACGGCATCCGGTGCGTCCGATATTACGTTCGGGATTGCCTTCTATCCGACTGATTCGGGGGTTGTCTGGGGTCAGTGGGGGGCGCTTTCCAACAGAAAATGGATTATTGAGCTTCAGGCGGCCCCTGGGATCAGAATGGCCGTGCAGACCACCAGCGGCTTGGTGCTGCAGGATACTAGCGGATGGTCGGTTGGCGAACTCGTCTACATAGTGGGTCGCTTTCGGGAGGGGGTCGCACTAGATGTTTTCGTCAATGGCCTTCTTGCTGCATCAAATGACTCGGACGGGGACCTCAGCGCCCCTATAAACGGGGGGTCTGCTTCTTCTGACCTCGGGGCAGGGGTCGGCGGTGATGTTCTGCACGCGTGGGTGTGCAATAGCTACTTGCCAGACCACCTCATTGCAGACCTAGCCGACGACCCCTGGCTTCCTTTCCGCCCCCGCCCACTCCTCATCCCCGTATCTACGGGCGGCGGGGCGACGCTGACCGTCGACAGCCTGACCCTCGGAAACAGCCTAGAGGCGCCCGCGCTGACCCAGGCGCACGTGCTCACCCCGAGCGATCTGCACCATGAGACGGCCGTGGAGAGCCCCGCTCTGACCACGGCCGTCTCGATCGCACCGAACGACGTGCTCCTGGCACCGGCGCTCGAGACGCCGAGCCTCGTGCAGGCTTACGTGCTGAACGTCGCAGGCCTCGGGCTGAGTGTCGGCGCGGAGAGCCCGAGCCTGACGCAGGCTCATGTCCTGACTGCGGATGAGATCAACCTGGCCCAGAGCCTCGAGGCCCCGGAGCTAACGGCGGCTGGCGACCTCGCGCCCGAGGACCTGGCCCTGGCGCCCACGCTCGATGCCGCCGCGCTTACGCAGGAGCACGTGCTACAAGCGGCCAGCTTGCAGATCGCGGTATCTGCTGATTCCCCGAGCTTGACGCAGGCCCACGTGCTCACCGCCGACGGCGTGCAGCTCAACGTCGGCCTCGATGCGCCCGAGCTCAGTCAAGCCGCCGCGCTCGCAGTGGCCGACATGCTCCACAGCACGAGCACCGAGAGCCCCGGGCTGACCCAGGCGCACACGCTGGCCCCGGAGTCGCTCGCGATCGCGCAGAGCCTCGAGACCGTGACGCTCGGCATCGCCGGGGTGCTGGCGGTCGAGGATCTGCTGCACGCGACGAGCACCGAGGCGCCGGCGCTCACTCAGGCGCACGTGCTCGCGGTCAACGAGGTGTCGCTCGAGCCGAGCATCGAGAGCCCCGTGGTAACCCAGGCGCTCGTGCTCGCCCCGGCCGGGGTGTCGCTGGCCACGGCCACCGAGGCGCCAACGCTCAGCACGTCCACCGTGCTCGCCGTCCAGGACCTCGCCGTGGCCCTGGCCGCGGAGGAGCCGCAGCTTGTGACCGACGCGACGGTCGTGGTCTCGGACGTGCTGTTCAGCCTGCTGCTGGACCAGCCGAACATGGGCGGCCCGGTGGAGCACCGAGGCCGCCTGCTGCTCGTGAAGGCAACCGATAGGCTCCTGATAGTTGCGCCCGCGCAACGAGTCATCCACTGAGGTAAGACCGATGAAGTTCACGGCCAACGAGGACTTCCGGCTCGGACGAAACACGTTCGAGGCGGAGAACACGTACACCCTGGAGAAGTACCCGTCGCTGACGGAAGCCGATCTGGCTCAGGCCTGGGAGGCGGGCTGGTGTGAGGTCGAGGGCTGGGACAAGGCCCCTGAGAGGAAGCCGGGCGCTGCCACCGTGCGTCCTCGCAATCAGAAGCTTGAATCCAAGCGCTCGGAGGGCTAAGGCGATATGGCTAAGAAGTCTGACGACTTTTTCCTCGACGGCACGCTTGACCGGATTGCCGGATGCATTCAGCTCTCCGTCTGCTCGGCGGAACCAGTAGATCACGCTGACATCGCCAACGTGGTGCTGGCGGAGGGGCCGCTCGTTGGCGGGGACTTTACCGTCAGCGATGGGGACACCTCCGGCCGGAAGGTCCGCATGGGCCAGCAGGCGGACCTGCCGATCAACACCTCGGGGTCGGCGACGCACGTGGTGCAGGACGATGGCACCAATATCCATGTCACCACCTGCCCGTCGCAGCAGCTCACGTCCGGCGGCACGGTGACGGTGCCCGCTTACGACACCGAGATCGCGGACCCGACGTGATCAAGCACGACGGTCGCCAGCCGCCACTGGACCCGCAGTGGTGGGATCCGGACGAGACGGACTGGGTCGGGATCAGCTGGAGCGATTGGCTCACCGGCGCTCGCTCGATGGTCTCCAGCGCCTGGCTGTTGCCCGATGGCTTTGAGCCCCTCGAGGAGCAGCAGGACGTCACCGTCGAGACCGTGGACGGTGATCTGGTGGAGCACGTCAACCGCGCCAGGATCAGCGGCACCCCAGCCCCCGGCGTGACTGAGCTGACGTTCACGAATCGCGTGGTCTTCAGCGACGGTCCCGAGAAGGACCGGTCCCTACGGGTCAAGGTCAGCCACACCTAGCCGCGGGTCCTTCCTGGGGTCGGCAGCGTACGGGTGCGCGGAGCCGCGATTTTCGTGCAGATTTCTGAGCCTATAGGGGGTTCCGGTTCCGGGTGAGGTAGTGATGGCGACACAACGAGAGATAGCAGAGCACCTCGACCTGTCCGAGCGACGGGTGCGGGATCTGCTCGCGGAGCTCGGGGTCGACCATCGCGAGGCCAGCCTGGACGAGGTGCGTGTCTCGTACATCCGCCACCTGCGTGAGCTCGCGGCTGGCCGGGGTGGTGACCAGCAGGCATCGCTTACCGAGGCGCGGACCCAGCAGGCGCTGGCCGATGCGAACCTCAAGCGTCTCACCTACTACCGGGAGCTGAAGCTCCTGGTGCCCGTGGAGGAGATCGAACCGCGCCTGGCCGGATGGGCCGCGACGGCGCGGTCGGAGGTCGGGTTTGCCGTGGATAAGCTGGTGGCGGGAATCCGGAGCCAGCACGGGATCGAAGTGTCGGATCAGGAGATTGATGACGCATTGCAGCCTGCCTACCGAGCTATCGGGAGCTACCCGCCCTGCGCTGCAGGCGATGATGGCGAGGGTGGGACAACTGTGGGTGCCGCCGCCACCAAGGGCGACCAGGGAATGGCTGGCTGAGGAGTACCGGCTGCCGGAGGAGGGTGCGGATCTGCCGGGCGCTTACAGCCCGGACATGGTGCCATACCTGTGGGGCGTTTTTGCCGCGCTCGATGACCCCAAAGTAAAGCTAATTGTGCAAATGAAAGCTGCACAGATTGGTTGGACCTTTGGCCTAATTGGGTACCTTTTGAAAACAATTGCAGAAAGCCCTACAGCGATTATTGGGCTTTTTCCAAAAGAAGAATCGGCAAGAAAATTCATGGATGAAAAATTTGTGCCGGCTGCTCGTGCAACCCCTGCGATGTCGAAAAAGCTGGATGTTGGAACTTCTAGGAAAAACGGCAATAGAGCGTTGTTTAAACAATTTCCGGGCGGCTACTTTACCCTGGTAGGTTCCAACTCAATAAGCAACGTTAAATCCACAACCGCGGAAATGGTCGTGGTCGAGGAGCCGGATGACACAAATGAAAACATCAAAGAGCAGGGGGCAGCGCTAGGGCATATCAGAGACAGGATAGTCCGGTGGCGGCGAGGGAAGATGATTCTAGGCGGAACACCCACTGTTAAAGGTGTCTCTCGCGTAGAGCAGTTTATCGCGATTTCTGACCAGCGCGTTCTTCCAGTGCAGTGCCATGAGTGCTTGGAGAGCCACGTCCTGCAATGGGAAAACGTTACGTGGCAGGAGCGAGACGAGGGCGCGCCTCATCCCGTTTACGGTATGGCAATGCCAGAAACGGCGCTGTATGCGTGCCCCCATTGCGGATCAGCGTGGGACGATTGGCGACGAAAGCGAAATGTGCTCCAGACGGTCCGAAATGCGGTAGCGTCGGGAGATCCTTACTGCGGTTGGAAGCCAACTGTAGAAAGCGATGGGACAGTAGTGGGTTTCAAAGAACTCAACGAGCTTTACGCTTGTCTTCCGGGCTCAGTTCTTTCGGACGTAGTGAGGGAATATTTAGAGTCGGAACGTGCAGCGGAAACGGGAAATATTTCTGGCCGAATCAAATTCGTAAACACGAAACTGGCTCGGCCGTATGAAGTTGAAAGCGAAACACCCGATATTGAAGACCTGGAAAGCCGGGCTTCAGATTATCCAGAGCTTACAGTGCCGGCGGGTGCCCTGGTGCTGACAGCCGGCGTCGACGTGCAGCACGATCGCTTGGCGGTGTCGGTTTGGGGTTGGGGCCGCGGCGAGGAGCAGTGGCTGGTCTATTGGGGTGAGATCTACGCGGCACGCACAACGGTGGATCGCACGGACCCGTGCTGGCAGGCGCTGGACGAGGTGCTTTTCACCGCGCGCAAGCATCAGAGTGGCTATCGCCTCATCGTCGAGGGCACGTCGATCGATGCTTCGGACGGCCAGACCTCGGACACCGTGTACTGGTACGTCCGTGGCCGCCAGCGCCGCGGGGTCATGGCCGTGAAGGGCGACAGCCACGACCACGGTAAGCGCGAGATCTACAGCGCACCGCGCAAGGTCGACTACAAGACTAAGACCAAGGCGAGCAAGGCCGGCGTGCAGGTCTTCATGGTCGGCACGCATAAAGCCAAGGACCTCTTGGTCGGCGGCAGCGGGCGCATCACGCTCACCGGCCACGGCCCGGGGCGGATGCACTGGTACCAGGACGTGCGCAGCGACTGGTACGCGCAGATGACCAGCGAGGTAAAAGCCCCGCACCGGAACATGCCCGGCAAGCTGACCTGGCAGCTGAAGGCCGGCGCTCGCAACGAGGCGCTGGATACTGCCGTGTACGCGCTCCACGCCGCCCGGGCCCTGCGGCTCCACCTGTGGAGCGAGGCGAAGTGGGACGCCCTGGAGCGCGAGCTCGCCCAGGCGGATCTGTTCAGCAACAGCCAATCCGGCGGCTCTGCACCGGCAGAGAAGCCGAGCAGCGCGCGCAACCTTTTCTCCGGCGGCAAGCCCATCAGCCGCACGGACTGATCCCGAGGAGAAGCCATGAGCGATCTCGCCACGCTGGAAAAGCGGCTGGCTGAGGCGGAGTCCGCCCTGCACGACCTGAACATCGGCAAGCAGGTCGTCCAGGTGAGCCGTGAGGGGCGGAGTACCCAGTTCGCCAACTCGCCGGACCAGATCCGCCGCCTCGAGGCCTACATCGCCGAGCTCAAGTCCCAGATCGCGCGACTCAAGGGGCGGGGCGGTCGCGCTCCGATTCAGCTGTGGCCGGCATGAGCGGAGATCTGCAGATCCTCGACCACCGCGGCACGCCGCTGAAGCAGTCGACGGCGTACCACGGAGCCGGCCGCACGGCGAAGGAGCTGCGCGACTGGAACCCCATGCTCGCGAGCGCCGACGCCGACCTGCTCAGCGAGCTTCCGAACCTGGTGGCGCGCACCCGCGATCTCGGGCGCAACAACGGCGTCGCCGCCGGCGGCATCCAGACGCTGGTCGACAACGTCATCGGTACCGGCCTGCGCATGCAGGCGAAGCCGGACTACCGCACCCTCGGCTGGAGCAAGGAGGAGGCCGACGCCTGGGCGGAGCAGGTCGAGCGCGAGTGGCGGACGTTCGCGGAGACCACCGAGTGCGATGCCGGTGGCGAGCTCGACTTTGCCGAGCTGCAGCAGCTCGCCTTCCAGTCCCGCCTGGAAAGCGCTGAGGCCCTGGGCGTGGCCCGCTGGTGGCCGAACGATCGCAACCGTCGCTGGGCCACCGCGATCCAGATGGTGGATCCGGACCGGCTCAGCAACCCGCAGAACATGATGGACACGGCGACCCTGCGCCGCGGCGTGGAGCTCGACCGCCGCGGTCGCCGTGTCGCGTACCACATCCGCCGCACGCACCCGATGGATCTGCCGTTCCGCGTCGGCAAGGCGCGGTGGGATCGCGTGCCGGCGAGAATGCGCCGCGGCCGCCGGCTGGTGATCCACGCCTTTGAGCGCCGCCGCGTCGGCCAGCATCGAGGCATCCCGATCCTCTCGCCGGTGCTCGCCGAGTTCCGAATGGTGGACCGGTACCACCGCACCGAGCTGCAGAGCGCTGTGGTGAACAGCCTCATCGCCGCGTTCATCCAGACCACGTCCTCGGCGGACCAGCTGGCCGAGGCGTTCGGGATGAACTTCGAGGAATACGCCAACGCGCGTAAGCAGTGGGAGGGCCAGCTCGAAGGCGGCGCAGTGTTCCAGCTGCCGCCCGGGGACACGATGACCGCGTTCAAGCCGGAGCGCCCCAACAGCGCCTTCGACTCGTTCGTGAAGAGCACCCTGCGGCACATCGCCACGGCGATGAACATGCCCTACGAGCTCCTGCTCAAGGACTTCTCCGGCACCAACTACAGCTCCGCGCGCGCCGCGCTGCTGGAGGCCTGGCGGCACTTCAACGGCCGGCGCCGCTTCATGGCCACCAAGTGGTGCCAGCCCATCTACGAGCTCTGGCTCGAGGAGGCCGTTCAGCGCGGGATCATCGACGCGCCCGGGTTCTACGAGAACTGGCACGCCTACACCCGCGCCCGCTGGATCGGCCCCGGCCGCGGCTGGGTGGATCCGGTGAAGGAAGCCCAGGCCGCCGTGCTGCGCATGGAGGCGGGCATCTCCACGCTCGAGGACGAGTGCGCCGAGCAGGGCAAGGACTGGGAAGAGGTCCTGGAGCAGCAGGCCCGCGAGCGCAACCTTCGCTCCGAGCTGATGAGCGAGGACGAGCGCAACCGCCTGCGCGCCGAGACCTACGGCATTGGCGTGCGCGCCGCGCTCATCACCCCGCAGCCGGAGGACGAGGAGCACTTCCGCCAGGAGAGCGACCTCGAGCCCATGAGCCGCGAGACGCGCGAAGCGTGGCGCGAGGGCGGCACCCGCCGGCCGGTGACCCTGCAGCCCCCGCGCGAGGAGGAGGACGAACAGCCCCAGCAGTCCGGCGGCCCCAGCGGCCGCTCGCAGCGGCTGGACGCCCTGATGAACGTCAAGCCGCCGTCCGACGAGGGCAGCGACGAGGAGAAGACCTGATGCGGATCTGGCAGAAAGCGGCGCGCACGCCGTGGGCCATCACCGAGGATCACCTGCGGGTGATCCTCGACATCGCCTCCCGGGACAACGCCACGCCCGAGGCCGTCGCCGCCAGGCTCGGCCGGGATCTGGAGAACACCTACGAGGTCGAGTATCGGGACGGCGTCGCCGTTCTCTCCGTCGAAGGCCCGCTGTTTCGCTACGCCAACCTCTTTACCCGCGTCAGCGGCGCCACCTCCTACGAGCTGCTCGCGCAGGACTTCCAGGCCGCCATTGATGACGACCAGGTCCGCGCCGTGTTGCTCAACATCAACTCCCCCGGCGGAGAGGCGGACGGCAATGCCGAGTTCGCGGAGATGATCTACCGCGCCCGCGGCACCAAGCCGATCGTCGCCTACGTCGGCGGCCTCGGTGCCAGCGCTGCCTACTGGATCGCCAGCGCCGCCGACGAGGTGATCGCCCACGAGACGGCCATGCTCGGCAGCATCGGCGTGCGCACTGCACTGGTGGACGACAGCGAACGCATGGCCATGGAAGGGCTGCGCGAGTACGTGATCGTCTCCTCGCAGAGCCCCGACAAGGCCCTCGACCCGGCCGAAGCCTCCGACCGCGCCCGCGTCCAGCAGCTGGTGGACGACCTCGCCGCCGTGTTCGTCGCCAAGGTGGCGCGCAATCGCGGCGTCGAGGAATCGGTGGTCCTGGAGGACTTCGGCCGCGGCGACATTCTCGTCGGGCAGAAGGCCGTGGACGCCGGTCTGGCGGACCGCCTGGGCACCTACGAAGACACCGTCGCCGAGCTCATAGAGCGCACGGCCGACCGCAGCGCAATGACTTTCCCCGGATTCTCCGGGGCAACTGCAATGCCCGCCGCCGGCGGGCTCAACGGAGGATGTGAACCCATGTGGCTCACTGACAAGAAGCCGGCCGCGGGCGAGGAACAGCGGCATGTCGAGGCCACCGCGGCCAACTTCCAGACCTACTGCCCCGAGGCGGCCGCCGAGCTGCGCGAGCAGGGCAAGGCCGATGCTGCGGCCAGCATCGAGGAGCAGCGCGAGGCGGCGTCCACCGCCGAGCGCGAGCGCATCCAGGCGATCCTCGGCTGCGAGGAGGCCAAGGGCCGCACCAAGCTCGCGCAGGAGCTGGCCGTCACCCCCGGCATGAGCGAGGAACACGCCAAGCGAGTCCTCGCCTCCGCCAGCCGCGAGGACAACGGCTTCCTCGCCGCCGTCCCGGACCCCGACGTCGGCCCCGACGAGCCGGAAGCGAGCGGCGATCCCCGTGCCGCGGCCGCCGCGGCTGTCGACCGTGCCCGCCAGGGCGGCCTCATTCGGTAACGGAGGACAGATCCGATGAAGAATCCCGAGTTTTCCAGCGAGAGCTACACCCCGGACCGCCTGGTGGTTAACACGGACGGTCTGCGCACCGGCGAGGAGACCGTCCTCGGCGGGCAGGGCACGCTCGCCCGCGGCACCGTGGTCGCCCGCGACAGCGTCAACGCCAACAAGCTCGTCCCGGTGGACAGCGCCAGCGCCACGGCGTCGATCAATGATGCGGTGGCCATCCTGGCCCAGGACGTGGATACGTCCGGTGGCGACGCCGCGGCGCCTCTCTACTACGCCGGCGAGTTCAACGAGGCCGAGCTGGCCTTCGGTGGCACCGACACCATCGCCGACCACCGCGATGCCATGCGCCAGCGTGGCCTCTTCACCCGTTCCGCCGTCAGCGCGTAAGGAGCCTGCCCCATGAACGTCTACGATACCGCCTTCCTGCAGGCCCTGGTGGAAAGCCTCAAGCGGCCGACCGCCTTCCTGCTCAACACGTTCTTCCCTCTCGTGGCGCAGTCCCAGGCGGAGGAGATCAAGTTCGACGTCGAGGACGGCCGTCGCCGCATCGCCCCGTTCGTGCACCCCTACGTGCAGGGCAAGCTGGTCGAGTCCCTGGGCTACCAGACGAAGACCTTCCGCCCCGCCTACGTGAAGGACAAGCGCGTCATCGATCCCGACAAGCCACTGCGCCGCATGGCCGGTGAGCAGATTGGCGGCACGATGATGGCCGGCAACCGCGAGCAGCTGATTCTGGCCTCCGAGCTGCAGGACCAGGTGGACATGCTCACTCGCCGTCTCGAGGTCATGGCCTCCGAGGCGCTGCGCCAGGGCCAGGTCACCGTGGAGGGCGATGGGTACGACACGGTGGTCGTCAATTTCGGGCGTGATGGCAACCTCGCGATCGATCTCGCCCCCGGCGACCAGTGGGGCGAGGCAGGCGTTGAGCCCGTCGACGACCTCGAGGAGTGGGCCGAGCTGGTGCAGAAGACCGAGGGTGCGGTCGTTACCGATATCGTCATGGAGCCGGACGCCTTCAAGCAGTTCCGCAGCAACCAGAAGGCGCGGGATCTGCTGGACAACCGCAACATGATGACCGGCCAGATCCAGCCCATCGCTTCGCCGGGTAACAGCGGTCAGCTGAAGGGCATCATCGGCAACTGGCGTATCTGGACGTACCAGGACTGGTACATCGACTCCGCCGGTGTTGAGCAGCCGATGATGCCGACCGGCACCGTCCTGCTGGCTGGGACGCCCCAGGTTCTTGGTACCCGGCACTTCGGCGCCATCCGTGACGCCGAGCTCGGCTACCAGGCTCTGGAGTTCGCGCCGAAGTCGTGGATTCAGCCGGATCCCGCCGTTCGGTATCTGATGCTGCAGTCCGCTCCGCTGGTGGTGCCGTACCGCCCCAACGCCACGTTCCGCGCCACCGTGCTCTAAGGAGAAACCGATGCGAGTCACTACCAGGAACCAGATCCGGTTCAAGGACCGGGGTAAGCGCCGGCAGATTCCGGCCGGCGAGACCGTTGACCTGCCGAAGGGCCTCGCGGAGGAGTTCATTCGCCGCGGCGCCGTCACGGCAGTCAACGCCGGCCCGGCGCCCAGGCCGTCGGACGATGAGTCCGGCGGCGAAGGCGCCGACCAAGAGAACCCGGGGGCCTAACGGCCCCCGTTCTCTATGCGCTACGACGAAGCCGACCGGCTGCTTGCGGAGACGCAGGCAGCCACCTTTTTCTCGGACGTCACCCTCGTCACCGCCACCGGCGCGTACTGCGTGCGCGGGACGGTGCGGCACAACGTCGAGGTGACGGACGCCTACGGGTCCGTGCTGGACGTGCAGCACCTCGTGAGCCTGGAGCGTGCCGGTCTGCCGGTGTGGCCGAGGCGGGGCGACGGCCTGGAGATGGACGACGGCGGCCGGCAGCAGCGCTGGAAGGTGGTTCAGGTGCTGGGGTACGACCCGCACGAGATCCGGGTGGCGGCGGCATGAGCACGGTGCGCGTGAAGGGGCTCAAGCAGGTAGCCCGGCGGTTCGACCGCACGGAGCGCCAGACCCGGCGTGCCGCCAAGCTCGCGATCAACGACACGGTGCGCAAGATGCGCACCCTCGGCAGTCGTGAGATACGCAAACAGGTGGCCCTGAAGGCGAGTTACGTCAAGAAGCACCTCAACGTGCAACTCGCCACGGAGAGGAGCCTTTTCGGCCGGGTTTATGCGACTCGCCGTCCAGTTCTGCTTTCACGCTTCGGAGCGAAACAGTTAACCCGAAAGGCATCGGGTGCGGCTGGCGACCCTTCGCGGTCCATTCCGGCAGGACGGAAACAGGCCGGCGTCAGCGTGCGTGTAAAGGCCGGCGGCTCTCGCAAGAAGATGCGGGGTGCGTTCTTCATCAGGCTTAAGCGTGGCCCTTACAGGGGAGAAGGAGCTACAGGTCTGGCAATTAGAACCGGCCCCGGGCGAGACGCGATTGACGTTAAACACGGTCCCTCCGTGGACCAGGTCTGGCGCGACGTGCGCGACAACATCCAGCCCCAGGCCGACGAGAACCTCGCCCGCGAGATGCGCCGCCAGCTGCGGAGGCTCACATGAGAGTCATCCCCCTGATCGCCGACCGCCTCGCCACCATCCGCCAGGCCAACGGCTACCGCACGGATGCCGGCCTGCGGCTGCACCGCGGCTGGCCCGGCCATGTGCTGAGCGAGGAGGAGGACGCTCTCCCGCTGCTGGCCGTGCACCCGGAGACCGAGACGCCCACGGCCAGCAACGGCCGTGCCCGGCGGCGGGACCGCACCGCCGTCATCGAATACGTGGTGGACGCCCTGCGCACCGCGCCCGACGAGCTCGAGGACGTCTACGAAGACATCCGCGACTGCATCGTCGCCCTCGAGGCCGAGGCCACGACCATCGACGGCCTGCACACCGTCACCCAGGGCACCGCCGAGTGGGGCGTTCCCGAGGACGCCAGCGCCTTCGCGCGTCTCATGGTGCCCGTCACGTTCAACATCATCACCCGGAGCTGAGGAGCCCGAACCATGCCCAAGCCGGCCAGGACCAAAGTCACCCTCGACCGCCCCACCCGCCATGGCGGCAAGTGGCGAGAGGAGGGCGAGGAGATCGAAGTTACCGCCGACCAGCGCAAGCGCCTGGAGCGCCACGGCGTGATCGGCGGCGCCACCCCCACCACTGAGGAGGCCCGCTGATGACGGTCCAGAGCGATCTTTCCTTCGTCGGCACTGGCCGCCTGTTCATGGCGGACCGATCCACCGGCGCGTACATCGACGTCGGCAACGTCTCTGCGGCGCAGCTCTCCCCCCAGGAGCAGACCCGCGAGCTGCCGGACTACACCCAGCCCGGCGGCGGCCTGCGCAACTCGCTCTCCCGCATCACCTCGGTGAACTTCGAGCTCACCATGCGGGACTTCACCATTGCCAACCTGGCCCGCGCTCTGCAGGGCAGTGGCAGCGAGGTGACCGCCGGCACCATGACCGCCGAGCCGGTGACCGCTGCCAAGGGCACGGCCCTCATCCCGCTGCCGTTCACCGACCTGTCGGCCGTGACGGTGACGGATGCGACCGACGGCACCACCACGTATACCGGCTTCACGGTCACCGGCGCCGGCCTGCTGGTCACCGCCGGCGGCGACCTGGAGACGGCCATCGAAGGCTCCACGGATGGCCTCGATCTGGAGATCGACGCCGACTATGGCGCCCACGGCGCTGTCCAGACGCTCACGGAGGCCGGCAAGGAGTTCAGCGTCATTTTCGATGGCCTGGACGAGGCCCAGTCTGGAGAGCCCTACGTCGTCAGCATGCACCGCGTGAAGTTCAGCCCGACGTCGGCGCTGTCCCTCATCACTGAGGACGGCTTCGGCGAGCTCCCGCTCACCGGCCGCCTGCTCGCGGACAGCAGCAAGGGTGCCGGCCTCTCCCAGTACGCGGAGATCCGGCGTAAGAGCGTGAGCTGATGGAGCCCCGCAAGCGTGAGGTGACGGTGGCCGGGTATCCGGTCACCGTCCGCGAGATCACCGTCCGCGAGGTGCGGGACTGGCTGGCCGATGCCGAGCAATCCGCCAGGAGCCAGGACGTCATCTCCCTCGCCCTGTGGGAGGAGATCACCCTGGCGGACCTCCAGCGCATGAGCGATCTCAGCGACAGCGTCGCCGACCAGGCGCTCCCGTCCGACATCGACAAGGTCATCGAGGCGGCGCGGGAGATGAACCCGCATTTTTTCGGCCTCCTCCGGCGTCTGGCGGCCGCCGGAAAGACGGCCAGCGACAGCTGATCCAGCGCGTGGCCGCCCTCATCGAGCGCGGCCACGCCGGCGCCTGGGACTACCCATGGGCCGTGTTCGAGCTGACCTGCGAGGTCGTCATCGAGGCGGACGACGCCGCCAAGTCCTCCACCTGATCCCATCCCCCACCGGCAGAGGCCCGCATGGCAGATAGCGCCGTCGAACTGCTTATCCGCGCGAACCTCACCGAGCTCACGCGCGGCATCCAGCAGGGCCGCTCGCAGTTCGAGCGCGAGGTCCTGCAGATGGCCGAGAGCGCCCGGCGCTCGGCCAATACCATCGAGGGCTCGTTCAGCCGCCTCGGCGTGCGCTCCACGAGCCAGATCCGCGCCGAGATCGTCGAGACGCGGCGGGCCTATACCAACCTCGCCCGCTCCAGCCGCGTCTCCAGCCGGGACCTCGCCAACGCCTCCCGGGCCGCCAAGGCTCGTATCGCGGAGCTGAACCGGGAGCTGCGCACCGGCAACCAGGCGGCGGCCGGTTTCGGCGGCGGGCTGCGGGGCATCGCCGGCCGCCTCGCCGGCATCGCCGCCGCCACCATTACTGTGCGCTCGGCGTTCGGCTTCGTGCAGCAGATCCTGCAGACCGGCTCCGCGTTCGAGACGCTGGACGTGCGCCTGCAGAGCCTCACCGGCTCGGCCGAGGAGGCCGAGCGGGCGTCCGAGTGGATCAAGGAGTTCACCGCCACCACGCCGTTTCAGCTCCGCGAGGTGGCCGAGGCCTTCAGCCGGCTGCAGGCCTTCGGCCTCGATCCGCTGGACGGCAGCCTCCAGGCCATCGCGGACCAGACCGCCGCCCTCGGCGGCGGCCAGCAGGAGCTCACCGGCATCGTCCTCGCCCTGGGCCAGGCCTGGAGCAAGGAGAAGCTGCAGGCCGAAGAGGCGCTCCAGCTCATCGAGCGCGGCGTGCCGGTGTGGGAGCTGCTCGCCGACGCCATGGGCCGCAGCTCCCGCGAGCTGCAGGAGATGGCCAGCAACGGCGAGCTGGGCCGCGACGCCATCCGCGCGCTCATCCGCGAGATGGGCGAGCGCAACGTCGGCGCCGCCGCCGCGCAGATGGAGACGTTCGCCGGTCTCGTCTCGAACCTGCGGGATAATTGGGAACGCTTCCTCGGGATCATCGCCGACGCCGGCGTGCTGGATGCGTTCAAGGATCAGATCGACGCCATCAACACCAGCATCGAGGAACTGGCGGAGACCGGCGAGCTTGAGGAGATCGCGGAGCGCATCGCCGAGGCCATCGTCGAAATTGCCACCGCCCTGCGGGATGGGGTGGTGTTCGTCTACGAGTATCGGGAGGCCATCGCCGCGCTGGTCGCTGTGTTGGCGACGCTCAAACTTGCGACACTCGCGGCGGGCTTTGCCGAGGTGACGACTCGCCTTCGCGCCAATGCTCGGGCCGCGGACGCAGCAGCGGCGTCGTACCGGCGCCTGGCGGTGGCCCAGTCTTCACTAGGCTTCGGCCGCGCGGCAACTGGTGCGGGGCGGTTGTTACAGCAGCTCGGGCGCTTCGCCCTTCGCGGCGCTCCGCCTGCAGCGGCGGCGATCGTCGTGTATGAGTTGGGCTCGGCGATCTTTCGCGTCGCCGCTGCTGGGCAGGAGGCGGCGCGCGACATCGTCGAGGTGCAGCGCGCCGTCGCACGCCTGGAGGAGGAAAGCGGGAGCGCGGCGAACGTCCAGCGCCTCAATCAGCAAGCCCTAGAGAATTTGACCCGGGCTGAGCTCGCGAGCTACGAAACCCGCCTCGAGGCCGCACGCGACTACTACCAACGCCTGGTCGGCCTGGCCGAGCGCCGGCCGGACCTGATCGAGGGCGAACCCAAGACGGCCCTTCAGGATTACGAAACCGCTCTCGAGGAGCTCGCGGAGATCCAGGAGGAGCGGGAGCGCCGCGAGGAGCGCCATAGCGAGCGCGTTTCCCGGATCAAGGGCGAGGAGCTGGCCGCAATACGCTCTTCCCTCGACGATCAGGTTGAAGCCTACAAGGAAGCAAACAAGCGCCTCGAGCGCGTGCAACAGGAGCGCGCTCGGATCGCTCAGAGCTTTCAGGAGCTCGAGGCCGAGCTCACGGCTTCCCCCCAGACCCCGGACGAGCAGCTCGACGCCGCCGACCTCGCTCGCCAAGGGGACTTGGTCCAAGGCTCGCTCTCCCAGGGTCGTCCGGAGGAAGCGTTGCGCCGTGCCGAGCGCGCGCGGGAGATCATCCGTACTCTGGGCAGAGAGGGTCAGGCAACGCAGCAGTACCTGGTAACCCAGACACGCCGGTTCGCGGAACTCGCCGAGGAGGCTGCAGGGGTACAGGAAGAGCAGGCCAAGGCCGAGGTCGCCGAAATCCGCAAGGAGATCGAAGAGCTGGCCAGCAAGGCCGCAGGCCTGCGGAATATTGAGATCGGATTCGACGAAACCGCCGCCGCCCGCTCCGCAGATTCACTACGCACGGAACTGCAGCAGCGACTGGCTCAGAACCCGATAATCCTTCCGGTCAAGCTCGACGACAACACCTCCACGGAAGCGATCCTCGAGCAGCTGCCCAAGCCGCTCCCCGGCCGCGCGACCGGCGGCCCGATCTTCGGCCCCGGGACCAGCACCTCGGATTCAATCCCCGTGCGGCTGTCTCGCGGCGAGTACGTCATCCGAGCCGCCGCGGTGCAGCGCTACGGCATGGGATTGCTGGACCGGATCAACCGGCTGCAGCTTCCGGGCCTGGCTGCCGGGGGCGCCGTCAGAGCCCTGCCGGCCATCTCATCGCGGCCTGCTGCCAGTCCGCCCGCCAGCAGCGAACGCCCTTTGACCCTCGTGCTCGACGGCCAGCGATACGAGGCGCGCGCGGACACCGCCACCGGCCAATCCCTGGAGCGGCAGCTGCGCCTGGAGGCGCTGCGGAGGGGGCGCTGATGAGCCTCGTCATCGGCGGCATCGAGTTGCCGCTTTACGCCGGCCTGGAGCTCTCGCAGACGTACAGCGTCATCGGCGGGCGCAGTGACTTCCGCCTGGCGGACGGCGCCGCCATCCGCCAGCGTCACTGGCAGCGCCTGCGCACGGAGATCTCGGGCAGCGGATGGATGCCCCCGGGCCTGGTGGCTCTGGACTACGATCAGCCCGTCACCATCCTCTGCATCACCCAGCGCTCGCTCGTCACCACGGGCCTGACCGTCACCCTGCCCGCCGCCCGCCGCACCGATGCCGGCTACACCCCGCTCGCCTGGGCGTGGACGGGTGGCGGCTACGAACCAGCCGCCCTCGCCATCAGCGGCGACGAGGCGACGATCACAGCCGTCACCGGCGCCGAACACTACCGCGTGGACTACTGGCCGGCGCTCCAGTGCATCTGCAACGAGCCCCAGGAGAGCGGTGACGTGCGCGATTTCTCCTACCAGTGGACCCTCACCGCCGAGGAGACCTGATGCCCCAGCAGTTCCTGAACAACTGGGCCTCCACCCTGGCCGCGGCCGTGGCCTCCACGGACACCGCCATTACCGTGGACGGCGCGGACGCCAGCCTGCTCGGCACCCCGAGCGCCGAGAACTTCTACCTGCTGACCATCGAGGTCGGGGACGCGCGCGAGATCGTCAAGGTCACCGCGCGCAGCGGCAGCACCCTGACCGTCGAGCGCGGCCAGGAGGGCACGGTGGCGCAGGCCTGGGCTGCCGGCGCGGCGGTCGAGCTGCGGCTTACTGCGGGGGCTCTGTCGGCCCTGCAGCAGGCGGGTGGCGGAGGGGGTGCGCCCGAGACCTTTCTCGAGGCGCAGGGCGTGATCGGCACGTCCGGGAAGGTGGCCCGCGTACTGAACGTCAGCGACAACGTGGACTACTCCGACCTCAGCACGGTCAGCGCCGGTCTTACCATGATCGCCGCGGCCGGCGGCGTTCTATGGGTTGGGATGACCGGCTCGGGCCTCTACGAGGTGGCGGAAGATTTCTCCGCCGTTACCTACAAGGGCGAGGTGGGCGCCGACGGCGCCACCGCGTCCTACTACCAGGTGCGCGAGTATCAGGGCGAGCTTTTCATTGCTGCCCGCGACGTCGGGTTCTCGCGGAGCACAGACGGCGGCGCGACGTGGACGTGGGTAGGCATCAGCGGCTCCGTCGAGATCAGCGACGTCGCCTTCGACGGCACCACCTATCTCGCGGTTGACGAGTTCAACAAGCTCTGGTCGTCCACCGACCTGACGACGTGGACCGAGGTTTCGATCGCCTACTCCAACTACATTGCCGACCAGATCATCTGGGACGGCAGCCAGTTCCTCTTCGCCGAAAACCCGCCTAACACGGGAGATCACTACCTCTGGCGGTCTCCGGATGGCCAGACGTGGAGCAGTAGCATTCTGCCTCCGCACACCGTGCCGGCTGCTCCGCAGCATTACGCAGCGAACGGCATTCTGTTCATCGCCTACAACCGGGACTTCAGCCAATCGGAGCCGATTTACAGCACCGACGGCGGGGATACCTGGACCAAGTGCACAATCAACACCCCCGGCAGCGCTGCCTCTCAGGTGTCCTGCTTTGGTCAGGCGGCGGTGGATAGCGAGGGCGCGTGGTACCTGATGGCAACGGACGGCAGCATTCTGCGCTCGACGGACGGCGCCGCGACCTTCAATCCCTGGCTGTCGGCGGTCTGTGAGTCGGCAGAGCATTTTGCCCTGTTGAACGACGTCATCTACACGGGCCGCGAAGGCCCGGACACCAGCTTCGCGTCGCTGCTCGCGTTCGATCTGGAAGGCAGTCCTCTGAGGCAGCACGGACATCAGGTCGTGGTGCTGGGTGACGTGGCTGGCGTGGGTGGCTACGTCTACGCCGAGTTCGATGGCGGCGATTTCGGCGTCCACTGGAGCGTGTGGGCGCGTAACGTCTGGACTCACCAGCGTAATGGCGCTGCGGTGCTCGGAGATGCTGGCGACATTGCCCCATCCGCCAGCGGTGGCACACCGCAGACCGTCGAGGCGTTCATCGGCGTTGACGGGACCACGGAGCGCCGGGTCGTGTAATGGCGCTGAACGGCAGCACGCTCAACAGCGGGCCGGTCAACGCCTCGGCGGAAGCCCCGGTAGAGTACGGCACCGGCTCCCCCGAGCTCCCGATCACGATCACCGTCGCGGCCGAGACCGGCCGCCCGGAAGTCGCGCTCGCGGTGTCCGTGGTCGAGCGCGGCCGCCCGGAGCTCCCGCTGGAGATCTCCGTCGTCGAGCCGACCGGCGCGCCCGAGCTCCCGATCCAGGTGGACGTCTACGACACCGGCGCCCCGGAGCTCCCGCTGCAGGTCCTGGTGGTCGACGACGCCCACCGCGGCAGCCTCTGGCGCGTCGCGGCCTACCTGGATGGGCAGGACATCTCCGCCCGGCTCACCGGGCGCGTGGAGGTCACCGCCGAGGAGGGTGCGGCGCGCATCGCAGAGTGCGAGCTGCGGCCGGCGACCGGACCGGCCAGCGCCTTCGACTACGTCGGCGCGACGCTGGACCTCTACTACGTGCCCCTCGATGCCGCCGGCCAGTCCCTCGGTGAGGTGCCGTTGTTCCGCGGCCGCTGCGAGGAGCCGGAGATCGAGCCGCGCAGCGGCCGCATCCGCCTGCTCGCGAGCGATGGCCGCCAGACCCTGCTGCACGCGCTGGACCACGCGGCCATCGACGCCATCACCCCCGGCGGGCGCTACCACCCACCGCTGGACGGCGAGGACGTCGAGGGCGTGGACTACGCGGACGTGCGGCTCTCCTCCCTCGCCGCCTCCCTGGATCTCGACGTCACCGGCGCCTGGCGGCTGACTCCCTGGCACGGCGAGCCCGTGGCGGCGACCATCACGGCCCCGATCGACGGCAGCGTGGACATGCGCCTCGCACCGCGGCAGCAGCTCATCAACCGCGTTGAGGTGAGCTACACGCACCGCTACCAGCGCCACCTCGAGCGCCGGCAGTGGCTCGCCTGGCAGTACCGCAAGAGCTTCTGCGAGGGGCGCAACTACACGAAGCCCACGCGCGAGATGATCCGTCAGGCCCTGGAGGGTACTGGCTGGCGGATCCTCGGCTTCGGCACGGACCAGCTGCCGCCGAGCGGCACCATCATCTGCGGCACCACACCCGTGGCCTGGCTCATCTCCCGGGAGCTGCGCGAGTCCCTGGCCGTGGGGATGCGTGCGCAGCTCGCCCGCCGCTACAGCCGCGACGTCGAGGAGCGCTACGAGCTCACCGTCGAGGCGCCGGCGAGCGTCGGCCGCTTCGGCACGCTCACCCGGCGGGACCAGGCCGGCCTCAGCAGCGACACCGACATCGACTGGGGCGACGACATCGAGGTCACGACCTGGGACGGCCAGGACGGCCCAGACCAGTACATCGACCGGCACGACCCGGCCGATGCCGCAGAGGCGCTGGAGACGCTCATCGCCCGCGCCCGCCGGCGCATCCTGGAGAGCCACCGCGGGCACCTGGTGCGATGGGAGATACCCATCCTCCCGCACCTGGACCGCACCGCCCGCCTGCGCCTGGAGCAGCCCTACCTGGTGGCGGAGGGTAAAGCCCGCCAGGTACGACACACGCTGGACTTCGAGACGGGCCGCGCCGTGACGGCGTGCGAGATCGCCGTCTCCCAGGGCGGCGGCGCGACGGACGACCCCGTCACCGCCCCGACTCGGCCAGACACCGTCGCCCCGGCCGAGCCGCCCCCGAAGGTGCAGCTCTCCTCGCGCTTCGGCGGCGAGGCCGGCGCCCTGCCGTACAACGAGACGTGGCTTGGCTACACCGGCAACCGCGAGCCGCGCACCGACTTCGACGCGCCCGTCTACCCGCAGCGCTTCCGCGTGGAGATGCCCGAGATCGGCCGCGAGGCCATCCAGGCGGAGCGCGAGGCGGCCTACGAGGTAGCGGTGCCCGACGATGAACTGACGCTCACTATCGAGGAGCTCACCGCATGGCCCTGACCTTCGACTTCTTCGGGGACGCTCAGCTGAACGGCGTCCTCGCCGAGCTGCCCAGCGTCCACGCCGTGGACGCCAGCAATCCGCAGGATCACGTCGTCTACTTCGGCAGCCCCGACGACACGCGCAAGGTGCTCGCGGACTCGAACCCCGGCGTGGACGACATTGTCGTCTCCATCGTGGATGCCGCCGTCGGCAGCGGGCAGGAGGCCGGCAACGTCCGGCTGGCGCTGACGCAGGCGGACCTCAGCACCGCCACCCCGGGGGCATCACTCGCGCTCGGTGCGCAGGTGCTCGGAGGCGCGGCCAATGCCGTCGAGATCTGGGCGCGCATCGACCCGGAGACCACGGCCGTCTCGCAGAGCACCGAGCTCAAGCTTCAGTGCAACACGCTGCGGGAGCGCCAGGTGTGACGATCCGGGAGGAGATGCGGCGGCTGCAGAGCCTCGAGCCGCAGCGCGCGCGACTGCGCCCGCTGGAGAACCCAGGGCCCGTGCCGGCCGGCGTTGGTGTGGGCGAGGCCGCTCAGGGCGGCTCCGGCGCGGGCATCGCCAGTCCGCTCACCGAGCGCGACCCGAGCCAGCGCACCTACCACCCGGTGCGCACCATCACCACCAGCGACGGCCTGTTCCAGTTCGACTGGCAGCCCCTGGCCTCACTGGTCATGGAGGACGCCAACGCGCAGCCCGTGGTCCTCGAGTTCGCCGACCCGGATCCGCCTGAATGACGACGCACATGCCACAGCCCGGGCGCAACGCGCCGCCGGGGCTGGCTTGGCCAGCCGCCATGCGCCACCCCTTCAGCGGCGTGATCCAGGGCAACCAGGTTAACGGCGAGAGCTACAGCCAGCCGGGCGGCGGGGAGTTCTACCAGCGGGGCGGCGCCCAGGCGGTCCAGGCGCCCGGCGCCGCCGAGGCGGCCATCATGGGCGGCGGCGGAACCGGCAAGCAAATCTATGGCGTCTTCATCGGCGCCGACTGGGTGTACTTCGATTCCGACGGTGTGCCGTGGCTAGTCAGCCTCTCGGGCCGCCAGAGCGGATGGGATCCGCAGACCCTCACCCTGGAGCTCCGGCGCTTCGGCCGATGGGGCGGCGCCGAAGCGGTGCACAGCTACAGCGTCGTCGTGAGCGACTGGGGGCAGGCCACCCCAGCGGATAACGAGATCCGCAACGGCCCGGGCCCGACGGAAGACGCCGCCATCAGCATCGAGAGCACTACGCGCGATGGCAGCCGCGCGGTGCTCATGCTCTATCTTCCGGCCAGCAACGGCAGCCTGTCGGTGCGCACGCTCGGTTTCCTCGAGTGCGTGTTGTCCGGCCCGGGGAGCGCGGTCAGCGCCGAGATAAGCGTCCTGCGCACACGGGCGCAGACGCTTGGCAGCACCAGCGAGAGCTGGCCGCCACGCGAGACGTACTACATCGACGCCAACGACGGCACCATCTACTCCAGCCCGCCGGATGGCACGCGCGTCATCACCGTGGTCAAGGAGCAGGGCACCGCCACCCTCAGCACCGCCGGCCGCATCCTCGCCCTGGTCTACGACGCGAGCGATACCCTGCGCGAGATCACCGGCTCGCTCAGCGCCAGCCTGGTGCTCGACGCGCCGGATCCGACTGGCAGCGTCGACACCGAGCTCACCCGCACCTGCCTGAGCGACGAGAGCGTGAGCATGACGGTGGCCGTCTCCGGCGGCGGCTCGCAGTCCATCAGCTGGACCGTCAACGTCGAGCGCGACGAGGTGTGGGACGGCGCCACGGGCTCGGACAACGTCTTCCGGACCGACACCTGGTCCATGAGCTGGGGAGGCGGCGGCACGAGCAACACCAGCCGCGAGATCGCAGAGGATGAGGTCTTCGGCTCCGGCGCCACAACCGTCAGCGACGCCTTCGTCACCAACAGCCTCGGCTGGCCGATGGACCTCTGCGGCGCTGGCCAGGGCGAAGACACCGCCCGCATGATCCGCTACTCGCCCACCCTCATCGGCTACCACATCCGCCAGGCGGACACCTTCGGCGGCATCATCGTCAACAACCTCTACATCGGCGCCCTCGGCCCCGCCGGCGAGGCCACCGGGACCATTGACGCCGGCACCTCAAGCCATACTCGCTACTACGGCAGCCAGCACCCGGTTACCGGGGAGACGTACTGGGCAGAGGAGAGCGCGGTGTCGTTTGTCTAGTCGCCGCCCCAGCGGCTCGAGCTCGTCACCTTGCCATCGCGGCAATGGACGTAACGGGTCTGGCCGCCGTCCTCATAGACGTACTGCTGCCACTCACCGCGCGCATCGCTACCCTCGTTTACGCGGTCGGGCCGGCCAGCAGCCGAGGTGGCGACGTCGCAATCGGCGCCCCGCTGGATGTTCCCGCGCCGCGCCTGCCGATTTAGCTCCTCACGCCGCCGTTCCGCCTCGCGTTCCTGCCTTTGCTCCGCCCGCCACCGTGCCCGGTTCTCCAGGCGTTGCTGCCGCTCCCGCTGCCAATCGGACATTATGCGCTGTGTTCTCGCCTCAGCTTTGGCGGCGGCCTCAGAGTCGTAGCTGTCATCACCCTCCACCCGCTCCGCATCCGGCGCGCATGGCGCCTGGGAGAACACGGTTCCGGATTCCGTTTCGCATCGGTATATCTGCGCCGATGCGCATACAGGGAGGGCGAGAACGGCGGCGGCGATCAAGGTGGAGTAGCGCATCATCGAGGCAGCGTCGGCAGGTGCTGCGCTACAGAATAGCAGGTGTGGTGACGCTATCGGGGCAGCACCGCGCCAGCAAGCGCTCCAGCCAGGGAACCAATCGGCACTGGCGCCAGCGCCCACAAGGCAGTCGACTCGGGTGCAATCATCGCGGCGCCGAGAAGCCAAAAGACGCTGACGGCCATGCCCGCGCAGAGCCCGATGACGGCGCCGAGAAGGATGTCGATCACCGCTTCCAACATAGGCAGCACCTACCCCGTAAGGCGAACGTGAAGAAGCTCGCCCGTCAGATAAGTCTCAAATCCTGCCCCCGCTACCAAACTCGAAGGCCCTGCCGGCTTTGCCGGCAGGGCCTTTCTCGTTGTGCGCCGGGCACGGCGCGCCGGCGCCGTGACCGGCGCTGGATAACCGGTGAGCGAAAGCGAGCCGGGAAGTGGCCTGGGGGTGGAAGTCCCCTGCGGGCCCTGGTGACGGGAACCGCGAGCCGAACGGCAAGGGCATCATCGTGAGGTGCTGTCTGAAGGAAGCCTCAGGCGAATCTCCGACCCGACGAACAGGAACCGCATAGGAGGCGTGTCGTCGCGGGCGAGCAGGCAACGATCTGCGAACCCGATGTCACCCCGGAGCGGCGATACGTAGATGCGGCGGGTGTGGAGTGAAGGTCACGCGCCTTACCCCGGGAGGTCTGTCGGGCTGCTGTGAGCTACCGGCGCCGCGAGGTGCCGGGAAGGCCTGGCAGAAGTCAGCCGAGGCCATAGTAGTCGCCGGCACAGGGCGGCGAAGGGCCGAACGCGTGGAGCCGATCCGGCACTGGAGTGCTCGATGGCCGAAGCAGGCGTAGGCGAGGCGGCTGAGAGGTTGCCGCATCCCCGGAGGGCTGACGGCGGAACCGTCGGAGGTACGGGTGATGGACGCCAAGCGGCTGCGGCGCGCTCGAGACGAGCCGGGTCCGAGTCGACGGCGCTGCTGGAGGCGGCGCTGTGTCGCGAGAACCTGATGGCGGCCTACCGGCGGGTGGTGCGCAACCGGGGGGCCCCCGGCATCGACGGAGTGACCGTCGATGAGCTGTGGGCCTACTGCCAGGCGCACTGGTCGTCGATCCGCGAGCGGCTGCTGGAGGGGACGTACCGTCCCTCGCCGGTACGGGAGGTGAAGATCCCCAAGCCCGGGGGTGGCTCCCGGGCACTGGGCATCCCGACCGTGGTCGACCGGCTGATCCAGCAGGCGCTGGTGCAGGTGCTCACCCCGATCCTCGACCCGACGTTCTCGGGTGAGAGCTACGGCTTTCGCCCGGGGCGCAGTGCCCATCAGGCCGTCGAGCGTGCCCGCGGGCACGTGGCGGCGGGGCAGCGCTGGGTCGTGGACCTCGATCTGGCGCAGTTCTTCGACCGGGTCAATCATGACGTGCTGATGGCCCGGTTAGCGCGTCGGATCGAGGACCGGCGGGTGCTGCGCCTGATCCGGCGCTACCTGCAGGCCGGGGTGATGGCCGGTGGCGTGGTCTCGCCGCGGGCGGCGGGGACGCCGCAGGGCGGGCCGCTCTCGCCCCTGCTCTCGAACGTCCTGCTGGACGAGCTCGACCGGGAGCTGGAGCGGCGCGGCCACCGCTTCGTGCGTTACGCCGATGACGTCAGCGTCTACGTGCGCTCGCCCGAAGCGGGTGCGCGCGTGCTGGCATCGCTGGAGCGGTTCCTGTGGCGGCGGCTGCGCCTGGTGGTCAACCGTGAGAAGAGTGCGGTGGACCGCCCGTGGAAGCGCACGCTGCTCGGCTACAGCATGACCGCGCACCGTGAGCCGCGGCTGCGGGTGGCCCCCAGCTCGGTGCAGCGGCTCAAGGCCCGCCTGCGGGCCGCGCTGCGCCGCGGGCGGGGCCGCCACCTGCAGCGGGTGCTGGCGGCGCTGCAGCCGCTCATCCGGGGCTGGGTGGCCTACTTCCGCTTCGCCGAAGTCAAGGCGGCGTTCGAGGCGCTGGACCAGTGGCTCCGGCGCCGCCTGCGCTGCCTGCTGTGGCGGCAGTGGAAGCGCTGGCGCACCCGCGCCCGGCGGCTGATGCAGCACGGTGTCGAGCGCCTGCGAGCGTATCGCTCCGCCACCAACGGGCGTGGCCCGTGGTGGAACGCGGGGGCGGCCCACATGCACGTGGCCATCCCCGCGCGCTGGCTGCACCGTCAGGGTCTCGTGAGCTTCCTCGGCGAGCACCGTCGACTTGCGAGCGCTGCGTGAACCGCCGTATACGGCCCCGTACGTACGGTGGTGTGAGAGCCGGGGCGGGTGACCGCCCCGGCTACTCGATCCTGGACTCCCTCCTTTCCCTGGCGCGCCGCGTGCGATGATCCTCCATACGGCAGACCGACGGCACGCCTGCGGTCTGTAGCCCGCAGATGCGACGACGACCAGGAGGAGGGGAGCGATATGGGCGGGGTGGCATTCATCGGCCTCGGCAACATGGGCGCACCGATGGCGGCGAACCTGCTGCGCGGCGGCTACGAGACCACGGTGTTCGATCTCGTGCCAGAGGCGCTGGCGGCGGCCGAAGAGGCGGGTGCCCGCGCTGCGGGCTCGGCGGCCGAGGCGGTGGCGGACGCCGAGGTCGTCATCTCGATGCTGCCCGCCGGGGAGCACGTGCACGAGCTCTATCTCGGCAGCGGCCAGGTCATGGCGAGCGTTCGGCCGGGAACGCTGCTCGTGGACTGCTCCACCATCGCGGCGGACGCGGCGCGGCAGGTCGCCGCAGCCGCGCGCGAGCGGTCGCTGCGCTTTCTCGACGCGCCGGTCTCCGGCGGCGTCGGCGGTGCCCGCGCGGGGACGCTGACCTTCATCTGCGGCGGCGAGGCGGCGGATGTGGAGGAGGCGCGGCCAGTCCTCGCAGCGATGGGGAAGAACGTCTTTCACGCGGGGCCGAGCGGTGCCGGCCAGGTGGGCAAGATGTGCAACAACATGCTGCTCGCCATCCAGATGATCGGCACCGCCGAGGCCCTCAACCTCGCCGACGCCCACGGCCTGGATCCAGCCGCTGTTTCCGACATCATGAAGGCGAGCTCCGGCAGCAACTGGGCGCTGCAGGTCTACAACCCCTACCCGGGCGTGATGGACGGCGTGCCCGCGAGCAACGGCTACCAGGGCGGGTTTCTGGTGGATCTGATGGTGAAGGACCTCGGCCTCGCCATGGACATGGCCGGCAGCAGCCACACGGCCACGCCCCTCGGCGCCGCGGCCCGCGCGCTCTACACCGCCCACTCCGCCCACGGCAACGGCGGCTACGACTTCTCGAGCATCCTGCAGTTCCTGCGCGGCGGGAAGCTGGGGGAGTAGTCCGGCGCCCGGGGGCTTACCCCGGGGCCGTCGGAGATCCGGCGCAGGGGCGCGCCTCCCAAAGGCTTCGTCGAGCCCCGGCGGCGTTGCAGAGCCTGTAGGAGCGGCGTCCTCGCCGCGAATCTCCTGCGGCCTAAAGATCCCGCAGCGGGTTCTCTTCAAGCCCTTCAGCGGGCAGAAAGAAGCTTTCCACCAGCTCGTCGCTCACCGCCTCCACCGACGGCGGATCCCAGCGCGGGTTGCGGTCCTTGTCCACCAGCAGGGCGCGCACGCCCTCCGGATAGTCGTGCCCGCGGACGCAGCGCACGGACATGTTGAGCTCGCGCATGAAGACCTCCTTCAGCGAGAGGTGCCTGCCGCGACGGTACTGCTCCAGGATGACCCGCGCCGAGGTGGGCGAGCCCGCGGCGAGAGTAGCGCGGGCGGCGTCGACCCAGTCGTCCTCGCCGGCGTAGCCCTCCAGGGCGTCGAGGATGCCGCGCACGCTGTGATGGTCGGTGACATGGTCGATGAGGTCGAGGTGGCGCAGCACGTTGGAGGCCGGGCGCGCCGCGCGGCTCGCGTCGGCGAAGCGGCGCAGGGCCACCGACAGGTGCCCGCGGTTGAGCTCGGGGTCGTCCTCCCAGGCGATGTCGGCGAGGGCTGACAGCACCGCGTCGCGCCGGTCGGCGGTGATCAGATAATCGGCGAGGCCGGTGTACAGCGTGTCGGCGGCGTTCATGCGCGCGCCGGTCAGGCCCAGGAAAAGGCCGATCCGCCCGGGCATCCGGTTAAGGAACCAGGTGCCGGCCACGTCCGGATAGAGGCCGATGGTGATCTCGGGCATGGCGACCTTTGCGTGCTCGGTGACCACCCGGTGGCTCGCCCCCACCAGCAGCCCGAGGCCGCCGCCCATGACCACGCCATGCCCCCAGACCAGGATCGGCTTCGGGAAGGTGTGGATGGCATAGTCGAGGCGATATTCCTGCTCGAAGAACCGCTCGGCGAAGGGCACCGGGCCGCCCGGATTCTCCCGGATGGCGTGGTACATGCTCACCACGTCACCGCCGGCGCAGAAGGCCTTCTCCCCGGCCCCCATGAGCACGACGCAGGCGATCCCCGGATCCTCCGCCCAGGCCTCGAGCTGCGGGCGCAGCCGCTCGATCATGGGCAGCGTCAGCGCATTGAGCGAGCGCGGGGCGTTCAGGGTGGCCACGCCAATGCGATGACCGCCGGCGGCGGTTCGTTCCTCGATGATGATCGGTGTCTCGTTCATGGGGCGCTCCCGGAGTCCGCGGCAGGCCGGGCGACCGTTGCCCGGGCCCGTGGACGCGCAGGATACCGGAGTGGCGGTGTCGCTGCCCGGCTAGCTCGGATATCTCACCGATCCGCGCCCGCAGCCGTGAATCGGTGAGATTTGAGGGCTAGGGCAGTCAGCCGCCGGTAGCGGGCCAGGGCGGCCAGCCCATCGGGCGGCCGGCCAACAGGTGCAGATGGATATGCCAGACGCTCTGGCCCGCCTCATTGCCGCAGTTGAACACGGTCCGGTAGCCGCGATCGGCCACCGCGAGGCGTTCGGCGAGACTGCGCGCGACCAGGTGCAGGCGACCGACGATCTCGGCGTGGCGCGGCTCGAGGTCAAGGAGGCTCGGGATGTGCTCCCGCGGCACCACCAGCACATGCACCGGTGCCTGCGGGTGCAGGTCCCGGAAGGCGATGATCGCCTCGTCCCGATAGAGCTCGTCGGCGGGCGCCGTGCCTGCGGCGATGCGACAGAATATGCAGTCCGCTTCGGTCATTATTTTCCTCGCGCCGTCTTTACTGCAGGGACTTTCTCCGCGATGTCGCGGGCGGAGCGTGGGCCCGGGCGCTCCCGCCCCGCCCCGCTTAGCTGACCTCGGTGGCGTATTCCGCGTGCAGTGGCGTCCAGGTATCACGTAGCGAAGTGTGCAAGCCGGCCGCGGATTCGCGCTCCGCGCGCCCAGCAGATCTGCCGTCCGTGTGCCCGGCCGCCGTCAGTCCGCGGCCTGGGCCACGCCCGCGCGGCAGTTCGCCTCGCGGGCGGCGCGCTGCAGCCATTCCCCGGTGTCGCCCCAGCGCTCGCGCAGGATGTCCAACGGCGTATGGCCGCCAATGGATTCCGCCGCCGGATCGGCACATCGCGCCGCCAGTGCCCGCGCCGTCGCCTGGCCGCCCCGGCGGGCGGCGTGATGCAGGGCCGTCATGCCGGCGTCGTCCCGAAGGTCTACCCGGGTGCGGTCGTCCGCCAGCAGCTGACGGGCCACGGCGCGGTGGCCGTTGTCCACCGCCCGCATCAGCGGTGTCCAGCGATAGACGTCGGGATGGTTCGGATCGGCGCCAACGGCGAGCAGGACCTGCACCGTCTCCGTCCGGCCCGTGGCCGCGGCGAGGGTGAGGGCGGTCCAGCCGTTGCTCGCGGCGACGTCCACATCCGCCCCGGCATCGAGGAGCCGGCGCACAACCTCCGCATGGCCGCGATGGGCGGCGTAGAGGAGGGCGCTGGCGCCCTTGTCGTTGCGGGCGTGCACGTCGGCTCCGGCCGCCAGCAGATCGACCACCAGCCCGGTCTCGCCGCTCGCGGCGGCGACCATGAGGGCGGTGACGCCACCGGCGCCGGCCGGATCGGGGTCGGCGCGCTGGTGGAGCAGCCGGGCGAGGGCGACCGGATCGCGCTGGGTGATGGCCTCGCGCCACTCGCGTTCGGCGGTGGCCGCGATGGCATGGCCGGTCAGGCCAGTGGTCAGGGCGAGCGTCAGCAGACAGGCGAAGCGTCGGCGCATGGGGGTCAACAGTAGTAGGGCCGCTGGCTGTATTCCTCCAGCGTCTGCACGACACTGGTCTCACCCACCGGGCGGTTGTACCGGTCGGGGCCGAAGCTCAGAGAGAGCCGCGGCCCGAAGGTCTCCAGAAAGCGCTCGAAGAGCACGCCGCCGTGGGCCCCGGCCGCGCTCAGGCCGTCATCGCGGAAGTCGTAGCGCAGATCGATGGCGGCGAGCGGCTCTGGTGCCGGCCCCTTCAGCACCCGCGCTCCCTCGGCGGGATCGAACACGCTGCCCTCCGAGCAGCAGTGAATGACACCGGCGCCCTGGCCGTCCGGCCCGCTGTGCTCGTGGGCGTGGTAGCTGATGAGGCTGGTTTCCGGGGCGGGGTGGGTCATGCGGTGGGAGCAGATTGCCGAGAACGCCACCACCGACTGCTGCAGCCCGACGCCGCCGGACCAGGTGTAGGCGCGCCCCTCGCGGGTCTCGAGCTGACGCGGCGCCTGCAGCGTTCGCCCCAGGTCGAGCAGAAAACAGGGCGTGCTCACGTACGGATAGGAGAAGACGTAGTTGCGACCGGGCACCAGGTCAGCGCTGTGAAACGGGCGCCCGTCGGGATGGATCAGGCGTACCCGGGGGAAGTCCTCCCGCGGCGCGGCGGCGGCGCGAAGCAGCTGGGGAATGCCGCCCATGGCCACGAGGCCGGCGGCGCAGAGGCCCATGAAACGGCGGCGGCTCCAGCGCGGGGAGTCAGACATCGGCAGTGCCTTCCGGCAGAGGATGACTGACCAGAGCAGAGCACAGCGCGACCGCGGGAGCAAGTCCGTGCCGGAGGGCCTCCCGGGGGCGCAGGGACTTGCGCTACCGGACGCTAGTGCTGCCGCAGACGCTCGCGCAGGTGCTCCGCGATGCGCACGGCGGGGTCGTCGGCGTCATCGGCGCCGGCGGCCGCGCGCAGCTGGCTCGGCCACTCGCCAGGGTCCCGCAGCAGCTCCTGCAGCGAGCCCCACCAGACCACCTCGTAGCGCGGCGCGGTGAGCCGGTTGTGGGCGAGGCGGTTGTCCTCGGTGAGGCCGAAGACGTCGACACGGGTGAGCACGGCCTCAAGCTGGGCCTTGATCTCGATGAGCGCCGCGCCCGCGAGCCCCCAGCGCTGCGGCTCCATGCGCCGCAGGAACTGGGAGAGCTCGGGGATGTTGCCGAACCACTGCACGATCTCGCGCTCACCGTCGGTGGTCACGCAGCCGATGGGATGACGCCGCGGATCACGCTTGCGGGTGAGCCGGTCGATGTCTGCGAACGGGCGGCCTTCCCAGCCGTGCATGGCCAGTCCCCTCAGGTGGTCTCCACGAGTGCGGCGAGGCGGGAAAAGAGCTCGCCTTGCTCGCCGTACAGGGCGTCCAGAATGTCGAAGTGATGGCGTCCGGGCACGGTGACGGCGTCGATGGCCGGCCCCGCGCCGCGACAGTGTGCCGCATAGTCCGCGGTCTGCGCCTGAAACGCCGCGCTCTCGGCCCCGCCCACGGCCAGCAGCAGCGGGCCGCGCCAGCGCGGGGGCGGACGCCGCAGGGGAGAGACGGCCTCCGCGCCGGCCTCGTCCAGCCGCAGCGCCTCATTGATGCTCGTATGCACCACCGGCAGGAGGTCGAACACCCCGGAGGCGGCCACCGCCCCGGCCGGCGCCACCGGGCCCTCGGCCAGCAGGCGGGCGACGATCTGTCCGCCCGCGGAATGGCCGCCCAGGGTCAGCCGCGCCGGGTCGGCGCCGAGGCCATGGGCGCTGTCGGCGAGCAGCTGCAGGCAGCGGCAGGCGGCTTCGTGGATGGCGGGCAGGTTGCTCTGCGGGCAGAGCGGATAGTTGGCAAGGGCGACGCTGACGCCCCGGGCGAGCAGCGCCTCGGCGAGGTAGGCGTAGTCGCGCTTGTCCTGGCCGCGCCAGTAGCCGCCATGGAAGAACACGTGCAGCGGCCGCGCATGGCCCGCGGCGGGATAGACGTCCACGCGTGCCAGCGGCTCCGGCCCGTAGGCGAACTCGTGGGGCTCGCCGAGGCGCCCGCGAGCCGCTGCCGAGCGCTCGGCAACCGTGGCCAGCAGGGCCTCGGCGTCGGCGACCTGTCGCCGCGGGTTGTACTCGACCTCCAGCGTTTCCGCGTCAAGCGCGCGCCAGTCCATCGCTCACACTCCCAGATGGCGGACGAGGGGGGTGCGGTCCGCGGCCAGGGCCTCGGCGCGGCCGTGCCAGACCACCCGCCCGGTTTCGAGGATCACCAGATCATCGCAGAGCCCAAGCATGGCCTCCACGTCGCCGTCGATCACCAGCAGCGAGTGCCCGGCCGCGCGCAGGCGCTGCAGGCAGTGGCGGATGTCGGCGCGCACCGCGGGCGCGAGCCCCTCGGTGGCCTCGTCGAGGATCAGCAGCTCGGGGTTGGTCATCAGCGCCCGGCCGATGGCGAGCATCTGCTGCTCGCCGCCGGAAAGCCGGTTGCCCGGCGCGTCGCGGCGCTCGGCGAGCCGCGGGAAGAGCTCGAACACCCGGGCGAGCCCCCAGGGGCCGGGGCGCGCGGCGGCGATGAGGTTCTCGCGCGCGCTGAGGTTGGGGAATATCCGCCGGCCCTCCGGCACCAGCCCGATCCCCGCCCGCGCCCGTCGGTGGGCAGGTGCCCGGTCCAGGGTCCGGCCCCGGAAGCGCACGGAGCCGGCACGGGCGGGCAGCAGCCCCATGATCGCTCGCACCAGCGTGGTCTTGCCCATGCCGTTGCGGCCGAGGAGGCCGACGGTGCGCCCGGGCGGGACGTCCAGATCCACGCCGAACAGCACCCGGCTGTCGCCGTAGCCGGCCTCGATCCCGCGGACCTCAAGCGCCATCGCTCATCTCCGCCAGGTACGCCTGCTGCACGGCCGGGTCGGCGCGCACCTCGGCTGGCGGGCCGCTGGCGAGCACGGCCCCGGCGACGAGGACGCTGACCCGGTCGGCGAGCCGGAACACGAGATGCACGTCGTGCTCCACCAGCAGGATGGCATGCTCGTCGCGCAGGCTCTCCAGCAGCGACGCCAGGGCCTCGCCCTCGGCCTGGCCCATGCCCGCCATGGGCTCGTCCAGCAGCAGAACTTCCGGGCGCAGCGCCAGCGCCATGGCGATCTCGAGCTGGCGGCGCTGGCCGTGGGCGAGGGTGGCCGCGGGGGTCGCCGCTGCGCCGGCGAGGCCGACCCGCTCCAGCAGCTCCCGGGCCGGCGCCATGCGCGTCTCGTCACGCGCCGCCCGGCGCAGCAGGCGGAAGTGGTGGCCCGCCCGTGCCTGCACCGCCAGGGCGACGTTCTCCAGTGCGCTCAGGCCCTCGAACACCGCGGTGATCTGGAACGAGCGGGCGATGCCGCGGCGGGCGCGGCCGGGCATGTCCAGGGCGGTGATGTCCTCGCCCCGATGGTGGATGCGGCCGGCATCCGGCGCGAGCTCGCCGGAGAGCTGGGCCAGTGCCGTGGTCTTGCCGGCCCCGTTGGGGCCGATCAGGGCGTGGATCTCCCCGCGGCGCAGCGCCAGGGAGAGATGGTCGGTGGCCAGCAGCCCGCCGAATCGCTTCTGCAGATCCCGCGCCTCCAGCAGCACCTCAGTCATCCCGCGCTCCCCGACCGTCCAGCGCGCCCTGCAGGCCGTTGCGGAAGAACAGCACCACCAGCACCAGCAGCGGCCCGAGCACCAGCTGCCAGTGCTCGGTGACCGTCACCAGTACCTCTTCCAGCACCAGCAGCGCGAGCGCCCCCCAGATGGGGCCGATCAGCGTCGCCAGGCCGCCCAGCAGCACGATCACCAGCAGCTCGCCGGACTGTGACCAGTGCATCAGCGACGGGCTGACGAAGGTCTGCTGGTTGGCGAGCAGTGCCCCGGCGAGGCCCGTGAGCGCTGCGGAGAGCACGAATGCGGCGAGCTGGTAGGGGTAGGGCCGGTAGCCGAGGGCCCGCATCCGCCGCGGGTTCTCGCGGCAGCCCACCAGCACGCGGCCGAAGGGCGACCTCACCACCCGCTGCAGGAAGGCCCAGACCACCAACAGGATGCCGAGGCAGAGGTAGTAGAAGGCCGGGCCCTCCAGCATCTCCCGCCCGGCGACGGTGTTCGGCAGCCAGAGCGGCAGACCGTCCTGGCCGCCGTAGGCCGAGAGCGAGTTGAACAGGTAGAAGACCAGCTGCCCGAAGGCCAGCGTGATCATGATGAAGTACACCCCGGAGGTGCGCAGCGAGATCGCCCCCACCGGCAGCGCGTAGGCGGCCGCGACCAGCATCGCCAGCGGCCAGGCCACCAGCGCCTCGTTGCTGCCGCTCCAGCCGCCCACCAGCGGCAGGGCCTGCAGCGCATGGGTGTTGAGGATGCCCACCGTGTAGGCGCCGAGGCCGAGAAACGCGGCATGGCCGAAGCTCACCAGCCGTCCGTAGCCCATCACGAAGTCGAGGGCGAGTGCCGCCAGGGCGTAGATCAGCGCCCGGGTGACCAGCGTCACCAGGTACGGGTTGCCGAAGGCGCTTGCCAGCGGCGGCAGCGCCAGCAGGCCCACCACCAGCACGGCGGCGGCGAGTAGGCGGCGGTCAGCCCGCATCGCCGAACAGGCCCCGCGGGCGCAGTGCGAGCACCAGGGCCATGAGCAGGTAGATGGTCATGGAGGCGAGCGCCGCCCCCGCCCCGTCCGCGGTCGCCGGGGGCAGCCACAGCCGCAGCAGGTCCGGCAGGTACACCCGGCCGAGGGTGTCCGCCAGCCCGATCAGCAGGGCGCCGGCCACCGCCCCCCGCAGCGAGCCGATGCCGCCGATGACGATCACCACGAAGGTGAGAATGAGGATGTCCTCCCCCATACCCGACTGCACGGCGATGAAGGGCGCGGCCATCACCCCCGCGAGCCCGGCCAGGCAGGCACCCAGCCCGAACACCAGGGTATAGAGTGCGGTGATGTTGACGCCGAGCGCGCCGATCATCTCCCGGTCCGACGCGCCGGCACGAATACGCATGCCGAGCCGTGTGCGCATGACCAGCCACCAGAGCCCTGCCATCACCGCGAGCCCGACGGCGATCACCGCGAGGCGGAACACCGGGTAGCCGACCCCGGGCAGGATCTCCACGCTGCCGGCGAGCCAGTCCGGGAGCGTCAGGCCGAGCGGCCGGCGCCCCCAGATCACGCGCACCGCCTCGTTGAACAGCAGGATCAGGCCGAAGGTGGCGAGCACCTGGTCGAGGTGGTCCCGGCGGTAGAGCCGCCGCAGCACCAGCGCCTCCATGGCCATGCCCGCCAGGCCGGCGGTCACGACGCCGGCCAGAAGCCCCAGCAGGAAGCTGCCGCTCCAGGCCACTACGGTGGCCCCGGCGAAGGCCCCCAGCATGAACAGCGAGCCGTGGGCCAGATTGATCAGGTTCATGATGCCGAAGACGAGCGTCAGCCCCGACGCCATCAGGAGCAGCGTCATGCCGAACTGCAGCCCGTTGAGCACCTGCTCCAGGAACAGCTGCATACCAGTCCATCCGGGAGGCCCCGCCGGCATGCCGGCGGGGCGGAGATAAAGGGTTCAGCCCTGCTCGGGGATCCCGCAGTCGCCGACGTAGGCGTCCTGATGGTCGTCGAATACCTTGGCGACCAGGGCGTTGGTGAGGTTGCCGTCCTCGCCGCGCACCACCCGGCGGACGTAGATGTCCTGGATCGGATGCTGGTTGCGCCCGAAGCGGAAATCGCCGCGCACGGAGTCGAAGTCGGCGGCGCGCAGGGCGGCGCGCAGCCCTTCGGTGTCGCTGACGTCACCGGCCACCGCCGCCAGGGCGCTGCCGATCAGGCGGGCCGTGTCGTAGCCCTGGGCCGCGTAGAGCGTCGGCTCACGGTCGTAGGCGGCGATGTAGGCGTCCACGAACTGCCGGTTGGCGGCGTTGTCGAGGTCGCGGCTCCAGTGGGCGCTGTTGACCATGCCGAGGGCGGCCTCGCCGACCGCGTCCACCAGGCTGTTGTCGGCCGAGAAGCCCGGGCCGAACAGCGGAATGCGCTGGTCGAGGCCGGCCTGAGCGTACTGCTTGATGAAGTTGATGCCCATGCCGCCCGGGTAGAAGAAGAACACGTTGTCCGGCTCGGCGGCGCGCAGATCGGCGATCTCGGCGGCATAGTCGGTCTGGCCGAGCTGGGTGTAGACCTCGCCCACCACGTTGCCGTCGAAATAGCGCTTGAAGCCGGTGAGGGCGTCCTTGCCGGCGGCGTAGTTCGGCGCCAGCAGGTAGACGTTGTCCAGCCCCTCGTCGTTGAAGTACTGGCCCATGGCCTCGTAGAAGTTGTCGTTCTGGTAGGCGGCGTTGAAGTAGTTCTCGTGGCAGAGCCGCCCGGCCAGCTGGGCCGGCCCGGCATTGGGACTGATGTAGATGACGCCGTCGCGCACGATGCTCGGGATCGTCGCCATGGCGACGTTGGAGAACACCGAGCCGGTCATCAGGCGCACACCCTCGCTCTCGATCAGCCGGCGGGCGAGCTGGCGGGCGTTGCCCGGCTCGCGGCCGTCGTCCTCCACGATCAGCTCCACCGGCACGCCGCCGAGCGCGCCGTCGCCCTGGTCGAGGGCGAGCTGGAAGCCGTTGCGGATATCCTCGCCGAGGTAGCCGCCGCCGGTGGACAGGGTGGTGACCATGCCGATGCGCACCGGCTCGGCCGCCGTGGCGGCGAACGGTATCGCTGCCGCCAGAACGGCGGCGAGGAAGGGGATGCAGGCTGCCCGTCTCATGGCCGGGGTCTCCTCGTTCGGTTCTTCTCGGAATGGGTGCAGGCCCGGGATCATGTCATCGGCGGCCCGCGCTGGCCAGCCGCCGCCGGATGCCTTGTAACGTCAATGCATAACGGAAGAAGGGAAAATTACTTCTGTGCCTGACACTGTCAATCTACCTTATGCGGGTTACGCGGCGCCGGATCGAACGCAGCGTCCGGCCCGGCCGTTCAACGCTCCGGAGCCTGCGCGCTCCGGAGCCCGTCATCTCAGAGAAGGAGGTTGCAACATGGGTCTGCGAATTGGCAGCACGGCGCCGGATTTCACGGCGCAGACCACCGAGGGCACGATCCGCTTCCACGAGTGGATCGGCGACAGCTGGGCGATCCTGTTCTCCCACCCGAAGGACTTCACGCCGGTGTGCACCACCGAGCTCGGCTACATGGCCCGCATCAAGCCCGAGTTCGACAAGCGCAACACCAAGATCATCGGCCTGTCCGTGGATCCGGTGGAGAACCACACGAAGTGGTCCAAGGACATCGAGGAGACCCAGGGCACGGCGCCCAACTACCCGATGATCGGTGACACCGACCTCTCCATCTCCAAGCTCTACGACATGCTGCCGGAGACGGAAGAGGGGTCCTTCGAGGGTCGCACGCCGGCGGACAACGCCACCGTGCGCGCGGTTTACCTGATCGGGCCGGACAAGAAGATCAAGGCGATGCTCGTCTACCCGATGACCAGCGGCCGCAACTTCGACGAGATCCTGCGCCTGCTGGACTCCCTGCAGCTCAACGCCCGCCACACGGTGGCGACGCCGGTGCAGTGGCAGAACGGCGAGGACATCATCATCCCGCCGTCGGTGAGCGACGAGGAGGCGCGCAAGAAGTTCCCCGAGGGCTGGAAGGCGCTCAAGCCCTATCTGCGCGTCGCCCGGCAGCCGCAGGACTGACTGCGGACGCCGGCCGTCCCGTCGGGCGGTGTCTGTCTCCCGTAGAGGCCCGGCCCCGTGCCGGGCCTTTTTCATAACGTAGCCGTATAAACAACGAAGATAAAATTCGTTCTCGTGCTTTCCAACAGCGGGTAGGGTCCCGTCTGCAGTGGCGTGGATCGACGCGTCCACCAGAGCCCACGACTAATGGTGACCCTGATGGCGAGCAACGCGCTCGATCAAGTGAACAGCCCCCTCAGCAGCGAGCAGGCGGAGCAGGTGAACCGCCTGGTCGGCAGCCTCGCCCCGGAGCAGCTCTCCTGGGTAAGCGGCTACCTCGCTGGTCTGCAGGGCCAGCCCCTGGCCGGCAGCGGCGGCCAGCCTCAGGCCGCGACCGCGCGGCAGCGGCTGACCATCCTCTACGGCTCCGAGACCGGCAACGCCGAAGGGCTCGCCCGGCACGCCGGCGAGCTCGCGGCCGCCCGCGGCCTCGACGTGCGCGTGCAGGACATGGCCGACTACAAGCCGAAGTCCCTGCGTGACGAGCGTCTGCTGCTGATCATCACCGCCACCCACGGCGAGGGCGACCCGCCCGACACGGCGGCGGATTTCCACGAGTTCCTGCACGGCCGCAAGGCACCGAAGCTGCCGGAGACGAAGTTCGCGGTGCTCGCCCTGGGCGACTCCAGTTACGAGCATTTCTGCCAGACCGGCCGCGACTTCGACGCCCGGCTCGAGGCGCTGGGCGCCGAACGTCTCACCGAGCGCGTCGACTGCGACGTGGACTACGAGGAGACCGCCGAGGCCTGGCTCGCACGGGCCCTCGACGGCTTCGCCGAGCATGCCGAGACGACCGGCACGCCGAACAACGTGGTGGCCTTCAGTGGCAGCGGCGGCCAGCGCGCCACGAGCCGCTACGACCGCAAGAACCCGTTTCCTGCCGAGGTGCTGGACCGTGTCCTGCTGAACGGCCGCGGCTCGCCCAAGGAGACGCATCACATCGAGCTTTCGCTGGAGGGCTCGGGTATCGACTATCAGCCGGGGGACATCCTCGGGGTCGTGCCGGAGAACCGCGATGCGATCGTCGGCGAGCTGCTGGAGGCGCTGTCGCTCTCCGGCGAGGAGACCGTCTCCGCGCCGTCGGGTGAGGTGAGCCTGGCCGAGGCGCTGAAGCGCGACTACGAGATCACCACGCTTACCCCGGCCTTCGTCGGGGCCTGGGCGGATCTGGCCGGCGCCGACACGCTGCGCGCCCTCACCGCCGAGGAACGGCGTCGGGAGCTCATGGACTGGCTCGAGGGGCGACACGTCATCGATGTCGTCAGCGAGTACCCGGTGGCGGGTCTGGATGCCGCGACACTGCTCGGCATGCTCCGCCGCCTGCAGCCCCGGGAATACTCGATTGCCTCCAGCCATGCGGCGAGCCCCGGCGAGGTTCACCTGACCGTGGCCGCGGTGCGCTACGAGAGCCATGGGCGGGCCCGCGAGGGGGTTGCCTCCACCTATCTCGCGGACATTGCCGAGCCGGGGGCGACGGTGCCGGTGTACGTGCGGCCGAACAAGCACTTCCGCCTGCCGGACAGCGCCGAGACGCCGATCATCATGATCGGCCCGGGCACCGGGGTGGCGCCGTTCCGCGCCTTCCTGCAGGAGCGCGAGGAGCAGGGCATCGATGGCGGCAGCTGGCTGTTCTTCGGCAACCCGCATCACCGCACGGACTTCCTGTATCAGACCGAGTGGCAACGCTGGCTGAAGGACGGTGTGCTGGAGCGCATGGATGTCGCCTTCTCCCGCGATGGTGCCGAAAAGGTCTACGTGCAGGATCGGCTGCGCGAGCGCGGCGCCGAGGTCTGGCGCTGGCTCGAGGCGGGTGCCCACGTCTACGTCTGCGGTGACGCCGAGCGCATGGCGCCGGACGTGCACCAGGCGCTGCAGGCGATCGCCCGCGACCACGGCGGGCTCGACGACGAGGCCGCCCACGACTACCTCCGCGAGCTGCAGCGCGGGAAGCGCTACCAGCGCGACGTCTACTGAAGCAGACCGGCATGAGCGAGCAGCGACCCATCGACCGCCCGGTTTCCGAGTTGCATCCGAACGAGCGGCTGAAGGCCGAGAGCCGGCTGCTCCGGGGGACCATCGAGGAGGGCCTGGCGGACCCCATCACCGGCGCCCTGCGCGAGGCGGACACCCAGCTCACCAAGTTCCACGGCTTCTACCAGCAGGACGACCGCGACCTGCGCGACGAGCGCCGG
The DNA here is from genome assembly GCF_020883455.1 of Spiribacter halobius. NCBI lineage: Bacteria > Pseudomonadati > Pseudomonadota > Gammaproteobacteria > Chromatiales > Ectothiorhodospiraceae > Sediminicurvatus > Sediminicurvatus halobius. The sequence continues at coordinate 2,732,649 of NZ_CP086615.1, read as the reverse complement.
CGCCAGAAGCTCGAGCCCGCCTACCAGATGATGCTCCGCCTGCGCCTGCCGGGGGGCACCTGCACGCCGAAGCAGTGGCTGCAGCTCGACGACATCGCCGGGCGCTACGCCGACGGCAGCCTGCGGCTCACCACACGGCAGACGTTCCAGTTCCACGGCGTGCTCAAGCGCAACATAAAGACAACGATCCAGGCCGTTGATGCCGCACTGCTGGACAGCATCGCGGCCTGCGGCGACGTCAACCGCACGGTGATGGCCGCGGTGAACCCGCACGAGTCGCGCCTGCACGCCGAGGTGCAGCGCCACGCCCAGGCGGTGAGTGATCATCTGCTGCCGCGCACCGGCGCCTACCGCGAGATCTGGCTCGACGGCGAGCGCGTCGACCCGGACGCCGAGGCCGAGCCCATCTACGGGCCGACGTACCTGCCGCGCAAGTTCAAGATCGGCTACGCCGTGCCGCCGGTGAACGACGTCGACGTCTACAGTCAGGATCTCGGCTTCATCGCCATCCGGGACGAAGACGGCGGGCTTGCCGGCTTCAATGTGCTCATCGGCGGCGGCATGGGCCGGACCGAGAACGAGACCAGTACCTTTCCCCGCCTCTCGGACGTCATCGGCTTCTGTGCCCGGGAGCAGATGGTGGCCGTGGCCGAGGCGGTGGTGACCACCCAGCGCGACTACGGCAACCGCGAGGACCGCAAGCGCGCGCGCCTGAAGTACACCCTCGAGGACTACGGCACGGAGTGGTTCCGTGGCGCGATGGAGCGCCGGATGGGCTTCGCGCTCGGAGAGCCACGGCCCTACCATTTCGAGCACAACGGCGACCGCTACGGCTGGACCCGCGGCGAGGACGGCCGCTGGCACTACACCCTGTTCATCGAGAACGGCCGCATCCGCGACCGCGAGGACGGCCTGCATCTGCGCAGTGCCCTGCGCGAGATTGCCCGGGTGCACAAGGGTGAGTTCCAGCTCACGCCGAACCAGAACCTCACCATCGTCGGCGTGCCCGCGCGCAGCCGCAAGCGCATCGAGCGCCTGCTCGAGGCCCACGGGGTGCTCGCCCCGGAGCATCGCAGCGCCCTTCGGCTCAACAGCATGGCCTGCGTCGCCTTCCCCACCTGCGGCCTCGCCATGGCCGAGAGCGAGCGCTACCTGCCGGACCTGGTCACGAAGATCGAGGGCCTGGCGGAGACGGCGGGCATCGCCGAGCAGCCCATCGTCATCCGCATGACCGGATGCCCCAACGGCTGCGCCCGGCCCTACCTCGCGGAGATCGGCTTCACCGGCCGCGCGCCTGGCAAGTACAACATGTACCTGGGTGGCGGCTTCCACGGCCAGCGCCTGAACAAGCCCTATCTCGAGAACATCGACGAGGCGCGCATCCTCAGCGAGCTGGAAGGCATGTTCCGGCGCTATGCCGCAGAGCGCGATGCCGGCGAGCCCTTCGGCGACTTCGTCATCCGCGCCGGCTACGTGCCGGAGGTGACCGCCGGGCGCCACTTCCACGACTGACCGGTGCCACGGCTTGCCGTGGCGCGCGGTAAGGCCTGCCGGACCCACGTCGCGCCGGATGCGCCCCACCGGCAGGGAAGGGCCGGACGTCGCCCGGTAGGCCTTACCCCGCGCCATGGCAGGCCGCTAGCCCGCCTATCTCACCGATTCACGGCTGCGGGCGCGGATCTGGCGGGCAGTCCGGCGTTGCGCTCGGTCCGGGTGCTCGACGTACTTTCGAGTACGCCTGCGCGCCCGAACTCTCCCGCGCCTTGTCCTGCCCGCCATCTCCACGCCCTCGCTTCGTGAATCGGTGAGATAGGCGGGCTAGGCTGACGCTGTCCACACAGCCCCGGAGCGCCCATGCATCAGCAGACCCTCGAGTTCCGCACCCCCGGCCGCGGCACGTTGGACATCACCCGGGAAGTCGCCACCGTGGCCCGAGAGGCCGGCGTGGACGCGGGGCTCGCACACGTCTTCATCCGCCACACCAGCGCCTCGCTCATCATCTGCGAGAACGCCGATCCGGGCGTGCGCCGCGACCTGGAGCGCTTCACGGCGGACTGGGTGCCGGACGGTGACCCGCGTTTCGAGCACGACGTCGAGGGCCCGGACGGCATGCCCGCCCACATCCGCAGCGTCTTCACCCAGAGCGGCCTCTCGGTGCCCGTGAGCAGCGGGCGACTGGCCCTCGGGACCTGGCAGGGCATCTTCCTCTGGGAGCACCGCGCGCAGCCGCACCGCCGCCAGGTGGTGGTCACCGTTCAGGGCTGAGGCCGGCGCGCGCGCGTGCTATCCTCCGCCACTCTTTTCACCGCGTGGCGGACGGGGTCACATGGCAGCACCCGAGCACATCTACCGCGTCATCTTCCACAGCCAGGGCAAGGTCTACGAGATCTACGCCCGCAAGGTCGCGGACGGCGGTCTGCTCGGCTTCGTGCAGATCGAGTCGCTGACGTTCGGCGAGCGCACCCAGGTGGTGGTGGACCCGTCCGAGGAGCGGCTCAAGAGCGAGTTCGCCGGCGTCAAGCGCACCTTCATCCCGATGCACGCCATCATCCGCATCGACGAGGTGGAGAAGGAGGGCGCCCCCAAGATCACCGACGCCGAGGGCAAGGTGACCCACTTCCCCATGCCGTTCTACGGCCCGGGCCGCGGCCGCGATTGATCCCGCGCAACCCGTGCATTACCCTTGCACGCCTGTCGGGCGGAGCCCGATGGCAACCATCCGGAGAGGTGTCCGAGCGGTCGAAGGAGCACGCCTGGAAAGCGTGTGTACGGTAACCCCGTACCGAGGGTTCGAATCCCTCCCTCTCCGCCAGATTATCCCCTTGGTATCGGGAAGTTAGGGAGTACTTTTCATCCCGGTACCTGCACACGTCTGGCTGTCATATTCGCCTGTTCCGAAGGGAGCTTGGCGGATGGAGGGCCGGACGCATGTGTGCGCCCACACCCGCCTCAAGTGCAGCGGCCTGGTCTACTGCTTCCGGGCCGCCGTTCTACCTGATCGCGTCGGCCGTTAAGGCCCGCGGCAGGGCATCTGTAGCCCCCCGACGTAGCCGCGGAGGCCATTGGCCCGGTCTTCCGTCGGTGCGCCGTGTCGCCCGGAAGGGCACAAAGCCCGGCAGCGCATTTCTTGGGTACTCACGCTTCCCAAGCTACCGGGGGGTACGGAGCGCCTAGGGCCTGAGACGGTCTGCGTTTCCACAGAATGCTTGGCTCAGACCTTCGTAGGCTCTGGGCATGTCCGCTGCCGGTCCAGGCCGTGTGAAAACACCCTCTGAGCAGCGCAGAGGGCGGTTCCGGACCGGCGGTGGGCAGCCACAGCTGCCGTGCCGGAATCTGTACCCGGTCGCAGCAGAGACTCCTCTGCCGATGTATCTACAGGCCGATTATTCCCTAGGAGGGCCGTTGGGCGGTTTCGGGACGGTATGCCGCCCTGCCACTCAAATCTGCATGGCCTCGGCCAGGGGTCTGCAACCGAGGATGTTGACGACCCGTTTGAGGTTGTAGGCGAGCACATGGAGGCTCATCTCGGTGCTCACGTGCTCGAGCGTCTTCGTCAGGAAGTGCGTTGAGCCCATCCAGGATTTCAGTGTGCCGAATGGATGCTCGACAGTTTGCCGCCGGATGCGCATGACCTCCGGGCGACGTTCGAGCCTTGCCTGGACCGCCTCCAGCACGGCTTCATGCTCCCAGCGCTTGATGCGCCGTTGCTGACCACCGGTACACCGGGGGCGCAGCGAACACCCAGGGCAGGCCGAACTCCAGTAGCAGTGAAGCGTCTGTCCCTTCTCGACGGTGGTGAATCGCCATCGGAGGCGCTCGCCGGCCGGGCATTCGTACTCGTCGTCTTCGCTCCGGTAGCGGAAAGCGTGTCGCGGGAATAATCCCTTCGCCTGGTTCCCCGAGGTCTGGGGCTTGGGCAGATAGGTGGTGATGCCGTCGGTTTCGCAGGCGAGGATCTCCTCGCCCTTGAAGTAGCCTCGGTCGGCGACCACCGTGAGTTCCTCCGCTGTCAGCGCTTCCTTGGCCTGCGTGGCCATTCTGGCCAGTTGCCCGCGATCGTTACCTATGTTCGTCACCTCGTGGGCGACGATCAGGTGGTGCTCGCTGTCCACGGCGGTCTGCACGTTGTATCCCACCATGCCGGTGCCGCGGCCACTGGTGGCCATGGAGCGCGCGTCCGGGTCGGTCAGCGAGATCTGTTCATCGGACGCCTGGCGGCGCTGTACTTCGATGGCCGCAAGGCGCTGCGCTTCCTCCTTGAGTCGTGCGATCTTCTCTTTGAGGCGTGTCGTCTTCGCCTCCGCTACCGAGGGCTCGTCGCGATCGGCGTAATCGAGCTGGCCGAGATACCGCTCGATGCTCTGCTCGATTTGCTCCATGCGCCGCTTCATCTTGGCGGCGGTGAAGTTACGGTCGCGATTGTTGACTGCCTTGAACTTGCTGCCGTCGATGACCACCAACGCCTGCGAGAAGAGATTCAGCCGCCGGCACAGCAGCACGAACTCGCGGCACACCCCCCGGATCGCCTTGCCGTTGTCGCGGCGGAAGTCGGCAATGGTCTTGAAGTCCGGTGACAGGCGCTCGGCCAGCCACATGAGCTCGACATTGCGCTGAGTCTCGCGCTCCAGGCGTCGGCTCGACTGAATCCGATTCAGGTAACCGTAGATGTAGATCTTGAGCAGCGTCGCGGGATGATAGGCGGGGCGGCCCGTGGCGTGCGGATCGACACCGTCGAAGCCCAAGGCCCGGAGATTGAGACCTTCCACGAACGCCTCGACGGCCCGGACCGGATTGTCGTCTGCGATGAAGTCATCAAGGTAAGCCGGGAACAGGGTGCTTTGACCACGGGCCTCGCCGACAACGAAGCGCTTCATCGCTTGGTCCCCGCCTTACCGCCGAGGAACCCAGTATACCCCGGGTTTTCACACAGCCTGGACCCAGAGCTAACGGTCGTAAACAGCATTTGAATGTTATAGTTCAATCTCTGGACAGCCTCCGCAATCTCTTAAATTCTGCCCCGCGCTAGGGCCTCAGTCGTCCAATCCGGCTGAAGTACAACACCACTTGTCGATATGCTTAAGGTTCCCGAGGCCATGCCTCTAGAGCCAATTTGGCCATCTCTTCTTGACGCTCCTGAATAGCACTTTGGTCCCACTTCGGGCGTTTTGCCGCATCTCTAGTTAACAACATTTCAGAGCTGGCAAGAATGGGTTTCTTTTCGGGCCATGGCTTGTTTCCAATTTTATCGTTTTTTCCCTTGCTGAGCGGAACCATATTTCCAATCCGATCCACAAATACCTTCCTGATTAGCAATGAGCCTCAGCCCGTATGATTCGCATTGGCTGCGGTGCGCAGCTGGCGGCGGCGACGAGCAGCCGCGCCGGCAGGGCGGCGAGGTCGAAGCGGCGGTTGAAGCGATAGGCGAACGCCGCGAGATAGCGCGCGGCGTACTTGCGAAAGCCGAGGGCATGGTGACAGCCAGAGAGGCTCGTTTTGAGGTTGCCGAGCACGGTGTTGATCCAGCGGAACTCGGGCAGTTCGCTCGGCTTGCGCGCGGCTACCACCGTCGGGCGATGCGTGCAGCCGGCGGCGGTGACGCCGCGAAAGCACGCCAGGCCGTCCGAGGAGACCGTGCTGCCGGGCACCACGCTCGCCTCGGCCCAGCGCCGCACCGCCTCGGTGGTGAACGTCGCCACGGGGGTGAGGCGGGTACGCAGGGGGTGGCCTTCGTCGCTGAGCGAGACGGCCGCGAGGAAGGCGACCTTGTTCTCCGAGCCCCGGCCGGACTTGCCGCCGCATCGTTCGCCGCCGAGGTAGGCGTCGTCGAGCTGGACGTGGCCGGCGAGGCGGTAGCGCTGCTCACGCTCAGCCATGGCGGCCATGAGCTTGTGGTGCATCAGCCAGGCGCTGGGGTAGCTCACCCCGAGCTGGCGCGCGAGGGCGAGCGCCGAGAGCCCCGTCTTCGCCTGGCTGAGGAGGTAGATGGCGAGGAACCACACGGTCAGCGGGAGCTTGGTGCCCTGCACCACGGTGCCTGCGATCAGTGAGGTCTGATGGCGGCAGCCGCGGCACTGGAACAGCGTATGGGTGCGCCCCTGCACGCGGCTGTACGCCGCCCCGTGACAGCGCGGGCAGCGGAAGCCCTCCGGCCAGCGTGCCTGCTCGAGGGCCGCCGCGCACTGCCACTCCTGCCCGTAGAGCCGGAGGAACTTGGGCATCGAGAGGCCGGGCTGAAACTGGATGCGGTTCATGGGCATGGGGCGATCCTCGAGCATGAATACTGAACGTATGATCAGTATATGCGGCACCTCCGAATCGCACCAGCAGACTCTAGCTGACGATCGTTGCTAATCAGGAATACCTTTACTTCCTCGTCTGAGAAATCGGGCCAGTCCGCATGCGTAGGCCTCTTCGGAAGAATATGCTCGAGGTTCACACGTTCTTCATCTTCGCTTGGCACGAGTTCAGCGTCTCTTTTCTGGGACGCTGCTCGCTCCAGCGCGCATAGCAGGTACCGCGCAATCTTCGCGTTAGTCACGCGAGCTTTCGCGAATGCAGAAGCAAATTCGTCATCTGTCGGGATAATATCGTTAAGGCTTGACAACAAGTCGTGCCTGTTCTTTATCGTCCCATTTCTTACATTTACAGCGGATTGACAATAATACCTCTCTGTCTTGCCGCCCCCTATGCCACCTACAATTATTCCCCTCACACCCCAAGATAATAGCGCTTTAAGTGTGTTCCTCAACTCCATGTCATCAAAATGCTGCATAACTGCAAGCAAGAGGGGGCGGATTTGCTCTAGCTTAAGCCTTACTAACGCTGAAACGTTGTCTCGGGTAGATGTACCAAAAGCGCTCCATCGCTCATGATCGCTATTTAGGATAGCAGCATAGTCTCTAGCTGCCCGCTTTAGCTCTTGGCTGAAGTCAACGGCCTGAGTAGGTGTGACTACGTTCTCTTTTATGCTCTTGAATAACTGTCGCTCTCGAGTCGCGCCGTGCCTAGAGCTCCAGTATTGGCGCAGGAATGTTGTAAAGAGGGAGTTTTCCGCCGACATTTCTAAAGCACCGAGTCCTTCCATCCAACCATCTCTAACGGTGTTTAGATTTTTCTGGGCTCGGCCGAATAGGTAATTTTTTAGAAGGTCAGCGATAGTAAGATCAGCCCCTCGGTCATTCAGGGTCTCGAAAATAAGGAAGGCATCCGACTGCGTCGGGACCTCGACAACGATTACCCTTACTTTCTTTTGAAGAAAGCTCATCCATGCTACTAGGCGTGACTGCCACTCTGTCCCAGCGTCTTCAGCTGTTTTATGTACGTACTGTCTCAGCTGTCGGTAGGCATCCATTAGGAGGTTGTGAGATGTATGCAGCGCTTTCTGGGGAAAGTTAGCGGGAAGCTGCGCGGCCGCATCCATAAAGAACGGATGGTCATCGCTATTTAACTGTAGTCGAGTTACGTCTTCTCCGCTATGCAAAGAGGATACGACAAGGTTGTCACGATGGACTATATGCGCCCTCTTTTCGTCACCGCGCGACATGAATTCATCTCTAATGGCACATAAGAGCAAAGATGTCGTAGCAAGGCGTTGCTGGCCGTCTATTATGGTATCGGCGCCCTCGGCACCTTCCTGCGAGAGCACAATGGTTCCCAGGAAGTATTCCGACTCGTCTTGATAGAATGCACTACGTAGGTCTGTCCAGAAGTCCTCGATATGCTCGTCTGTCCATGAATACGAACGTTGGTATTCAGGCACGGCTAAGGCGCGATCGCTTAGGACATGGCCTATAGCGTCGGGAATAAACTTGTAGCCTGCTGATGCCTGCGCAGTCATCGTTGATCTCCTTCAAGTAGCCGAGCGGCCGCGTCCAACATTCCAGCATCAGAGTAGCCGGGCTCGGGTCTCATATTCCAATTTTCGGTTGTATGACTGCCGTTGGCCGATGTCAGTCGGGGTTCCGCGACGCCCGTTCCCGAGTTGGGCAAGGGTGGCTACCAACAGGGGGGCAGCGGGCACGCCCCGGATGAGTCCCCTGGGGCGTCGCGCAAGAGCCGACGGCGCGGCGCTTACCCTGCTCGAGTCGGCGGTTCGGGGCGCACGCATGCGCCGCCGCTCGTCCGCCGCAATGGGCGTGGGATGGTGGCGAGCGCAGGTGCTCCCGGACGATGCAGCGTCACGCCCCCAATGAGCGTTCGGCGTATGGAGGATGCGGCGCGGCAGAGGTGGGGGAGCGCTCACTCGGGCACTACCGGCGAATACCGGGCGAAGCGCACACAAAGGGGAGCGTCACTTCCGTAGACTATTTGGGCGTCGGCATGCGCAGTAGTCTGCCGGGCGGCGGTAAACTGCGCGTAAGCGTATGCCAGTCACTTCGGGTTGGGATCGACGGCCGTCACAGGGGGCGCGACGCACATGGGTGAGAGGCAGGTGGCTGTCGGTGACCTCATGCCGGGGCTCTATGTCGTGGCATTGGATCGTCCGTGGCTGGGTACGCCGTTCCTGTTCCAGGGCTTCTCAATCGAGGGGGAACCCGAGCTGCGGGAGCTGCGTCGACTCTGCCGCCACGTCTTCATCGACGAGGCGCGCTCCCGGGGCGATGCCCTGCGCCAACTGGACGCGGGTAAGTCGTCGGCAACACCAGGCGATGCCAACGAGGATGCCCCCTCGTCGCCAGACCGCGGTGATGTGGCAGCGGCGTTCGGCATTGCCGCCTATCCAGAATTCCAGCGCTTCTGGCCTCTGGTGCGGGTTGCCCGCGATGCGCGCGACCGTGGGCGGCGCGTAGTCGACCGGATTCTCGAGGACGCGCGGCTTGGGCACAGCATCGATGCCGACGCGGCCCGCAGTGTGGTCCGGGAGCTGGTCACCGTGATCTCGGAGAACGCTAGCGCCTCGCTGTGGCTTACGAACCTGCGCCAGCGTGACGAGTACACCGCGAATCACTGCCTGAACGTCTGCGTGCTCGCCATCGCCTTTGGCCGGCACCTCGGTCTCGGGCGCGACGAACTCGAGGCGCTCGGCCTCGGTGGTCTGCTCCACGACGTCGGCAAGATGCGTACCCCCGAGGCGATCCTGAAAAAGCCCGGGGTCCTCAGCAAGGCGGAACGGGAGATCATTCGGCGCCACCCCGATGAAGGGGTGGAGCTCCTCTCGCGGGAGGGTGGCATGCCCAAGGCCGTGCTGGAGATGGTGCGCCTCCATCATGAGCGCGTGAACGGCAAGGGCTACCCGCTGGGGCTTACGGGGGACGTGATTCCACGCCCGGTGCTCGTCGTGGGGATCTGCGATGTCTACGACGCGATGACGAGCGACCGGGCGTACCAGGAGGGTATTCCCCCCGATCGGGTGCTGCGCCTGCTCTTCGAGCGGGCTGACCAGGACTTCGGCCAGGAACTCACCGAGGCGTTCATCCGCTGCCTCGGTATCTACCCGGCCGGCAGCCTGGTCGAGCTCGACGACGGCTCGCTAGCCGTCGTGGTCTCCGCAAGCCCCGAGGCTCGTCTGCACCCCGTGGTGATGCTCGTGCGCCACCCCGATGGCCGGCTGTACGATCGCCGCGTCATGCTCAATCTCGCGGTACTCGCCCGTGACAATACCCGCGAGACCCGCAACATCCGTCATGTGGTCAACCCGGGCGCTCACGACATCGACGTCGCCGCCGTACTCGCGGCCGACATCGCCGCTCACTGAGAGCGCGCTTCGACCTATCGTCGACGCCAAAGATTGTTAACGTTGAGAAGTGTTCGGTTTACCAGTCGTGCCCGTGCGTGGAGCTTAGCTGGTCCGTAGTGGCGTGGTCGGGGGACGCTGTCGGCAGTCTCGCCGGGCCCGACCCCTGCGGCGATGCGTGCGGGGTGTCGCTGCCTCTCCTCCTCCCAAGGCCCTCCTGACGCCCCGTACGTTTGATGCTGGCCCCGCCTGTACCCCGGCGGGGCTTCTTTAATGTATGTCGGCTCGAGGGGCGCCTTCGGAAGCCGACACCCGCCGGTTGCTTGATCGGATGCTGGCGCTTGTAGAACCGGATGCTCTCGACGTCAACGCCCCCAGCCCTCGGGAGGTTCCCCGTGTTCTCAATGGGTTGCGCCAGATCTTGCAGTCAAGCAATGAGCATGCGCGGAGACCGACCTGGCTTCGCCGAACGCACCCGCTTGAACCTCTCGGTCGGGAAGACCTCGTGGCATTGCGGGTAATCCGTGGCTCCATCAGTGGACGATTGTGAGGCCCACGAGGGCCGCAACGTAGCCGCAGAGGATGGCACCGGCCATGCCGGTAAAAAGATACAGCACGAACAGGCGCAGTGGCACGACGGAGAAGACCGCCACCGCGGCATAGAGGCTCACCACAGCACCGGAGAGCAGCAGGGCGAGAGCAGCGCCTGCGGACATGCCGACCTCAGCCAGGCCGCGCACCAGCGGCAGCGCGGCATAGCCGTCGAGATAGAGGGGCGCGGCGACGGTGGCGGCCAGGGGGACGGACCACCAGTGATCGCCACCGACGGCGAAGCTGATCCACTGCTCGGGCGCCCAGGCCCGAATACCGATCTCCAGAATCAGGGCGAGGGTGATCCAACGCAATGCGAGCTCGCCGTTGCGCAGCGATTCCCGCGCGAATGCGGCCCAGCGAGCTCGCGCGTCTGCGGTCGCGGTGCAGGATGTCGGCTCCGCTTCGGGCGCCGCCGGAGCCGCGGGATGGAGCAATGCCACGATCACTCCCGCGAGCGCGCCCATGGCAAACGCCGCCAGCGTCTTTGCCACGGCGAAGGGTGTGCCGAGCACGCCGGCGGTCATCACCAGCATCGCCGGGTCTGTGATCGGTGACGACACCCAGAAGGCCATGATCGCCGGCAGCGCCACTTGCTGACGCTGCAGCGCGGCAATCAGTGGCACTACGCCCAGACCGCAGACCGGCGTCACCGCGCCCGCTGTGCTGCCGATGACGACAGCGCGCAAGGTGCCGCCGCCGATGAATCGACGCACGCGGGAGGCGATGTCGCCGAGACTCAAGGTGCCGGCGAGTAGGGCGGCAATTGCGATGACGGGCAGCAGCTCCGCTAGTCCTTCGACTACCGGCAGCAGGAACTTGGGCTCGAGGGCGAGCTCGGCCGCGGCGAGCAGGGTCGCGTTCAGTAGCCATACCGGCGTTTGGGGGGCGGTCAGAAGGGTGTACAGGCGCATGGCGCGGCTCCGGGTGGCGTCGTCGCTGACACTGGCCCGGCGCAGAAGATGAGTAAAACGATTAATATGGGGCGTAGGTATTAATAAAGCTGGACGTAACAGTGCCACAGGTCCGCTCTGACTGGCTCGAAACCTTTCTCGCAGCTGTGGAGACGCGCTCCTTCACGGCGGCGGCCAGGCGCGTTCACCGCTCCCAGTCCGCGGTCAGCCTTCAGATCGGCAAGCTGGAGGCGGCTGTCGGCCACCGACTGCTGGTGCGTGGGCCTGGGGGCCTGCGGCCCACTGCGGCGGGGGAGCGCCTGCTGCCCTACGTCCGCCACGCCGCGGACGCCGTGGAGGCGGTAACCCATGCCCTGACGGCCGACACGCCCCGGCTGCTTCGGCTGGGGCTGCCGGACGAGTACGCCGACGGGACGCTGACGGACGTGCTCGCCCGCTTCACACGCGCGCATCCGCAGACGAGCCTGGAGGTCACCTGTGGGCGGTCCGCCCTGCTCGAGCCCCTCGTTCTGGCGGGCGAACTCGACCTGGCGCTCGTGCTGGCCGATGAAGTCCGCACGGCGGGCGAGCAGCTCGCCGAAGACCCTACGCTGTGGTTGCGAAGCGCCGCCCCTGAGGGCCCACCGGACGAGGGCACCCTCCCGATCGCGGTGTTCGATCAGGAATGCAGCTGGCGGCGCTGGGCGCTGGAGGCGCTGGAGTCACACGGCATCGACTACCGCATCGTATTCAGCAGCGGTAGCGCAGCGGCCATTCGGGCTGCGATCCGCTCCGGCGTCGCCGTCGGCCTGCTCGGGGCGAGCAGCGCTACCCGTGATCTCCGCCCCTTCTCCGGCTCGGCGTCCATGGCCCCCATGCCGACCACGCGCCTGATCCTGCTGCGCGCAGACCGTACGGCCGCAGAACCCGCCGCTACCCTTGGCCGACTGCTGTCCTCGGCGCTGAATGCCGCTGCCGCGGCGTGGGATCCCTCGGCCCACGCCACCGCACCGGTTGGGACGCCATGATGCAGCGGTTGCCCGGGTCCAGCCTGTTGCTGGCGGCCGCCGCTGCGGTTGGCGTCGCGAGCTCCGCAGTCTGGGGCGCAGAGCGGGGCCCGGGATTCCGGAGCTGATCACGGCGACATCGCGTGGGAGCAACCGCTCGGCGAAGGAGTCGGGCCGTCGGGCGTTGGCACGGCGTTCCGGCTTGTAACAGCGCCATTGTCTCCGGGGAGTCTAGTGGCTCGGCAGCTGGACTGGTCCCTGGCGTCAGTCTACGCGACAGGACCATAAAGCATGGCGCTGTGCGTTGCGGGACGCAGTTCGACCGATACCGGTGATTCTTGATGAGCCGGTAGGGGGGCGCTTCTTGTGGCAAGTCTGCTGACCTAGTCCAAGTCAATCGACGTACGCCTAGTGCTAGACGATTTCGGCGCCTTTCGGTCCGAACAGTGGCGTGACCGCTCGCCGTCGCCGCGGAACGGCGATCAGTGTGGCCATCCACCTATCGTGAAATGATGATGCACTGCAGCAATGCCTCGGTTATATTGCACAGCAACAAAGGCACACGGCCTTTGCCGAATGCACGACCCACAGGATATTGATGATGAACAGTGACACCGTTAACCAGTTCCAGAGCCAGATCGAGAGCACTATTGCCGGTCCGGCGCGGGCATACGCGAGCCTTGTGCTGGATCACTTCGAGCAGCTCACCAACCTGCAGCTCGAGACCGTCAAGGGCTACACCGAGACGGGCCTGAAGCAGACCCGCGCCGCTCTGGATGTGAAAGGCCCTTCCGATGTCCAGGCCTATGTCGAGAGCCAGCAGAAGGTCGCCAAGGAACTGGGCGAGCGCGTCAAGAACGACGTAGAGAAGGTCACGGCCCTGAACCAGACCTTCGCCCAGAACGTGCAGAAGGTCACGCAGGACAGCGCCCAGAGCGTGTCCAAGGCCACCCAGGAAGGCGCCAGGAAGGCGACGCAGGCTGCTGCGAAGACCCAGTAAGTCCTGAGCTAGCGCTCAGGTGCAGAAAAACCGCCACTCGGGATACGCCGGAGTGGCGGTTTTTTCATGGGCGTACGCCTTGTGGAGGGTGGCACCGGCGGTCAGTCGGACCCTTCGAGGCCATGCGGCGCTGTTACCGTGCAGCCTACGACGTCTGCACAGCACGCCAGCCGCGCCAGGGCCCAATAGGGGGATCGTCGTGACTGCGGATGCCACAGTGAGTGGGCAGCTGCGCGCCGGGGGCGGGGCAGATTGAGTAAAGAGCATAACCCGGGCACTACGCTCAGCGCGCGGCGCGCGTGGGCTCTGTTCGAGTCCAGCCCCGCGAAGCAGCTCGTGCTGGATCCGCGGGAGCTGCGCATCGTTGCTGCCAGCGACGCCTACCTCGAGGCGACCATGACGCGCCGCGGCGACATCGTCGGGCAGCCGCTGTTCGAGGTATTCCCCGACGACCCCAAGGACGACCAGCCCAGCGTCGTCAGCGCCGCCCGCGCTTCGCTGGAGCGGGTCGTCACCACCGGCCGGCCGCACACCATTGAGCGACAGCGCTACCCGATTCGGGTTGGCCCGGCCGAGGATCAGAGCTTTGAGCTGCGGTACTGGCGGATCGTCAATACTCCCCTGCTCGATGCCGACGGGCGCGTGGAGCACCTGATTCATCATGTCGAGGACATCACCCGGCAGGTGATGGCGGAGGAGCAGGCGCGGGAGGCCAGCGCGCTTCAGCGTATCGCGGGACACGCCGCCCGCCTCGGAGGCTGGCGGGTGACGTTGGACCCCCCGGGGGTCGTCTGGAGTGCCGAGACCGCGGCCATTCATGGCGAACCGGAGGGGACGAGCCCTTCCCTGGACCAGGCTATCGGGTACTACGTGCCCGAGCATCGCGAGCGGATCCGTCGTGCGCTCGAGACCTGCGCCGACGACGGGACGCCCTTCGACGAGCTGCTGCAGCTGGTGACCGCCCACGGCAACCGTATCCAGGTGCGCGCCATCGGTGAGCCGGAGTGGGCCGACGACGGTACCGTGCGCGCAGTGCGCGGCGCCTTCCAGGACGTTTCCGAGCTGGTCGTTGCGAAGACGCGCAGTCAGCGCCTCGCGCGCCGCCTACACCAGGCCCTGGAGCACATGTCCGATGCCTTCTTCACGCTGGACGAGAACTGGTGCTTCGGCTTTGTTAACGGGGAAATGACCCGGATTGTTGGAAAGCCGCAGGATCAGCTCCTGGGCGAACCGATCTGGCAGTGTTTTCCGGAGGCCGAGAACTCGGTCTTCCACCACCATTTCCGGCACGCCCTGGACACCGGGGAGCCGGCTTCTTTCGTCGCCTACTATCCGCCGCTTGATCGCTGGCTGAGCGTCAAGGCCTACCCTCTCCCCGAGGGGCTTGCCGTTTACTTCCAGGACGTTACCCGCGAACGCGCCGAGCAGGAGGAGCTGCAGCTTCTGCGCACCGCTGTCTCGCGGCTCAACGACATCGTCATAATCACTGCGGCCGAACCCATCGAGGCGCCCGACGGTCCCCGGATCCTTTACGTGAACGAGGCCTTTGAGCGCCATACAGGCTACTCGCGCGATGAGGTGATTGGCCGCACGCCCCGCTTGCTACAGGGACCAGAAACCAGCCGGGGCGAACTCGATCGCGTCCGACGCGCGCTCCAGGACCGGCAGCCCGTGCGTGCCGAAATCCTCAACTACACGCGCAACGGCCAGGCCCTCTGGCTCGAGATTGACATCGTTCCGATTGCCGACAGCGCGGGGCGGTATACGCGCTGGGTTGCGGTAGAGCGCGACGTCACCGGGCGCCGGCGGACCGAAGAACTGATTCGACGCAACGACGAACGCTTTGGCCTTCTCGCGAGAGCGACTAACGACGTCATCTGGGACTGGGACATCACCCGCAATCACGTATGGAGAAACGAGAGCCTCCAAACGAACTTCGGCTACGACCCGAGCGCAATCGACCCAACCCCCGACTTCTGGACAGGGCGCCTACACGCCGAGGACCGAGCGCGCGTTCTCCATGCCTTGCGGGCAGCCCTCGCTGGCACGGCCAGTCGCTGGGAGGACGAATACCGCTTCGTGCGCAGCGACGGTGGCGTCGCCACTGTCATCGAGCGGGGGTTCATCGTTCGCGATGAGGCGGGCCGCGCCACTCGAATGCTTGGCAGCACGACCGATGTGAGCGAGCGACGTGATCTCGAGGAAAGGATCCGTCAATCCCAGAAGCTGGAAGCGCTGGGGCAGCTCACCGGGGGCGTCGCGCATGACTTCAACAACCTGCTGACGGTGATCCTTGGCAACGCGGAGGTGCTGAGCGATCGCCTCGCCGGTCATGAGGATCTGCACGGGCTCGTCCAGCTGACGGTGGCCGCCGCCGAGCGGGGATCCGAACTTACCAGCCGACTGCTGGCCTTCGCACGCCGCCAGCCCCTGCAACCGCAGAGCGTGGTGCTGGATCGGCTGATCGACTCGCTCGAGCCACTGTTGCGCCGCACGTTGCCGGAGCACATCCAGCTGGCCGTTGAACCCTCGAGGGAACTCTGGTGCGCCGAGGTCGACCCGGGCCAACTCGAGGTGGCATTGCTCAACCTCGTGGTCAACGCCCGTGACGCGATGCCCGACGGCGGGCGCCTGACCATCAGGCTCAGCAACGCCAGCTTCGAGGCGAATCATGCTCGTGAGGACAGCGAAGATTGTTCCGGCGAGTACGTCTGCATCGCTGTCTCCGACACCGGGGGCGGTATGCCCGAAGACGTGGTCGCTCAGGCCTTCGAACCCTTCTTCACCACCAAGGCAGCGGGTCGCGGCAGCGGTCTCGGGTTGAGCATGGTGTATGGGTTCGCCAGGCAGTCGGGCGGCCACGTGAGCATCGACAGCGCACCAGGCAAAAGCACAACGGTCACGCTGTATTTTCCCCGCGTAAACGGCCGCAGCGATACGGAGTCCCAGAGCGCTTCGGAGCCGGAGCTCGTCGGCGGCTCCGAGCACATCCTTGTCGCCGAGGACGACGACCTCGTCCGCGACAATCTCACCGCGCAGCTGCACAGCCTCGGATATACGGTTACCAGCGTCGCCTCGGGCCCGGAAGCGTTGGACGCCCTTCGCGAACTCCCGCACATCGACCTGCTGCTCACCGACATCCTGATGCCGGGCGGTATGAATGGACGCGAGCTCGCCGAGGCGGCCGCCCGGTTACGGCCCGGCCTGCCGGTGCTGTTTTCGTCTGGATATGCCGAGGACGCCATCGTCCACGATGGGCGACTCGATGCCGGTGTCCAGCTGTTGAGCAAGCCCTACCATCGCAGGGAGCTGGCGGCGAGCGTGCGGTCCGCCTTGGACAAGTAACCGTCACCCCGAATGCACACCCATGATGGGTGTGCCGAGTCACTTATCGCTCTGTGTTCGCCCGCCCCGGCAACCGACCTGGAGTCCCGGCACTTCCTCGGGCGCGACGGGTCGGCTGTAGAAGAAGCCCTGCGCGAACTGGCAGTCGTGCTCCCGCAGGAAGGTCTCGGTTGCTTCGTCTTCCACGCCCTCGGCGACGGTCTGGAGTCCCAGATCCCTTGCCATGAGCAGAATGGCTGAGACGATCCGGGCCTGTGCACGCTCGGCGCGCACGCGGCTGACCAGAGATCGGTCAATCTTCAGCCGGTCGATCGGCAGTGAGGTGAGATGACGGACGGAGGTGTAGCCATCGCCGAAATCGTCCAGTGCGATGGTGGCGCCGGCCTCTTTGAGCTGGGACAGTCGCCGGTGCATGGCGCGGCTGTCCTGGATGATCGCCGTCTCCGTGATCTCGACCTCCAGACTCCGCGGATCGAGGCCCGCATGCCCGAGCGCCTCGATGACGCGCGCCACGAACTTGGGGCTGTGCAGATTGCGCGGCGCGAGGTTGATGGCCACCGGGATCGCGAAGCCAGCGGCCCGCCAGGCCACGGCCTGGGCAATCGCGGCGTTAACCACCCAGTCGCTGACGCGGCTGATCAGCGCCGTGTCCTCAACCAGCGGCACGAAGTCGCCGGGGGGTATCATCCCCTTCACCGGGTGACGCCAGCGCAGCAGCGCCTCCGCGCCGGCGAGCCGGCCACTGTCCAGCGAGTACTGGGGCTGGTAGAGCAGCTTGAACTCCTCTGCCTCGAGTGCGCGCGGCACCTCAGCGAGGAGGTCGATTCGATGCCTGTTCTCTCCCCGGTCGCTGCGCGAGTAGGCCTTCACGGTGAGGCCGAGGCGATGCGCATGCCCCGCCGCAAAGTTGCTCTTCTGCAGGACCGCGTCCGGCACATCGTCCGTGTAGCCGACCGAGGCGACGCCCACGGAAACGTCGATATAGACCGGCACACCGGTCACGGTGACCGGCTCATTCAGGCGCGAAACCACCTGCTCGGCACGCTCCATCACCGTGGCCGTCGCTTCGCCGACCAGCGCTAGGAGCTTGCCCGAATCGCTCTGGAAGATCTGCCAGCGCCGGGGGAAGAGCAGACGCAGCCGCTCGGCGATGGCACCGGGGAGCCCATCGATGAACGCGGATCCTAGGATGTTGAAGATCTGATCGTTGTTGTTGACCTGAATGGTCAGCACGGCATAGCGCTGGCTGCCCTGCTGTCTGGCGAGGATCTCGGCAAGGATCGCCTCCAGCGCGGCCCGTGTGGGAAGCCCTGAGAAGGGATGGCGATAGGCCGTCCCGCGCACCCGGTCGAGTTGCTCGCGCAGCCGGCCCACCGTCAGCCCCGCGACCATGCCGAAGAGCAGTAGCATGCCCGCACGGAACAGCCAGTTGGAAAGCGGCTGCGGCGCACCGGTCGCGGTGTCGATGGGCATTGCCGGCCCGAGCACCACCAGGCCGGCAATCAGCCCGGCCACTAGGCCTCCGGGCATGCCGAAGGCCGCTGCCGCCGCAAGTATCGGCAGATAGATCAGGTGCAGATACGCGTTCTGGGTGCCGCCGGTCACATACACGAGGATTGCAACAAGCCCGAAGAGGACCGGTACACCGATTGCAACCGCGAGCCGCTTGCCGCCGCCGACGGGAGCACCGGCGTCAAAGGCACGTTCAAGTACGGATGGGATGTCCATATCGCCCCTCAGGTCAATTCCGCAGGTATCTTAGTCCCGACAGTGTTGGCGCGCGTAAGGTTCTTTACCGCCATACGCTGTGGAGGTCATCAATTCTCCGACCCACACTCAAGTGCCATGCGGGCGTTGTTCCGAGAGCCACGTCACAACGTGGCTGGCCGCTCTCTGGGCGGTGAGCAGGCGCACAATTACATCCGCCTGCTGAGGACGCCCGAGCAGGAATCCCTGCAGCTGGTCAGTGATGATGACGGCTAGCTTCGCGGTCAAGCGGGCGCTCGTACCTCGCGGCGATTGCCGCCTCGGTGTCCTGCTTCTGCGCGAGGATGTAAAGGCGTGTTCGCCAGCCTACGCTGTTTCGGGTACCGCTATTGCGCCTCGGTGGCGTACACGCGATAGGACGTCAAGGGCTTCGCACTGAAGTGCTCGGCCGTGTCGAGCAACATGCGCCCGCAGGTGCGGAAGTGATGGCCGTGCAGGACGCCGTCCAGCGGGCGCTGCATGACGACCGTCTTGTGGATATGGACGAGTGGATCGGTGGCCATGGTGCGAGGCCTCGCGGGGGGCTACCCCGTTGCCCGCGCCCGCCTGGTAGCCTGGTGGCCTGATTGCGTGAAGGTGGGGGCGGGCGTGGCGAAGGCGGTGTTCACGACCGCGGCAGGCTCGGTCTACGACGACCTGCCGGAGTTTCGGTATCACTTCCCGCGGACTTATCTCGGTGCCGTGCGGCGGGCGATCGGCGACTGGGTCGTCTACTACGAGCCGCGGCGCACCGAAGGCCCGGCGAGCAGCGCGGGGCGGCAGGCATACTTCGCCGTCGCCCGGATTACGGGTGTGGAGCCGGATTCGGAGCGCTCCAACCATTTCTATGCCTTCGTTCGCGACTACCTCGAGTTCGACCGGGCCGTGCCCTTCCGCGAGGGCGAGCGCTACTACGAGTCCGTCCTGCGCCGGCCTGATGGCGGGACCAGCAAGGGTGCGTTCGGCAGGTCCGTACGGCTGCTCCCGGAGGAGGAGTTCCGGCTGATCGTGCAGGCAGGCTTTGCCGAGGCGCTCCGGCGCTGGGAAGCGGAGCAGATCGGCGAGGCGCCCGCCGAGTATCATCGCCACCCGATCCACGAGCAGCTCGTCCGCCGGCCTTTCCGCGACGTGGCCTTCCGGCGCCATGTCCGGGAGGCCTACGACAACCGCTGTGCCATCACGGGGCTGCGGCTCACCAACGGGGGAGGGCGCCCCGAGGTGCAGGCGGCGCACATCCGCCCCGTGGCGAAAGAGGGGCCGGATTCCGTGCGCAACGGCCTCGCGCTTACCAGCACAGTGCACTGGCTCTTCGACCGCGGGCTCATCACCATCGACGATGACCACTGCGTGCGGCTTTCAGGGCAGGGGATGCCGGATGGCCTGGAGCGGCTGCTGGCGGGCGAGCGCAGCCTGGTGCTGCCCGAGCGCCCGGAGCTCAGGCCGCACCCGATGTTCGTGCGCTGGCACCGCGAGCATGTGTTCAAGCCGTGAGTGTTGTGCCGCTGGCGCTGTGCCGAGACACTGTCCCGACGCGCTCGTTGCATGAGCGCGCTGGCGCGCCGCCGTGCGGGCCCTCGTCTTGATCGGGCCACCGGTCGGCCATCCCGTGCTGCGGCTGAACCCCATCGGAGAGCCAGGCGGATGATCTCTCACCCGCATCGCTGCGTGTTCGTGCATGTTCCGAAGACGGCCGGGCAGAGTATCGAGCGCGTCTTCCTCGATCTGCTGGGGCTGAACTGGAAGCAGCGTGGTGAGCTGCTGCTCCGGTACAACGCCGACCCCAGCCTGGGCCCGCCTCGGCTCGCGCATCTGTGCGCGGCGGATTACGTTCGCTGCGGGCACCTCTCCGAGTCCCGGTTCGCCGACTATTTCAGCTTCTCGTTCGTGAGAAATCCGTGGGACCGCACGGTGTCCTTCTACAAGTACATCGGCGAGCCCGCGCGGTGCGAGTTCAAGCGGTTCGCCCTCGAGGTGCTGCCGCGGGACCTGTGGCAGGGCATGTACTGGTTCGTCCGCCCGCAAACGGAGTACCTCTACGACAACGGGCGGCTGATGGTCGATTTCGTGGGACGCTTCGAGCGCCTGGAGAGTGATTTCCGGGAGATCTGCCGGCGGCTCGAGCTGCCCTGCGCCCGCCTGCCGTTCGTCAATCGCTCGGACGGTACCCGCCGGCAACTGCTGGCCGGGGCCAGGCACATCCTGAGGGCCCTCGATCCCTGCAGCCCCGCGTTTGGGAATTTCCGCGGCCGGCCGCTCAGCCGGCATGCCCGCTTCGAGGACTACTACGATGACGAGACATGGCAGGCGGTGGCGGCGCTCTACCGGCCGGATGTCGAGACCTTCGGATACCGGTGAGGTGACGGTGCCATCAGGACCGTGCGAGCCAGCCGGACAGGTCCCGGTCGAGTAGCGTGCCGAGCCGCTCGACGTCATCGGCAAAGTAGTCCCGCAGCTCGTCGCGCATGGCCGTATCGAGTGGTGCCCTGCGCGCCGGTCGGGTATTGAGGCGCCGCATGGCGGCGGCGAGCCCCCAGTCCTTCGGCAGCCACAGCCGGTCGCGCAGCAGGGAAGTCCCGCGGATCAGCAGCGACAGCGCCACGGAACGGGTCTGCGGTGCGGTGTTGACCGCCGGGAACGCGTCCCGACCGTCGTCGCCCGCGCCGAGGAACGCCAGCACGCGCCGGTATTCGCGGCCCGGGTCTTCGCGCAGGTCGTCGACCAGGATCGGTAGCACGCGTTCGCGCTCGACACGGCCGTAGAGGCGCTCCAGCTGCTCGCCCAGCCGACAGTAAGGCCCGTACAGGAGCCGCTCGGGATCGCCGCGCGCGGTGAAAGGCACGCGCCGCCCGGCGCGCCGCCGCTCCTGCAGCCGCCAGGCCCGCTCGAAGCCGCGCACCGTTTCCCAGCCCTGGCGCAGGCACTCGTCGTGCAACGCCGGTGCCATTTCCATGGGGTTGCGCAGACAGACGATGAACCGGGCGTCCGGCTGGTAGTCGAGGATGTTGTCCACCGCCACGCGGGAATACAGGTAGTGCGTCGAGCCTTCGCCAACCGCCCGGTGACGTTCGTCGGCGTCCGCGAACAGTGACTCGTAGTCGGCCAGCGTGGCAGTGCCCGGTATGCCGTCGCGATTGAAGAAGTGCGGCTCCTTGCGCGGGCTGAAGTAGACGCTCGGATGCTCGGAGAGCCACTGCGCGAGAGAACTGGTGGCGCACTTGGGGGCTCCGAGGATGAAGAAGTCCGGTTTCCTGATGGCCGCCTCCGATGGACCTCCCGTCGGCACTGAGGCATTGTTGGGGCGTGTGCAGTCGATCTGCAAGGCGTGAGCAAGGGCGCAGCCGCTGCTCGGTGGTGCACGCCGTACGCACCACGGATCCCGCGGCCGGCGGCTTTGTCACCTACCTCCAGAGCCTGCGCCGGGGCATGACGGATGACGACATCGAGCTGTGCTGGGAAGGCGTTTTCCCACGCAATGCCAACTGGCGCGTCCTGGCGCTGCTGAGGCCACTGCGGTTCCTGCGGCGGGTACGCCGGCAGCTCGAGACGGCCGACCTGCTGCATGTCCATGGCGTCTTTGGCTGGCACGTCCTGCTGAGTCTGCTGGCGGCACGCTCCCTTGGGCGCCCGCATGTTGTCTCCGTGCATGGCCATCTGCACCCCGACGCCCTGCGTGAGCGCCGCCTGTCCAAGCGGATCTGCCTGGCTTGGTTCGGGCGCCGCGCTCTCCGTCGGGCCGAGGCCGTGCTGGTGACCGCGCCGCCGGAGCGGGAAATCGTGCGGCGGTATGCGCCGCAGGCCCACATCGTGGAGGTCATGCCCGGGCTTGAGGTGCCGCCGGTGCCCGAATCGGGGGCCGTCACTCGCGCGGGTGAGGCACCCGGCCCGATACACGTGCTCTATCTCGGTCGCCTGCATCCGCACAAGGGACTGCACCGGCTTATCCGGGCTCTGGGCGAGGCACGGGCCGAGGGGCTGGACGCCGAGCTCATCGTCGCCGGCACCGGATCGCGCAGCTATCGCCTGGCGCTCTGGCTGCTGGTGCGAGGCCTGGGGCTGCGGCAGCAGGTGCGGTTTCTCGGCCACGTCGGCGCTGGCGTGCGGGCCAGGCTCTGGCGCAGAGCGGACGTCTTTGCGCTGCCTTCGCGCTCGGAGAACTTCGGCTTTGCGGCTGCCGAGGCCATGGCCGCCGGCGTGCCCGTGATCGTCAGCGAGAACGTCGGTCTTGCCTCACTGGTGGCCGGCCGCGGCTGCGGCGAGGTCGTGCCGCCCGAGAACACGGAGGCGCTCCGGCGGGCGCTGCTCGCGTACGCCGATCCATCGGTGCGGCGCGAGCAGGGCCGGCGCGCCCACGAAGCGGCCGTGGAGGCCTTTTCCCTGCAGACCATGGGGGCCGCCCACGGCGCGCTCTACCGGAGGGTCGCCGGCACGGCGCGGGGGATGGCGTCTGTCCGTGACCGCGCGCCCGACAGGGTCTAGGAGTCTGCGCCGTAGAACGTCTCCCGGCTGCGGCGGCGGATCGATGAGAAGCGCGGGCCTCAGAGCGAGAAGGAAGTTGCCTAGGGGGAGGCCGGCGCCGGCACACGAATGCCGAGGGCGGTGCTGTCGATGCCGAGGTGCCGGCGCACGGCCCGCCACAGCAGGAAGTTCCACAGGGCGAGCGTGGTCGCGGTTGCCAGCGCGGCGCCCTCGAGCCCGAACAGCGGAATCAGCAGCAGGTTCAGGCCGATGTTCAGGACCACGGCGCAGGCCAGCACCCGCAGCGTCACGCGCTCGCAGCCGGACATGTTGAGCAGGAACACCACCGAGCCGAAGGCCGCGTTGCAGACCTGGCCGATGGCAAGGATCACGATGGCGAGGTAGGCGGCAGCGTAGTCGCTGCCGAAGGCAAAGCCGATCACCGGCCTGCCGAACAGCACCAGGCACGCCACCACCAGGGCGGTCAGCGCCAGGATGACGCGGGCGGTCGTCGTCACCACCGCCTGCAGGCGCTCCCGGTCACCCAGCGCATGGAGGCGCGCGAACTGAGGCGCGGCGATCATGTTCACCGCGTGCAGGCCGAAGGCGACGAAGCCCGAGGTCTGGACCGCGACGCGGTAGATCCCGACGTCGGCGTCATCGACGAGCAGCCCGAGAATCACGATGTCGGTCTGCTGGTGTATCAGATAGGTGCCGGCGACGAGCGCCAGCGGGATCGTGCTGGTCAGCCACTCGCGTCGCCGGTACGCCGGCTGTGCCCCCGACAGCTCTTCCGGGCGCGCCCGGGCCAGCATGTGCAGGCCGGCGAGCAGCGCGACGGCAGCGGCGGCCGCATGCAGCGCCATGGCGACGTCCGGCGTGAAGGCATCACCGGCGACCAGCGCACCGACGGCGCAGAGCGCGAGGGCCAGGCTGTAGCGAATCACCAGGTCGGGCAGCTGCCCCTGCAGGACGTGCCGCAGTCCGCGCAGCGCGGCGCCGGCGAGATTGCCCAGCACCATGAGCGGCGCCAGCAACACCCCCCACGCGAAGGTGGCGAGCTGCTCGGCGCTGAAGCGCGCGGCCAGGGTCCAGGCGGCACTGCCCGCCACCAGCGTGACGCCGACCGCGAGACCGATCGCCATCACGGCCGCCCAGCGCCAGACGCCCCGCATCAGATCCCAGCGGTGGTGGGCGCGCGCCCTGGCGGTCTCGCGCACCACCAGCATGGGCAGCCCGAGCTCCGCCGGCACCACCATGAGCCAGACCAGCGCATAGACATAGGCGTACAGGCCGTAGCCCGCGGGCCCCAGGGTCCGGGCCAGCAGTATCGTGAGGGCCAGTACCAGGCCGGCACTGGTGAGCTTGATCGTCAGGCTGCCGATGCTGCCGCGTACGATCTGCGACTGGATGCCGCCACGGATCGTCGCCAGCGGGGACTCAGCCATCGACCCTGGGGTCTGGTGGCGGTGTCAGCAGCAGCAGGCGGTCCTCGCGCCACCGCCACCGCTGGCGATAGGGCATGGCGCCACCCTCGAAGGGCACCGCCAGCCGTTGCCCGTCCCAGCTCACCCCTTCGGCGCCCGGCGGTGTCGAGATGACGGAAGCGCGTGTCGCCCGGGTGAGTGACTGGACAGGCAGGGTGGAGCCATCCGGCAGGGTCACCGCCGCGCCCTCGGCACTATCGCCGATCGGCGCGGCGGCAAGCCGATGGAAGGCCAGGGCGCCGCGGCGCGGACCGAAGGACGTGCTCAGCACGACCCGCGTGTCGTCCAGGAAGGTCATGCCCTGGACCTTGTTGCGATGGTGCAGGGCGGCATCGGGTCGGTACACCTCGAACGCCACGCCGGCGAAATTGACGCGATAGCGCGCCTGGCTCACGGGGCGCAGGGTGTCCTGGTCGATGCGGTAGCCCGCCGTCCAGCCGCGCGTCTCCGCGTCCGGCGCCTGGTAGTGGGCGGGCAGGGGATTGCCCCGGCGGCCGCGCTGGAAGTTGCCTATCCACAGGGTGCCTTCGTGCGCGGTGATGAAGTCGCCGCTGGCATCCACCCCGATCGCTCGCTCGTTCTCCGGGCGCAGGGTTATGACCGGCTCGTCGGCGGTGCGCAACGCCTCGAGGCTGAAGCGGAACACGACGAAGTTATCCGGCAGCCACAACCGCTCGTACAGTTCCGCGACGCCACCGGCGTGGCGGCGCATCGGCGTGCCGTCCGGCTCCTCGAGCAGGGCCAGGCGTTGCGCCCGGCCGGATTCGAGGTCGAACAGATACAGCGCGGAACGCTTCAGGACGCAACGGCGGAACGGTCCACGGTACCTGGCCGTGAACCGCTTGCAGAAGTAGCCGGACAGCACCGCCTCGCCCTCGTGCCCCGCCAGGTAGTCCACCCCCTGGGGCACGAAATTCCGGTGCAGGCCGGGCAGCACATGCCCGCCGACCATGAGCTCGGAGAGCAGCGGGAAGTGGCGGTCCAGTCTTGAGTCGTGCAGATTGCCGAACGCCTGCGTCTCCAGGCGGCTGTCGCCGGCCACTGGCGGCGCACAGAGCAGCAGCGCCAGCAGCGCCATTGCCGGCAGGGCCTTGCGCGGGGAGCCGGTACGTCCCGGCGGACCCGGGAGGGATCGCAAGCGTCGAATCGACATGCACTTCCGACCGTGGCCCCGTGCGGACGGAGAGTCAAGAACCGCGCCCGGTGCGCGAACGGCCTCACGCCTGCCCTCGCCGACACCGGGGTCACTTGCCAGCCGCCGGAAAAGGCGTAATCTCTTCCGCGCTGCGGCCCGCGACGTCGCCGTCGAGTGCGGGGCTGTGCGCAAGGCGCGCCGGTTTCGGCGGCTCCCCAGGCCACCCCCTTTCGCCTTCTCAACGTGCCGGGCGCGGTCGGCCCGCCCGCGTCTCGCCTGCGCGCGTGCGCGTCGTCCAGAGTTGCAGGCCTTGCTGCATGCGTGCAGCGAAGGAGCGTGTAATGGGGGCCGAATCCTTTTCCCTTCGCGGTGGCGTGGCGGCCGCCGTTCTGGCCGGCAGTCTGCTCTTGAGCCTACCGGCCGGAGATGCCGTGGCGCAGACGATCCATGCCGGAGCGCCGGTGGCGATCGGCAACGGTACGGGGCGGGTGGTGGTGGCGGCGGACGCCGCGGGGCAGCCCACGTCCGTATCGGTGGTGTTGAGCGGGGACAGCCTCGAGGGGCTGCCCACCGGCCACGATCACCAGCGGCTCCACGAGTATGTGCTGCCGATGCCCGACTCGGGGCCGCAGACGGGGTACACGCATGTGGGCCTGGACTGGATGCCCCAGGGGCACATGCCCGATGGCATCTACTCGGTGGCCCACTTCGATGTGCACTTCTATCTGGTCGACGAGGCCGAGCGTGACGGGCTGACGTTTGCCGAGGCGCACCGCGCCCATGCCCACGCCGCGCCGGCGCCCGAGCTGGTGCCGGCGGGCTTCGTGATTCCTCCGGATGGCGCCGTGGAGCGGATGGGGCTGCACGGCCTTGACCCCTCCGGTCCGGAGTTCCGCGGCGAGCCGTTCCGGCACGCGTTCATCTATGGCTATTACGGCGGCCGTCAGGTCTTCCTGGAGCCGATGGTGAGCCTGGACTTCCTGCGCGAGCGGGGCGACGTCACCCTGCCGGTGCCCCAGCCCGCGGCCTTCACCGAGGCCGGGTACTACCCGACGCGCTACCGGATCGGCTACGAGCCGGCGCGCGACGAGTACCGCATCAGCCTCGCCGGGCTGCGCCAGCAGCCTGGGGTGACCGCCGCCCGGTAGTGGACTGACGGCGGCTCCGGGCGGCGGCGGTGCGTCGCCGCCCGCCTCAAGGCCTCGCCCCGGTCGCCGATAACCCCGAAGGGGCAGAACTAGTGGAGGGCGGGGCAGTCATGACGACCATGAGCACGGTTGACCAGCGCACGCATCTCGCGGGCCAGAATCGCTTCGAGATGCTGCTGTTCATGATGGGTGGGCGGCAGCGGTTCGGGATCAACGTGTTCAAGGTGCGCGAGGTGATTCCGGCGCCGCGCATCACGCACATGCCCCATGCCCATGGCGCTGTGCGCGGCATTGCCCACGTCCGCGGCCAGACCATCCCGATGGTGGACCTCTCCCTTGCCACTACCGGCCGGCCGCTGCCGCCGGAGCGCGCCGCGTCGGTGATCGTCACCGAGTACAACCGTACTACCCAGGGCTTCCTGGTGGAGGCGGTGGACCGCATCGTGAACATCAACTGGCAGGACGTGCTGCCGCCGCCGGAGCGGGTGGCCAACCGCGCCTATCTGACCGCAGTGACCCAGGTGGACGACGCGCTGGTGCAGATCCTGGATGTGGAGAAGGTGCTCGCCGAGATCACGCCGCCGGCGACCGACGTGGCGGCGGATGCGCGCAGCCGCGCCGAGGGCCCCTACGATCATCTGCTGGTGGTGGACGACTCTCTGGTGGCGCGCAACCAGCTGCGCCAGACCCTGGAGCCGGAAGGCTGGACGGTGACCCTGGCGCGCAATGGCCAGGAGGCTCTGGAGATGCTCGGCCAGTGGGCGGATGCCAGCGACGAGCGCCTGGGTCGCACGGCGGTGGTGATCTCCGACATCGAGATGCCGCGCATGGACGGCTACACGCTGACCATGGCAATTCGCGGCGACGAGCGCCTGAATCGTCTGCGGGTGCTGCTGCACACCTCGCTCTCGGGGCAGTTCAATCAGAACATGATCGAGAAGGTTGGCGCCGACGCCTTCATCGCGAAGTTCGACGCCAGTGAGCTGGCCCGTCACGTCCGCGAGCTGATCGCGGCAGCGGCCTGAACGGCTAGGGAAGCGCTGATCAATTCCCGCGGGCCTCTGGCCGCAGGTCGCGTGTGCAGACAAGGCGCGCTGCGCAGCGCTGTACCGGGGTACAGTCAAGCAGCGCAACGCCGGCTGCGCGCGCGACCTGCGGCCCCGAAGGGCGCTCCAGAGCGGCGGCCTGGACTGCGTTGGCGTTCTTGTAAAGGGCTACGGCCATTCACTGCGAACGCCGCCTTGCCAGGCCGTCGCTCTGGAGCGCAGAGGCCCGCGGGAATTGATCAGCGCTTCCCTAGGCCTCGGATCTTATCGATCCGCGGCTGCGCGCGCGGATCGGTGACTAGAAGCGGTATTCCACGCCGGCCGAGAACATCGGCACGTAGCGGAAACTCTCGAAGCGCTGGCCGAGTCGGGCATCTTCCTGCGCCCGGAGTAGCTCGCCGTCGCTGCCTTCCTCCACCGGGACGCCCTCGAAGGCGACTCCCAGATCGAGCTGCAGCCCGAGCCGATTCTGGTTGCCGAAGTCCGCGTCCCAGCCGAGGCCGATATAGGTGCGCACGTCCTCGAGGCCGTCGCGGTCGAGGTCGTCCTGGCTGCGGCTCCAGCCGTCGAGGGTGCCGTGGCCCCAGCCGAGATCCCCGTACAGGGCACCGCCGGTGACGCGCAGGCCACCGGGCGCGAACTCCCAGTCGAGCAGGGCGGAGGCGGCGAAGTCGTCCTCGAGGGAGGCGAAGTCGTCACCTGCATCGGCGAGCGGTCCCGTGCCATCGCTGAAGCGGTTGATGCCGAAGCGGATGTCGAGCTGCTCGGAGAGGTGCGTGGTGAGCTCCATCCCGGGCCGCACCGCGGAGTTCCAGGAGCCGTTCCCCTGCGCCAGGGCGGGCGCTGTCGCGACGAGGAGGCCTGCCGCCAGAGGCGGCAGCAGCAGCGCTTTTCGGGAGAATGGACTCATGGCCGGAATTATGCCGTACACGGTGGCGCTTGCGTAGTGCCTCACATCGGCCGAGGGTGACATCTGGTCCCTTTTGGGGCGCGAAACGATTCCGGCGGCAAAACCACGGGCAGGTCTCAGTGCCGCAGGGGGCCGACCCTTATCGTGGACTCTCGATATACTGTGCCGAACACGCGGCATGTGGAGGCCGATGAGCGCCCACGTCGACAGTCACTGGTTTCGCCAACGGTTCCTGGCCCAGCCGATCGAGCCGGTCGCCGGTACGGCCGGGGAGGGGCTGTGCCCGGCGGCGGTGCTCGTGCCGCTGGTAGAGCGCTCGCGCGGGCTGCACCTCATCCTGACCCGGCGCAGTGAGCACCTGCGCGAGCACGCGGGGCAGATCAGCTTCCCGGGCGGGCGCATCGAGCCGCATGACCGGGATCCGGTCGCCGCTGCCCTGCGCGAGGCAGAGGAGGAGATCGGCCTCGGGCCGGAGTCCGTGGAGCTCCTTGGCCGGCTGCCGACCTATTGCACGGGCACCGGGTTCGTGGTCGAGCCGGTGGTGGGGCTGGTGGACCCGACCGCGCCGCTGCGTCCCGAGCCCGGAGAGGTGGCGGAGATCTTCGAGGTACCGCTGGACTTCGTCCTCGATACGCGCAACCACCGGCGGCACGTGGTCCACCGGCGGGGCCGCAAATATCGCCTCTGGGCAATGCCCTACGGGGAATACTTCATCTGGGGGGCCACTGCCGGCATGCTGCTGGAGCTGGGGCGGCAGCTGCACGGGGCGGAGTGGCCGCCCGCCGGCGACGGGGAGTAGGGCGCCCATGTGCGAGCTGCTCGGCATGAGCGCCAACACGCCCACGGATATCTGCTTCAGCTTCACCGGGCTGATGCAGCGCGGCGGGCGCACCGGACCGCATCGGGACGGCTGGGGGATCGCCTTCTACGAGGACCGCGGCTGCCGGGTATTCCATGACCCGGTGCCAAGCGCGGACTCCGAGATCGCCCGGCTGCTGCAGCGCTACTCGATCAAGAGCGGCATCGTTATCTGCCACATCCGCAAGGCCACCCACGGCCGCGTCGCCCTGGAAAACACCCATCCCTTTCAGCGCGAGCTCTGGGGCCGACCCTGGACCTTCGCCCACAACGGCAAGCTGCGCGGCGTGAAGCGCCTGCCACTGCGCCATTACCGGCCGGTGGGCACCACCGACAGCGAGCACGCCTTCTGCTGGCTGCTGGACCAGCTGCGCGAGCGCTTCCCGCGACCCCCGCGGCGGCGGGAAACCCTTTGGCGGGAGGTGGCGCGACTGACCCGAATGCTGCACGACTACGGCAGCTGCAATGTCCTCATGAGCGACGGGCGGGTGCTCTACGCCTTCTGCAGCACGCACCTGCACTGGCTGACGAGATGCGCGCCGTTCGGCGAGGCGAGCCTGCTGGATGCCGAGCTGCGCGTCGACTTCTCCGAGGTCACCACACCGCGGGACGTGGTGACCGTGATCGCCACGCGCCCGCTCACGGCCGATGAGGCGTGGACGCCCATCGCGCGTGGCTCGCTGGTGGTGTTCGACGACGGCGTGGCGCGCGCGGTCTCGGGGCAGGGGATCCGGGAGCTGGCGCCGGCCAGCACGCGGCCGGCGGTCGAGGCCGAGCAGGAGGCCCGCGTGGGTTAGCCCGCATATCTCACCGATTCACGGCTGCGGGCGCGGATCTGGCGGGCAGTCCGGCGTTGCGCTCGGCCCGGGTGCTCGACGTACTGTCGAGTACGCCTGCGCGCCCGGGCTCTCCCGCGCCTTGTTCTGCCCGCCATCTCCACGCCCTCGCTGCGCGAATCGGTGAGATATGCGGGCTAACGCTCGGGCGGGCGCTCCGCGAAGCGGGCCTGGGCGTCCGCGCTGGCCTCGTCCTGGTAGCGCGCCTTCCACTCGCTGTAGGGCATGCCGTAGACAATCTCCCGGGCGGCCTCCTTGTCCATGGGAATGCCCCTGGCTTCGGCGGCCTCCGCGTACCAGCGGGAGAGACAGTTGCGACAGAATCCGGCAAGGTTCATGAGGTCGATGTTCTGCACGTCCGTGCGCTCGCGCAGGTGCTCGACCAGGCGCCGGAATGCAGCGGCCTCGAGCTCGGTGCGGGTCTGCTCGTCCATAGGGGTCACCTCCGTGCTGGAACCGGCCCCGGCCGCGCTGCGGGCGGGTGGTGTGGTGCAGCGTGTGCCGTACAATACCGGTCCACACAGGCTGCGCAAACAGCCCCTCGGGGCCGGCAGCCCTGGCAAGGGCAGAGGCCGCACAGGCAGGCGGCAGGGGAGCTTATCGGGATGAACATGGCCCGCGTCGGTGAGCAATGCGGGGTGGCTCGTGACGGGCGAGCCAGTGTGCTGCGCTACGTCAGCGCCGGTGTGCTGTTGCTGGGGGCTTGGGTGGCCGGCGCGGCGGCGGCGCTCACGTATCCGCTGCCGCCGGCGGATACGGACGTGATCGGAGAGATCCGCATCATCGAGGCGGACCGCTCCGATACGCTGCTCGACCTCGGCCGCAGCTACGGTATCGGCTACGAGGAGATGCGCCGCGCCAACCCCGACGTGGACGTCTGGCTGCCGGGCGAGGGCACGGAGATCGTGATCCCCACCCGCTTCGTGCTACCGGACGCACCCCGGGAGGGCCTGGTGATCAACCTGGCGGAGATGCGCCTCTACTATTACCCGCCGGCGGACGAGGACGGCCGGCGCACGGTGGAGACCTACCCCATCAGCGTGGGCCGCATGGACTGGACCACCCCGCTTGGCGAGACGCGGATCGTCGCCAAGGAGGAGAATCCCTACTGGTATCCGCCGGAATCCATCCGCGAGGAGGCCCGTGCCGAGGGCCGGGAGCTGCCGAAGGCGGTGCCGCCCGGGCCGCAGAACCCACTCGGCCGCCACAAGATGCGGCTGGACATCCCCGGTGGCGCCTACCTCATCCACGGAACCAACAACCCGCTCGGCATCGGCATGCGCGTCACCCACGGCTGCGTGCGCATGTTCCCGGAAGACGTGGAGTCCCTGTTCGAGCGCCTGCCCGTGAACACCGCCGTGCGCATCGTCAACCAGCCGGTGAAGGCCGGCTGGGTCGCCGGCACGCTGTTCGTCGAGACGCACCCCATCCTGCCGCCGGAGGCCGAGGAGCTGACGGCCCCGGTGCAGCCGCCGGCCCTGCAGACCGCGGTGGAGGCCCTGGCCGGCGTGGTCCTGCGCGGATCGGCCCGGGTGGACCACGAGCGCCTGGGGCAGGCGGTGCGTGCAGCCTCGGGAATGCCAGTGGCGGTATCCCGGGAGGCCTCTTCGTCCTTCGCCGCCACCTCGCCGGTCCTCGCCGGGAGTGGCGACCCCCTCGAATAACGAAACACGGAGACCATCCATGCAACGGTCCGTCAGCGACGCGGCGGGGGCCGCGTCGGCCCGCAGCGGTGTCGGCGCCGCCCTGGAGCGCTACTTCGACATTCCCGCCAACGGCAGCACGCTGCGTACCGAGCTGCTGGCGGGGCTCGCCACCTTCCTGGCGGCGATGTACATCATCGTGGTCAATCCCGCGATCCTGAGCGACGCCGGGATCCCGTTTCCGGCGGCGCTCACGGCCACGGTGATCATCAGCTTCATCGCGAGCCTCGGCATGGGGCTGTACGCGCGCAACCCGATCCTGGTGGCGCCAGGTATGGGGATGAACGCACTGTTCAGCTACACCCTGGTCCAGGGGGCGGGAATCGAGTGGCAGACGGCGCTGGGCTGCGTGTTCTGGGCCGGCGTGCTGTTCTCGATGCTTGCGGTGTTCAACGTCCGCCAGTGGATCGTCGACGCCATCCCGGCCCAGCTTCGCTACGGCATCACCTGCGGCATCGGGCTGTTCATCACGCTGATCGGGTTCAAGAACGCACAGTTCATCGTGCAGAGTCCGGCGACGCTCGTCACCGCCGCGCCGGTGGACGCCGCGGTGCTCACCTTTCTCGCCGGCCTCGGCATCACCGCCGTGCTGGTGGCGCGCCGGGTTACCGGAGCGCTGATCCTCGGCATCATTGCCACCACTATCCTCGCCATCCCCATCGGGCGCCTGTGGGGAGACGGCAGCCGCTTCGCCCCGCCCGGCTCGGACGCCACCACGCTGGTCAACTGGCAGGGGCTGTTCGCGGCGCCGGACTTCAGCGCCGTGCTCCAGGTGGACATCCTCGGCGCGCTGTCCGTGGCCTACTGGCCGTTCATCTTCGTGTTCCTGTTCACCAATTTCTTCGATGCCCTGTCGACCTTCCTCGGTCTCTCCGAGGCCGCCGGGCTGAAGGACGAGAAGGGGAATCCCCGCAACCTCCGGCAGGCGATGACGGTGGACGCAGGCACCACCATGCTCGCGTCGCTGCTCGGCACCAGCCCCACGAACAGCTACATCGAGTCCGGCGCCGGCATCGCCCAGGGCGGGCGCACCGGTCTGGTGGCGGTGCTGGCGGCGATGCTGTTCCTTCCGTTCCTGTTCCTCTCGCCGCTGCTCTCGCTGGTGCCCACCATCGCCACCGCGCCGGTGCTGGTGCTGGTGGGGCTGTTCATGATGGCGCCGGTGCAGCGCATCGACTGGGCGGACTACACCATCGCCGTCCCGGCCTTTCTCGCCATGATCCTCATGCCGCTGACCTACTCCATCACCCACGGCATCGCCTATGGTTTCGTCGCCTTCGTGGTGGTCAAGGTGCTGGCGGGGCGGGGCAGCGAGGTGCGGCTCGCCATGTGGATCGTCGCCGCGCTCTCGGCGCTTATGCTGTTCAGCGGGCACTGACGCCCGTCATTTCGCGCGGCCACAAAAAACCCCGCCAGCTGGCGGGGTTTTTTCGATCAACCCCCGGCGCGGGGCCGGGCGATCGGGCGTTACTTGTACATGGAACGCTCGAACATGCGGTCGATCTTCTCCGAGTTCTGGTCTGCGGTCTGCTGTGCGGACCGGGCCAGGGCCTCGGCCTCCTCGGCCATGTCCATCGCGTTGCTGGACCGGCTCAGGGCCGTGTCGGCCTTCTGATCGGCCTGCTGCGCCCGGTTGTTCGCCTGCTCGGCGAGACGGGTGGTCTCCTCGAGCTGCGCCTGCATGTCGCTGGACGCCTGGGTCGCGCAACCGACGACGAAGCTGAGAGAAACCGCCGCAGCGGAAAGTTTAAGCAGAGTCTTGAGGGTCTGGGACATTGGAATGGCTCCTTGTTCATTCTCTGGCACGCTCGACGGTCCGTGCCGATGGGCGGTGCCCGCGCCGGACCGCTGGTCGCCATCATTGCTATACAGGCCTGCGGATTCAAGCCCTTCGCGGCAGAGGCTGGGTCCAGTATACCTGGTGTCGCCTGCCAGAGGCCTGTTTTGCAGGGCGTTACGGTCCGCGAGCGGTTCGCTGTTACCGGACGACGACAGGCGTGCCGACGTCCACGAGGGCCGCGAGGCGTTCGATCTCGTTGTTCGTCATCGCGATGCAGCCCTGCGTCCAGTGGAAGCGGCGGTGGATCTCCGGGTCCCCCTCGCCGATGCCGTGCAGCCCGATATGTCCCCCCAGGGGGCCATCCTGCGGCATGCCGCCGTAACGCAGGGCGTGGTCCAGGGTGCGCTGGTATTCCGCCCGGTCCATATGCCCCTCACGGCGGGCCCGGTCGACATGCTCCAGGGTGGGGTAGTTCAGCCCGAGGAAGATGTGGAAGCGGCTTTCCCGATGGATGCGGGTGATGCGAAACCGGCCGAGGGGCGTGGTCTGGTCGCCGTTCAGGTGCAGCGGGGCGACACCGCCGCGGCCGAAGGCGATGCCGCGAATCTCCAGCAGACGCTCGCCGCCCTCGCGTACCTCGGTCACCTCGCGCTCGGTATCCACCAGCACCCAGCGCCCGGATGGCTCAGTCGCGGACGCGGCAGCGGCGACCAGCAGCAGCAGGGGCAGCAGACAGCGGAGCAGTCCTGTCATCAGAGGAGGAAGCGGTAGAGGTCCGTTTCGGAGAAGGGCCAGAACAGCTCACGGCCGCTGTCGGCCCGGCGCACCACCGGAATGCGCTCGCCATAGGCCGACTCGGCGGCGGCATCGCCGATGATCTCCCGCGGTGCCACCGTGAAGCCGCGACGCTCGGCCACCGGCCACAGCATCTCGAGGGCCTGGTCACAGAGGTGACAACCATCGGTGGTGTAGAAGTCGAGCGTGCGCCGCCCGCCGTGGGTGATGCCCGTCATGGTGCCCTGCCGCATGGTAGGATTGGAGTTTGCCAACAAGCCGTTGCACGCACAACCTCAGAAACCATGCTGGATCGCCGCCTCAGCGTCGCCCCGATGATGGACTGGACCGACCCTGCGTGTCGGTACCTGCTGCGCCTGATCAGCCGGCACACGCTGCTCTACACCGAGATGGTCCCCGCCCAGGCCGTCTGGCACGGCAGGGTGGAGCGCTTCCTCGCCCATCATGCGAGCGAGCACCCGCTGGCCGTGCAGTTCGGCGGTGCCGATGCCGAGCAGCTCGCGTTCTGCGCGCGCGAGGCCGAGGCCTGGGGCTACGATGAGGTCAATCTCAATGTCGGCTGTCCGAGCGACCGGGTCCAGTCCGGGCGCTTTGGCGCCTGCCTGATGGCCGAGCCCGGGCTCGTCGCGGAGCTGGTGGCAGCCATGCGGGAGGCGACCACGCTGCCGGTGACGGTCAAGACCCGCATCGGCATCGACCACCAGGACGACTATGCGAGCTTCCTGCGCTTCGTGGATACCGTGGCGGAGGCCGGTTGCGGCACGTTCATCATCCATGCGCGCAAGGCCTGGCTGAAGGGGCTGAGCCCCAGGCAGAACCGCGAGATCCCGCCGTTGCGCTACGAGTTCGTCGAGGCCCTGAAGCGCGACCGGCCGGGGCTCGAGGTGATCATCAACGGCGGCATCACCACGCTCGCCGAGGCCGAGGCCTGGCTCGAGCATGTCGACGGCGTCATGATCGGGCGCGAGGCCTACCACAACCCCTATCTGCTCGCCGAAGCCGATCGCCGCCTCTTCGGGGACAGCGATGCCCGGCCGCCAAGCCGCGAGGCCGTGGTGGCCGGCTACCGGGAGTACGTTGCCGGGGAGCTCGCCCGCGGCGCTCGCCTCTCCCGCATGAGCCGTCACCTGGTAGGCCTGTTCCAGGGCCTCCCCGGCGCCCGCGCCTGGCGCCGGACCCTGAGCGAGGGCGCGGCCCGTGCGGACGCGGGTACCGAAGTCATCGACCGGGCGCTGGCGGAGGTCACCGACCGCGCGGCTCCGGAGGCGGCGGGGATGCGCGCGAGCGCCTGATTGGCTCGTTCCCGTGGTTGCGGGAGGCGCCCTCCGCCTATGGGTGGCGCCTCAGCCGGTCAGTCTGTCATCCAGCGAGCCCGAAAAAGCGCTCTGCGGTCGTCCGGGTGGTCTCGGCCAGGGCGGCCGGCGTCTCGTCGCGCAGTGCCGCCACCGCGCGCAGGATGTGCGGCAGGAATGCCGGCTCGTTGCGCCCGTCCCGGGGGCGCGGCTCGAGGTCGCGGGGCAGCAGGAAGGGAGCGTCGGTCTCGATCATGAGGCGGTCGGCGGGAATATCGGCAACGCACTCGCGCAGCGCCCCGCCCCGGCGCTCGTCGCAGACCCAGCCCGTCACCCCGATATGCAGGTCGAGATCGAGGCAGGCGTGTAGCAGCGTCTGATCGCCGGTAAAGCAGTGCAGCACTGCGCCGCACAGGCGCTGGCGATGGGCGCGGAGGATGGCGAGAAAGCGCTCGGCCGCATCGCGCTGATGGAGGAACACCGGGCGCCCGGTCTCCGCCGCCAGATCCAGCTGCGCCTCGAACGCCGCCTCCTGGGCAGGCCGTGGCGAGAAGTCGCGGAAGAAGTCGAGCCCCGTCTCGCCCACCGCCACCGCCTGCGGCGCGGCCAGCAGCCGTCGCAGTGCGGCTTCGGTATCGCCATCCCAGTCCGCGGCGTGATGCGGATGCACGCCGGCGGTTGCTGTCATCCGCCCGGGATGCAACTGCGCCAGCTCCAGGGCAGCCTGGCTGCCGGGGGCGTCCACACCCGTTAGCACCATGCGCGTCACGCCGGCATCGGCGGCGCGTTGGATCACGGCGTCGCGGTCGCGATGGAAGCGCTTGTGCGTGAGATTGACGCCGATGTCGATGAGCTCACTGGCTGGCACGCTGTCTCCTCCATAAGTGGTGACGGCGGTGAGGGTAGCAGGCGCTGCCGGCGGCTTGGTTGGCCTGCGGTATTCTGCTGCAATCGGGCTATCGCTAGCCGAGGAGGGCGCCATGCAGCCGCCGGAGGATTACGACCGCCTGCCCATGGACTGGGTCGGGGACTGGGCCGGCCGCCGGCGACGCCTGTCCCCCCACCGCGAGGCGCTGGTGGACGCCACCGACGGCGGCCGCTGGACCTACGCGGAGCTGGACGACCGCGCCGAGCGGGTCGGCCGCTGGCTCACGGAGGGCCTCGGCCTCGAGCCGGGGGATCCGGTCTGCGTCATCAGCCGCAACCGCGTCGAGCCCGTGGACCTGTACCTCGCCTGCGGCAAGACCGGTGTCGTGCTGGCGCCGCTCAGCCACCGCCTGCGGCCGCGGGAGCTGAACGAGCTGCTCCGTCGCATCCAGCCGCGGGTACTTTGCTACGAGGATGCCTTCAGCGAGCTGGTGGCGGACCTGGTGCTGCCGCCGAGCGTGATGCGCAGCGTGGCCTTCGGCCCCACGGCGAGCGCCTGGGAGGAGGAGGTCCTGGCGACGCCGGCGGCGCCGGTGAACGTCGCCCTGCCGATGGCGGCGCCCTATCTCTATATCCATACCGGCGGCAGCACCGCCACGCCGAAGGTCTGCATCGTGCCGCACCGGCAGATGGTGTGGAACTCCGTGGAGCTGGTGCTGGCCGCGCCGGAGGGGCTCGCCCAACGGCGCGAGCTGCTGTTCTTCCCCCTGTTCCACATCGGCGGCTGGAACACGCTCACGCCGATTCTTCACGCCGGCGGGCGGGTGGTCCTGATACGCGAGTTCGACCCCGCCGAGGCCCTGGCGGTGATCGGGCGCGAAGGCATCAACCACTTCGGCGGCGTCGAGGCGATGCTGAAGATGATGGCGGGTTCGCCGGCCTTCGCCGAGGCCGATCTCTCGAGTCTCGAGGCCATCACCACTGCCGGCGCCCCCTGCAGCGCCGCGGCCATGGCGCCGTTCTGGGACCGCGGCATCGCCGTCAGCCAGTCCTACGGGCAGACCGAGGCCGGGCCCTCGAACTTCATCAACGGCCGCCTGGACGCCGACCTGGACACCCTGCGCGCGCACCATGACAGCATCGGCACCAGTTTCTTCCACTGCGACTACCGCATCGTCGACCCCGCGCAGGAGACCCCCGTGCCCACCGGCGAGACCGGTGTCCTCCTGCTGCGGAGCCCCCACGGCTTCGATGGCTACCTTCGGCAGCCCGAGCGCACCGACGAGGTGTTCCGGTCCGGTGGCTGGATCCGCACCGGTGACCTGGCCCGAGAGGATGCCGAAGGCTACGTGACCATCGTCGGTCGCGAGGACAATCTCATCCTCTCCGGCGGCGAGAATGTCTCCCCGGAGGAGATCGAATCCGTACTGCTGGGGCATCCGGCGGTGTCCGCGGCGGTGGCCTTTGGGGTGTCGGACGAACGCTGGGGCGAGGCGCCGGTGGTACTCGTGGTGGCGGAGGGCGAGGGCGGCGATCCGGAGGCCCTCCGGGGCTGGCTGCGGGAGCGCCTCGCCGGCTTCAAGCAGCCGCGGGAGATCCGCGCCGTGGCTGAGGTGCCGCTCACCGGTGCCGGCAAGCCCGACCGCAACGCCGCCCGCGCCAGTTACCAGGCAATGCAGGGGAACGACGCATGACACCGGCACGCATCCTGATCATGGCGGGCTCGGATTCCGGCGGCGGTGCCGGCATCCAGGCCGACATCAAGGCGGTGACCGCCCTCGGCGGCTTCGCCATGGCCGCGATCACCGCGCTCACGGCGCAGAATACCCGTGGCGTGCAGGACGTCATGGGGGTGCCCACCGCCTTCATCGAGCGCCAGATGGCGGCGGTGCTGGAGGACATCGGCGCCGACTGCCTCAAGACCGGCATGCTGCACGACGTGGACGTGATCGAGACCGTCGCCGGCGCGCTGGAGCGGCTGGCGCCGGGCACGCCGCTGGTGCTGGACCCGGTGATGGTCGCCCAGAGCGGCGACCGGCTGATCCGCGAGGAAGCGGTCGCCACGCTGCGAGAGCGGCTGCTGCCCAGGGCAACGCTGCTTACCCCGAACGCGCCGGAGGCCGAGGTGCTGCTCGGGGAGCGGTTGCCGGATGTCACGGCATTGTGCGAGGCGGCTGAGGCCCTGCGTGGCCTGGGGGCCGACGCGGTGCTGGTGAAGGGCGGCCATCTGGCCGGCGAGACCGTCGTGGACGTGCTTGCCACGGCTGCCGGCACGATCCGCCTGGAGCATCCGCGTATCGCCACCCGCTGCGACCACGGCACCGGCTGTACCCTGGCCTCGGCTATTGCCGAGGGTATCGGCCGTGGCCTGCCGCTGGAGGCCGCCGTCCGGCGCGGACGCGCCTATCTGCAGCGGGCGCTGGAGACGGCCACGCCGCTCGGCGGCGGGCACGGGCCGGTGAACCACGGCCACACCGTGCAGCCGTTCCAGGTGTGAACGGCGCTCAAGGCCCGAGGGCCCTGAAGCTGGCATAATGGGAACAGCTTTCAGCAACGCCGGAGCCGTTGCCGACGATGATCCGTCTCTCCGCCAAAAGCCGCTATGCCGTCAGTGCGCTGCTGCACCTCGCGATCCACAACGAGGCGGGGGCGGTGCCCCTGGCGGAGGTCTCGGTCTGCCAGGGCATCTCCATGTCCTATATCGATCAGATCTTCACCCGGCTGCGGCGCGCGCGCCTGGTCCAGGGAACGCCGGGCCCCGGCGGCGGCTATCGTCTGGCGCGCCCGCCGGAGACCATCTCAGTGGGCGAGGTGATCGAGCTGATGGAGAGCGATCGCCGCCGCCGCGCTCCGGGCTCGGCGCTGGACGAGGTGCTCTGGAGCGGCCTCACCGCCGAGATCGAGCGCTTCCTGCGCGGCATCACCCTGGCTGATTTCGTCGACCGGCCGCAGATCCGTGAGGCCCTGGCGCGCCAGTACGCCGGCGAGCACTGGCGCTGCGACGTCTGCGGCGCACTGGCCAGCCGCGGACCGGTCCAGGCCAGCCAGGGGCGATGACCTACGTCGTCACCGAACCCTGCATCCGCTGCCGCTACACGGACTGCGTCGAGGTCTGCCCGGTGGACTGCTTCCACGGCGGCCCGAACTTCCTCGTCATCGACCCCGAGGAGTGCATCGACTGCGCCGTCTGCGTCCCCGAGTGCCCGGTGGACGCCATCGTCCCCGACGACGGCATCCCCGAAGGCCAGGAGGAATTCCTCGCCCTCAACGCCCGCCTGGCCCGCCAGTGGCCGGTCATCAAGGCCCGGGAGGCGCCGCCGGAGGATGCGGATGAGTGGGCGGAGGTGGACGGGAAGAAAGCGCTTCTTAAAGAAGCGCTTTAGTTCAAAGTTTCAAGTCCAAGGTCAAAGTGAAGCGCCGGATCGGGCACCAGGTCTCCCCGTACTTTGAACTTTGAACTTGCAGCTTTGAACTCGAAGCCTACGTGCGCCGCACCTACGGCGCTTCGGCGCCGTAGGTGCGGCGCACGTAGGCTTCGACGATCTCCTTGAACTCGTCCGCGATGTTCTCCCCCTTGAGCGTCACGGTCTTCTCGCCGTCCACGTAGACGGGGGCCACCGGCTTCTCGCCGGTGCCGGGGAGGCTGATGCCGATGTTGGCCTGGCGGCTCTCGCCGGGGCCGTTCACCACGCAGCCCATGACGGCGAGGGTCATGTTCTCCACGCCCGGGTAATGCTCGCGCCATTGCGGCATGCGCTCGCGCACGTGGGCCTGGATGTCGCCGGCGAGTTTCTGGAAAAAGGTGCTGGTGGTGCGGCCACAACCGGGGCAGGCGGCCACCATCGGCGTGAAGGCGCGCAGGCCCATGGTCTGCAGGATCTCCTGCGCCACCACCACCTCCTCGGTGCGGGCGCCCCCGGGCTCCGGCGTGAGCGAGATGCGGATGGTGTCGCCGATGCCCTCCTGCAGCAGCACGGCCAGCGCCGCCGTGGAGGCGACGATGCCCTTCGAGCCCATGCCGGCCTCGGTCAGGCCCAGGTGCAGCGGGTACTCGCAGCGCCCGGCCAGATCCCGGTATACCGAGATCAGGTCCTGCACGCCGCTCATCTTGCAGGAGAGGATGATCCGCTCGCGCGGCAGGCCAAGCGCCTCGGCCTTTTCCGCGCTCTCCAGCGCCGAGCGCACCACCGCTGCCTTCATCACCGCCTCCGGCGGCTGCGGCGTGGCCAGGCGGGCATTGTCGTCCATCATGCGCGCCAGCAGCTCCTGGTCGAGACTGCCCCAGTTGACGCCGATGCGCACCGGGCGGTCGAGATCGCGGGCGATCTCGATCAGCTCGGCAAATTGTGGGTCGCGCCGCTTGCCCTTGCCGACGTTGCCCGGGTTGATGCGCAGCTTTGCCAGCGCCTCGGCACACCGGGGGTGGGCGCGCAGCAGCTTGTGGCCGTTGAAGTGGAAATCCCCCACCAGCGGCACGCTGACGCCCATGTCGTCCAGGCGCTGGCGGATGGCGGGTACGGCCGCTGCCGCCTCCTCGCTGTTGACCGTGATGCGCACGATCTCGGAGCCCGCCCGGGCGAGATCGGCCACCTGGATGGCGGTGCGCACCTCGTCGGCCGTGTCGGTGTTGGTCATGGACTGGACGACGATGGGGGCATCGCCGCCCACCGTGACGTCGCCCACCGGGACCGGCACACTGTGCCGACGCTGGTAACCGGGAATATCTGTCATGGCTCCTGCGGGGCTGCTGCCGAGGCGGTTCGCCTGTGCACGCTCGATGATAAAGCATCCACCCGGCGGCTTCAGCCGTGGACTCGCCGTAATCGGGCTGACACTGCTGCTCGCCGGCTGTGCCGCCCTGAAGACCCCGCCGCCGGAAGATGCGGCGACGGCAGGGGAGGTCCGTGCAGAGGCCGACGCCGCCTACGCGGCGGAGGACTGGGAGCGCGCGGCCGCGCGTTACCGCGGCTATCTCGCCCTGGAGGGCACGGACGCCGAGGCGTGGTACCGGCTCGGCAATGCCGAGGCGCGGCGGGGCGAGCTGGAAGAGGCCGAGGCCGCCTTGCGGCGCAGCCTCGAGCTCGCCCCCGAGCGCGCCGAGGCGCGGCATAATCTCGGCCTGGTCCAGTTGCAGCTGGGACGGCGCAATCTGCTCGCCGCCCGCCGCGAGCTGCCGGCGGCAGACGCCACGGCCACGCAGACCGTGCGCTATCTCGCCTGCCTGATGGCGCTGTTTCGTGGCCGACCGGACTGCTAGCCCGGATAGCTCACCGATTTGCGAAGCGAGGGCGTGGAGATGGCGGGCAGGACAAGGCGCGGGAGAGTCCGGGCGCGCAGGCGTACTCGACAGTACGTCGAGCACCCGGGCCGAGCGCAACGCCGGCCTGCCCGCCAGATCCGCGGCCGCAGCCGCGAATCGGTGAGCTATCCGGGCTAACTGCCATCCGCCATGGAGGACGTGCAATGAGCGACGCCGGTCCGGCCCTGGAGCGGCTGCTCGGGATCATGGCGCACCTGCGCGACCCCGAGCATGGCTGCCCGTGGGATCTGCAGCAGAGTTTTCGCACCATCGTGCCGCACACGCTGGAGGAGGCCTACGAGGTGGCCGACGCCATCGAGCGGGACGCCCTGGACGAGCTCCCCGGCGAGCTCGGGGATCTCCTCTTCCAGGTGGTGTTCTATGCCCAGCTCGGCCGCGAGCAGGGCCTGTTCGACTTCGCCGGCATCACCGAGGCGATCGCCGACAAGATCGTACGCCGCCACCCGCATGTCTTCGGCGACGGCGGACGGACCGACAGCGCCGGGCAGCGCCGCACCTGGGAGGCCAT
Source organism: Spiribacter halobius (assembly GCF_020883455.1). Classification (NCBI taxonomy): domain Bacteria; kingdom Pseudomonadati; phylum Pseudomonadota; class Gammaproteobacteria; order Chromatiales; family Ectothiorhodospiraceae; genus Sediminicurvatus; species Sediminicurvatus halobius. The sequence goes on along the minus strand of NZ_CP086615.1, from coordinate 2,690,254 downwards.
CAAGGCCACCGAGCGGGCCGAGCGGGCCGGCCGGGCCACCAGCCAGATGGACGACGTGCCGGTTGCGCTGCCGGCTCTGAGCCGCGCGGAGAAGCTGCAGCGCCGGGCGGCCCGGGTCGGGTTCGACTGGACGTCGCGCGAGCCGGTTATGGGCAAGGTGCATGAGGAGCTGGCCGAGCTCGAGGCGGCGGCTGCCACGGGATCCCGCGCCGATGTGCACGAGGAAATGGGCGACCTGCTGTTCGCCTGCGCCAATCTCGCCCGCCATCTCGGCGTGGACGCCGAGCAGGCCCTGCGCGACGCCAACGGCAAATTCGAGCGGCGCTTCCGCGGCCTGGAGGCGGAGCTCGCCCGCCAGGGGGCGAGTGCCGAGGCGGTGGATTTCGAGCGGCTGGAGTCGGCCTATCAGGTGGCCAAGGCGGCGGACAAGGACGGCGAGTAGCCTGCATTTCGTATCGCGGCACGGTTTCCCTGATGCGTAAGGCCGAAGTAACATGCCGGCCGAATCCGCCAGAGAGTACACAGCGTCAATGGCACGCGAGACCGAAGGCAGCTCCATTCAGGTGATCCAGCGGATGGCGTCGCTGCTCGACCGCCTGGCGGCGGCGGACGGCCCGGTCAGCCTGAAACTGCTCTCCGCGGAGACCGGGCTGCACGCCTCCACGGCGCACCGTATCCTCAATACGCTGCTCGACATCGGCTACGTCGAGCGGACCCGGGCCGGCCATTACCAGCTCGGCGTGCGGCTGCTGCAGCTCGGCAACCGCGTGCAGATGCACGTGGACCTGCGTCGGGAGGCGCTGCCGGTGATGGAGTCCCTGCGTGATCTCGTTGGCGAGACGGTGAACCTCACCGTGCGCGAGGGGGACGAGGTCGTCTACATCGAGCGGGTATCCGGTACCCGCAACATGCGCGTGGAGCTGGTCATCGGTGGTCGGGCGCCGCTGCACGTCACCGCCGTCGGCAAGATGTTCCTGGCCGAAGAGGGCGCCGCCGGCGTGCGCGAATACATCGCCAGGACCGGGCTCGAGCCATTCACCGCCAACTCGGTGACCTCCCCCGACACACTCATGGCCCAGGTCCAGGCCGCGGCGCGGGAGGGCTACGCCCGCGACGAGGAGGAGACCGAAGACGGTGTCGCCTGCCTGGGTGTGGCGGTGCGCGATGGCACCGGTCGCGTGGTCGCCGGGCTCTCCATCTCGGCCCCCGCCGACCGCCTGCGCACCGACTGGGTCGGCGCCCTCCAGGCCGCCGGCCTGCGCCTGTCCGAGCGCCTCGGCTATTACGCCCGCGAGGCTGCCGACGGGTAGCCGACTTTTCGGAACTCTGCACCCAACACAACGACACGACGGACACAACGAGGCACAACGTCAGAAGAAACAATGCTTTCGTTGTGTAACGTTGTGCTCGTTGTGTCGTTGTGTTCAATCTCAAGCATTCGTCGAGTCCGCGGCGGTTGGAGCGCCCAGCGAGGCAGGCGAGGGCTGCTTCCCGGGGCACGCTGCAGAGCGCGGCCGCCTGGTTGAACTTTCCGGTCGCAGTCGCCAGTCCGTAGTCTGTGGGCTGATTTGATCGTGTAAACACGGAGGCCTTATGAGCCTGAGCGAGAAGAGCTGCACCCCCTGCCGCGGCGGCATCGACCCGATGACCCGGCAGGAGGCCGAACGCTACCTGCGCGACGTGCCCGGCTGGGAGCTGAGCGACGACGCCACGCGCATCCGCCGGTCTTTCAAGTTCAAGAACTTCGCCGCTGCCCAGGCGTTCGTGAACCAGGTGGGCGAGCTGGCCGAGCAGGAACAGCACCACCCCGAGATCAGCTTCGGCTGGGGCCACGCCGAGGTCGAGATCTGGACCCACGCCATCGGCGGCCTGCACGAAAACGACTTCATCCTCGCGGCGAAGATCAACGAGGCTACGTAAATCTGAAAGGGGATAACCGCGAAGACGCGAAGAGCGCCAAGAGGAGAGCGGAAAGGTTTATGTTTGGCGGGTTGGTCGAAGATAGTGGCATGCAGTAGGAAAGCGGCATAGCGCTTTGTAAGTGCTCGCCTTCCACCGGTTTATCTCCGCGTCCTTGGCGTCTTTGCGGTTGTCTCCTGTCCCGGTCGTCAGGTCGCCTCACGGGTCCAGGTGCCCGAGCGGCCGCCGGCTTTGTGGTCCAGGCGGACCGCCTCGATGGTCATGCCGCGGTCCAGGGCCTTGCACATGTCGTAGACCGTGAGCAGGGCCACCTGCACCGCGGTCAGGGCCTCCATCTCGACGCCGGTGCGCTCGCGGGTCTCGGCGCGGGCCTCGCAGCGGACCCCGCCGGCGGCCTCGTCCGGGGTCAGCGCGACCTCGATATGGGTCAGGGCCAGCGGATGGCACAGCGGGACCAGCTCGCTGGTGCGCTTGGCGGCCATCAGCCCCGCGATGCGGGCGACGGCGAGGGCATCCCCCTTTTTCAGGTCGCCGGCGCGCAGCGCGGCCAGCGTCTCCGGCGCCATGGTGATGCGCCCACTGGCGATGGCCACGCGATGGGTGCGGGCCTTGTCGCCCACGTCCACCACGTGGGCCTCGCCGCGCTCATTGATATGCGTGAGCTCGCTCATGCCTGGCCTCCCTCAGAGACGTTCCCGTACCGCCGCCTTGTAGGCCACCACCCGGGCCGTGTTGGCCCCGAGATCCGCCGTGCCGAGGCGCGAGACCGAGTCCACCCAGAGCTCGGCGGCGCCGTCCTCCCCGGACCGTACGGAGACGGTGACGTCATCCTTGAAACCGAGCAGGGGGGTGCTCGCCACCGCCTGCAGGCGCCGCCGCTCGGGATTCTGGGCCACGATCCGCCAGCCCAGACTCTCCGCTGCCGCAACGGCGGCCTCGAATACCGCCTCCGGCGGGCGCCGGAACTCGGGCACGCGGCGCTCCGGATAGGCGGAGTAGGGGTCGCTGCGGACCTCGTTGCTGGTGAGATAGGTCACCAGCCGCTGGGGCAGGCCAGGGCTGCTCATGAGCGGCGGCTGGTTCCAGGCGATGGTGGCGAACGGGGCCACCAGCGCGATGATGAGGAGGACGAGAAGCAGCCTGCGCATGGGGCTACCAGTCCACCGGTTCGCCGCGACGCAGGAAACGCCCGCTCGGGCCGTCGTCCGGGAGCAGCGCCGCCTCCACCACCCAGCCGGCGGCCTCGTCCACCGGGGTAGGTGCCTGGCTGCCGCCCATCCGGGTCTGCACCCAGCCCGGGTCCACGGCGTTGACGAGGATGTTCTCGTCCCGTGTCTCGGCGGCGAACTGGCAGGTAATGGCGTTCAGCGTCGCCTTGGACAGGCGATAGGCCGGGTAGCCGCGCCCCATGCGCGCCAGCTGGCCGTAGCCGGATGAGATGTTGACGATGCGGCCGTAGTCGTTGCGCCGCATCAGCGGCAGCAGCAGCTGCGTCAGCCGCAGGGGCCCAAGGGCGTTGGTGGCGAGGGCACGCTCCAGCATCTCCCGCGGCACTTCCAGCAGGCCCGGATCACCGTTGCGGGACTCGCGCTCGGGGAAGATGCCGGCGTTGTTCACGAGCACGTCCACGCGGCCCCGCGCCTCGGCGACGCTGTCCCGCAGGCGCAGCAGGCTGTCCTCGCGATCCAGGTCCAGGGGCTGCAGCGAGACGTCCAGACCCTCGGCCTGGAGCTTGTCTACCGCTGCCTTGCCCTGCAGGCCGTCGCGGCTGGTGAGGACCACGTGCAGGCCGTTGCCCGCCAGCCGGCGGCTGACGGCAAAACCGAGGCCGCGGTTCGCCCCGGTGACGATGGCAACGCGTTGCGCCTCGTTCATAGGCGGTAATCAGCCTCCGTCGCGAAGGGAGTAGCGGTCGCGCACGCCAAGCTCGTCGTCGAACTCGTAGACGAGCGGATCACCGGTGGCGATCTCGACACCGGTGATGGCTTCGTCGGAGAGGCCATCCAGGTGTTTGACCAGGGCCCGCAGACTGTTGCCGTGCGCGGCGACGAGCACGCTGTCATGCTCGCCCACCGCCGGCTGGATCACGCTCTCCCAGTAGGGCAGCACCCGTTCCAGTGTGCTCTCCAGGGACTCCGTGGCCGGGAGCACGGCAGGGTCGAGGCCGGCGTAGCGCGGGTCGAACCGTGGGTGGCGCGGATCCTCGTCGCCGAGAGGCGGCGGCGGGGTGTCGTAGCTGCGGCGCCAGACGTGGACCTGGCGCTCACCGTACTCCGCGGCGGTCTCGGCCTTGTTGAGGCCGGTGAGGGCCCCGTAGTGCCGCTCGTTCAGCCGCCAGTCCTTGATCATCGGGATCCACAGCCGCTGCAGCTCGTCCAGGGCCATCCAGCAGGTGCGGATCGCCCGTGTGAGCACGGAGGTGAAGGCGATGTCCGGCGCAAGGCCGTGGCGGGCCATGAGGCGGCCGGCTTCGGTGGCCTCCTCACGGCCGCGCTCGCTCAGGTCGACGTCATGCCAGCCGGTGAAACGGTTCTCCAGGTTCCAGACGCTCTGGCCGTGGCGCAGCAGCACGAGTCGCTTCATCTTCCTCAGGGGCCTCCGCTCGATGGTTCGGCCCGATACTCTAGCAGGCCGGCCGCCGGCTTGGCGTCCGCAGCCATGAATCGGTGAGCGGCGGGGTTTGCTCGCGAATGCCATGCCTGGCGGAAGCGCTATGCGGGTGCCGGCGCGTGGGTTACGGTTTCTCCTGCTTTGGCCCGAACGGGCCGTCCGCAGACGCAGGCGAGGGGCATCGTTGGCAACCGAGATCGAGCGCAAGTTCCTGGTGGTGGATGATTCCTGGCGGGCGGACGCGGATGGTGGTGTGCGCTACCGCCAGGGCTATCTCGCCGGCAGTGCCGAGTGCAGCGTGCGGGTGCGCGCGGCGGCGGAGGGCGCGTGGCTCAACATCAAAGGGGCCACGCTCGGGGCGAGCCGGCAGGAATTCGAGTACCCGGTGCCACTGGCGGACGCGGCGGCGATGCTGCAGGGCCTCTGCGGCGAGCGGGTGCTGGAGAAGGTGCGCTACCACGTTCCGTACGCCGGCCATGTGTGGGAAGTGGACTGCTTCGAGGGCGCCAACGCTGGGCTGGTGGTGGCGGAGCTCGAGCTCGCCGCGGTGGATGAGCCGTTCCAGCGCCCGCCCTGGGCCGGCCGGGAGGTCACCGACCAGTGGCGTTACTACAACGCGCGTCTGGTGAGCCACCCTTACCGCGACTGGAGCGAGTCGGAGCGCAGGGGCGATGCCGACTGAGCCCGCCGGCCTCTGGCTGCGCGTCTCGCTGCCCTCGCAACGGCTCGAGCTGCGACGGGGCGAGGCGGTCGAGGCCGTGTGGCCCGTGTCCACTGGCGCGCGGGGGGCGGACGAACGCAGCGGCAGCGGCGGCACGCCCCGAGGCTGGCATGTGGTGCGCGCCCGCATCGGCGACGCGGCCCCCGCCGGAACCGTGTTCGTCGGCCGCCGGCCGACCGGGGAGATCTACAGCCCGGCCCTGGCCGCCGCCCATCCCGGCCGGGACTGGATCCTCTCGCGGATCCTCTGGCTGAGCGGCGCTGAACCCGGCCGGAACCGGCTCGGCGACCGTGACACCATGCGTCGCTACATCTACATCCACGGCGCGCCGGACGAGCTGCCCTTCGGCGTGCCGGACTCCCACGGCTGCGTGCGCATGCGCAACGTCGACGTCATCGCGCTGTTCGAGCGCACCCCGGTGGGCACCCCGGTGCTGATCGAGGAGCGGCCGTGACCCTCGGGCCGGTGATGCTCGGCATCGACGGCACCACGCTTACCGGCGAGGAGCGGCAGCGCCTGCGCCATCCCGCCGTGGGCGGGGTCATTCTGTTCACGCGCAACTTCAGAGATCCAGCGCAGGTCACTGCGTTGATTGAGGATATTCATGACCTGCGCGACCCGCCGCTGCTCGTGGCGGTGGATCAGGAGGGCGGGCGCGTGCAGCGGTTCCGGCAGGGCCTCACGGAGCTGCCACCGCCGCGGCGCTACGGCGAGGAGTATGACCACTGTGCAGCGGCAGGGGTCGCGGCGACGGAGCAGGGCGCCTGGCTGCTCGCTGCCGAGCTGCGGGCGCTGGGGGTGGACCTCACCTTCGCGCCGCTGCTGGATCTCGACCGCGGCATCAGCGGCGTCATCGGTGACCGGGCTCTGCATGCCGACCCGGAGGTAGTGACCCGCCTGGGCCTGGCCTGGCAGCGGGGCGTTCGACGGGCAGGCATGGCGGCCGTCGGCAAGCACTACCCCGGCCACGGCGGCGTGGCCCCGGACTCGCATGTCGAGCTCCCGGTGGACGGCCGTGGCCTCGCCGACCTCCGCGCCGAGGACGAGGTGCCGTTCCGGCGGCTGATCGACAACGACCTGGCCGGCGTGATGATGGCGCACGTGGTCTATTCGGCAGTGGACGGAACACCCGCCGGGTTCTCCCGACGCTGGGTGAGCGGCGAGCTCCGCGGCGAGCTCGGCTTCCAGGGGGCGGTCTTCAGTGACGACCTCGGCATGGCCGCCGCTGCCGGCGCGGGCGACCTCGGCGCGCGTGCCCTTGCTGCGCTGGCTGCCGGCTGCGACATGGTGCTGGTCTGCAATGAGGGACGGGCGGCTGATGCCGTGCTGGCGGCGGTGGAGGGGCCGCGCCCGGCCTCGGCGCTGCGGCTCGCGCGGTTGCGCGGCCGCGGCGGGCGCGAGAGCCTCGAGGCGCTACGGGCGCAGCCCGCCTGGCAGGCCGCCGCCCATCTGCTGGCCGAGCTGGAGCGCGGCCGCTCCGGCGAGCTGGAAGTCTAGGAGTCTGCGCCGCAGAACGTCTCCCGGCTGCGGCGCAGACTCCTGGCCCGCATATCTCACCGATTCACGGCTGCGGGCAAGCCCGGCGCCCCCGAGGCGCTCGGCTCTGTATAATCCGGCGCCCCGAGACAGCCGGCGAGAGGGGCAGTGACAGCCATGGCGAACAAGCTGATGGTGGTAGTGGTCAACACCGATCCCGAGAGCGGCCCGGACTTGATGGAGCCGCTCACGCAGGCGCATGCCGCCGCATCCATGGAGTATGACGCGGAGGTGATCCTCGGCGGGCGGGCCGGGCGCCTGGCCCTGCGCGGGGTGGCCGAGCAGGTGCCGCTGCGGGGGGCGACGGGGCGCAGCGTGCTCGATCTCCTGCGCGAGGCCCACGCCGCCGGCGTGGTGTTCAAGGTGGCCGCCGAGGTGACCGAGCGCCTCGGCGACGACCTCATCGCCGAGATCAACGAGCGCGTTGGCAGCGCCTACATCGTCAGCGAGGCGATGGACGACGACACCGTCACCTTTACCTACTGAACCGCGCGCAGCGCCGAACAGCGGACGACGCGATCATGCAGACGCCAGTACTTACCGCGGAGCAGCTCGATGCCGTGCTCGCCCGTGCCGAACCGCTGCACGATGCCAGCGCCATCGAGCACGCCCTGGAGCGCATGGCCGCCGCCATCGAGGAGCGGCTCGCCGGCAGCAATCCGGTGGTGCTCGGGGTGATGACCGGCGCCATCGTGCCGCTGGGCCGCCTGCTGCCGCAGCTCGGCTTTGCCCTGGAGGTGGACTACATCCACGCCACCCGCTACCACGGCTCCACGGTGGGCCGCGATCTGGTCTGGCTCGCGCGCCCGCAGACGCCGCTGCGCGGCCGCACCGTGCTGGTGGTGGATGACATCCTCGACGAGGGCCACACCCTCGCCGGCATCGTGCAGGAGTGCCGGGACGAGGGCGCCGAGGCGGTGTTTACGGCGGTGCTGGTGGACAAGCCCAATGTCCGGCGCGTGCCCGGCCTTGCGGCGGATTTCAGCGGCCTCGAGGTGCCGGACCGCTACGTCTTCGGAGCCGGCATGGACTACCGTGGCTACCTGCGCAACGTGGACGGCATTTATGCCGCCCATCGGGACGACGAGGGCTGAGAATGACGCTCGCGATCATCGGCGGCACCGGGCTGACGCGCCTGCGCGGGCTGGAGATCGCCCGCCGGGAGATGGTGCATACCCCCTACGGCGAGGCCTCGGGGCCGATCACCCATGGCCAGCTCTACGGCCGGCCGGTGATGTTCCTCGCCCGCCACGGCTACGGGCACACCATCCCGCCGCATCAGGTGAACTTCCGCGCCAACCTCTGGGCGCTGCAGCAGGCCGGCGCCGAGCGGGTGCTGGCGGTGGCCGCCGTCGGCGGCATTGCGGAGGATCTGCATCCGGGCCGGCTTGCCTTCCCGGACCAGATCATCGACTACACCCACGGCCGCGACCACACCTTCTTCGACAGGGATCTGGCCGAGGTGGTGCACGTCGACTTCACGCACCCCTATGACGCGGATCTGCGGGCGCGTCTGCAGGCCGCAGCCGACGCTGCAGGCATCGACGCCCGGCCGAACGGCTGCTACGGCGCCACCCAGGGCCCCCGCCTGGAGACCGCGGCGGAGATCCGCCGCATGGCACGCGATGGCTGCGACATGGTCGGCATGACCGGCATGCCGGAGGCGGGCCTCGCCCGGGAGCTGGAGCTCCCCTACGCGACCTGCGCCGTCACCGCCAACTGGGCCGCCGGCCTGCACGGCCAGGCGGAGGTCTCGATGGCGGACATCGAGGAGAACCTGCGCACGGGGATCGACCGGGTTCGCGCCCTGCTCGGGAGCCTTATTCCTGCGCTCTAGCCCGCATTGCTCACCGATTCGCGGCGGGGGCGCCGCTCGCACAGGACTGGAATCAGCCTCGGCGGGTGGAGGCGGCCCATCCCCGGCCCGGGCACGGCGCTGGATCCTCTCCCGAATCGACCGCCTGATGGCGGTATGCCGGCGTCCGCCCGCGACGGGGGCGGTCTACTCGTCCTCGAGGGGAATGGCGCGGACGATGACCCCTAGCACGGGGTGGTCGAGGTAGTGCAGCTCCTCGCTGCGCATGCGGCGGCTGACGGTCATGACCTGGAGCGCCGGATCGTAGTCGGGATCCGGGGCCAGCGCCTCGTCCAGGCGGACGCTTGCGGGGGGCTCGCCGGGGAGGCGATAGCGCAGGTCCGTCTCGAAGTGCAGGTAGCGCTCGCGGTACAGGCGCAGGGTGCCGTAGAGGGGCGTGTCCTGCGGGAGCAGGGCGAACGGTCCTGGGGCGTCCTCCCCGCTTCCCGCGCTCCCTTCGGTTGGCGAAGGGATGCGGAGCTGGAAGGGCAGGGGGACGTAGGGCGCCTCGGCCTGGCCGAGGCCGGGTTGTTCCCAGCCGGCGTGGACCAGCACCTGGAAGCCGGGCTGGCGCTCCAGGCGCCGGGCGACATCGCCGAGCTGGAGGGCGCCGGGCGCCAGCCGCGCAAAGGGGGTCTCGCCATCGGCGCCGCTGCGCAGGCTCTGCAGCGGGCGGCCGTCCGGCGGCGACGTGACCAGCGGCGGCGCCTCCAGTGCCTGCTCCGGCAGTGGCGGCTGGCGGAACACGATCACCTCGACGCGGTACCAGTCGAGCGCCTCCTCGCCTTCGGCGCCCGCTTCCGCCGTGGCCTCGGGATCCGCGGCCGCGTCCTGGGCGAACGCCAGTGACGGCATGGCCGCGAGCAGGAGAGCCGCCAGGGCTAGCCCGGATAGCCCACCGATTTGCGGCTGCGGGCGCGGATCTGGCGGGCAGGCCGGCGTTGCGCTCGGCCCGGGTGCTCGACGGTCGGCCGGCCGGGTCGCGTTCATGCGGCCTCCTTCTGCTCCAGGGCGTCCATGAGCTGGCTGACGACCCCGATGCGCTCGTCCGCCGCCTCGGTCTCGAGCCGGAAGCGCAGCCGCTCCTGACCCTCGAGACGATACACGGCGGGCTTTTCCTGAACCAGCTGCACCAGTGCCGCCGGATCCACCCGGGGCGTGTCGGAGAAGGTGAGCACACCGCCGCCGGGGCCGGCCTCGATACGCTCGAGGCCGAGGCGCTCGGCACGCAGGCGCAGCTCGGCAAGGCGGAACAGGTTGCGCGCCGGCTCCGGCAGCAGCCCGAAGCGGTCGATCATCTCCACCTGCAGCTCCCGCAGGGCGTTCTCGTCCGGCGCGCTGGCGATGCGCTTGTAGAGGACGAGGCGCGTGTGCACGTCCGGCAGGTATTCCTCCGGCAGCAGCGCGGGAATGCGCAGGTCCACCTCGGTGCCATGGTGCAGCGGGCGATCGAGGGCAGGCTCGCGGCCGGCACGCAGGTCGCGCACGGCGCGCTCCAGCAGCTCCGAGTACATGGAGAAGCCCACCTCCTGGATCTGGCCGCTCTGACCCTCGCCGAGCAGCTCGCCGGCACCGCGGATCTCCAGGTCGTGACTCGCCAGGGCGAAGCCGATGCCGAGGTCCTCGAGCGAGGCGATGGCCTCCAGCCGCTTGGCGGCGTCGGGCGTCAGCTGGCGTTTCGGTGGCGCCACCAGATAGGCGTAGGCGCGGTGGTGCGAGCGGCCGACACGCCCGCGCAGCTGATGCAGCTGGGCGAGGCCGAGGCGGTCCGCCCGATTGATGACGATGGTATTGGCGCTCGGGACGTCGATGCCGCTCTCGACGATGGTGGTGCAGACCAGCACGTTGAAGCGCTGGTGGTAGAAGTCGAGCATCACCCGCTCGAGCTCGCGCTCGCGCATCTGCCCGTGGGCGATGCGCACCCGCGCCTCCGGCACCAGCGCCTCCAGCTCCCGGGCGACGCGCTCGATGGTCTCGACATCGTTGTGCAGAAAGTACACCTGGCCGCCCCGATGGAGCTCGCGCAGGCAGGCCTCCCGGATGAGGGCGTCGTTCCACTGGTTGACGAAGGTCTTCACCGCCAGCCGCCGTGCCGGCGGCGTGGCGATGATGGACAGATCGCGCATGCCCGCCAGCGACATGTTCAGGGTGCGCGGAATCGGCGTGGCGGTGAGGGTAAGCACGTCCACGTTGGCGCGCAGGCGCTTCAGCGCCTCCTTCTGGCGCACGCCGAAGCGATGCTCCTCGTCGATGATGAGCAGCCCCAGGTTGTCGAACTTGACGCTGCCCTGGAGCAGCTTGTGGGTGCCGATGACGATGTCCACCTTGCCGGCGGCGAGGTCGCGCAGCACGGCGTTCTGCTCCTTCTGCGAGCGGAAGCGCGAGAGCAGCTCGATGCGCACCGGCCAGTCGGCGAAACGGTCGCTGAAGTTCTGATAGTGCTGCTGGGCGAGCAGGGTGGTGGGCACGAGCACCGCCACCTGACCGCCGGCCTGCACACCGACGAAGGCGGCGCGCATGGCCACCTCGGTCTTGCCGAAGCCGACGTCGCCGCAGACCACCCGGTCCATGGGCCGTTCCTGCTCGAGATCGCGGATCACGGCGTGGATGGCGGTCTCCTGGTCCGGCGTTTCCTCGAACGGGAACTGGGCCGCGAAGCGCTCGTACTCCTCCCGCGGAAACCGGTGCGCATGGCCCGACTGCGCCTCGCGCCGGGCGTAGATATCCAGCAGCTCCGCGGCGACATCCCGGGCGCGCTCCGCCGCCTTGCGCCTGGCCTTTTCCCACTGCTCGCCACCCAGTCGATGCAGCGGGGCGGCGTCGGAATCGGTGCCGGTGTAGCGGGTGATGAGGTGCAGCGAGGCGACCGGCACGTAGAGCTTGTCGCCGCCGGCGTACTCCAGGGTCAGGAACTCCGTGCGGACGTTGCCGACGTCCAGCGTCTGCAGCCCGCGGTAGCGGCCCACGCCATGGTTCTCGTGCACCACGGGGGCGCCCGGGTGCAGGTCGGTGAGATCGCGGATGATGGCGTCAGGGTCGCGCTCCGCGGTGCTCTGCCGGCGCCGCCGCTGCTTGGCACGCTCGGCGAAGAGCGCGGTATCCGGAACCACGGCGATGCCGTCGTCGGGCAGGCGGAAGCCCGCCTCCAGCGGCCCCACCGTGAGCCCGAGGGCGGGATCGCCCGCGGCGAAGGCCGCCCAGCCGCTGACGTCCTCGGGGCGCAGCCCCGCCTGTTGCAGACGCTCGCGCAGGGTCTCGCGCCGCCCCGCGGTCTCGGCGAGGAACAGCAGCCGCTCCGGAGCCTCGGCAGCGAAGGCCTCCAGCCGCCCGAGCGGGCGGGCGGCGCCAGGTTCGCTGCGCAGGTCGGGCAGCGTCGAGGTGGTGAAGGTCACCTCCCGGGCCTGCCCCGTGGGCTCGGCGTCCTCCGCCGGGATGCGCACCTGGGGCAGGCGGTTGAGGGCGCTGCGCACCTCGTCCGGCGACAGGTAGAGACGTTCCGGCGGGAGCAGGGGGCGCTCGCGGTCGTGCCGGCGCTGTTCGTAGCGCTCGGCGATCTGCTCCCAGTCGGCACCGAGCTGCTCGTCCACCGGTCCGGTGCGCACCGCCAGCGCGCCCTCGGGCAGGTAATCGAACAGCGTGCCGGTCTGCTCGAAGAACAGCGGCAGGTAGTACTCGATGCCGTTGGGCATGCGGCCGTCGCTGACGTCGCGATAGACCGTGCTGGCGGTGGGGTCGCCCTCGAAGGCGGCCCGGTACTGGCGCCGGAAGCGGGTAATGCCCTCCTCGCCGGTGGGGAACTCCCGCGCCGGCAGCAGCTCGATGCGGTCCACCTTCTGCGCGCTGCGCTGGGTCTCCGGGTCGAACAGCCGGATGCTGTCCACTTCGTCGTCGAACAGATCGATGCGGTAGGGCGTCTCGCTACCCATCGGGTAGAGGTCCAGCAGCGAGCCGCGCACCGCGAATTCGCCATGCTCCATGACCTCGGAGACGCAGCGGTAGCCTGCCCGCTCCAGGCGCTCGCGCATGGGCTCGAGGGCGAGGTGGTCACCCACGGCGACGCGCAGCACGGTGCCTTCCAGGAAGCTGCGCGGCGCGATGCGCTGCATCAGCGTGCCCGCCGGCACGATCAGCACGCCGCGGGTCAGGCCCGGCAGGTCATGCAGGGTGCGCAGGCGCTGGGAGATGATGTCCTGGTGCGGCGAGAAGACATCGTAGGGCAGCGTCTCCCAGTCCGGCATCACCTCCACCGGCAGGCGACCGTCCAGAAAGAAGCCGAGCTCGGCCTCCAGGTGCAGCGCCTGCTGACTGCTCGCCGCCACCGCGAGCACCAGTCCGGTATGCGCCTCGGCGGCACTCGCCAGCGCGAGGGCCTGTGCCGGCTCCGGCAGGCCGTACCAGTCCCGCCGCTCGCCGGGACTGCGGGGGATCGGGGGACGAAGAGGGCTCGCGGATTGATCGGCCATGCTGGGTGCTGTCAGCGCTCGGGGTGATGCCGGGGCAGGTACGCGGCCGGTCCGGCCGCGCCCGCGGAGTCTACCCAATGCGCGTGCGGCGTGAAACCGCGTGAACCCGGCGGCCGTGCCCGGTAGACTGACGCGCCTGCAAGGCGGTGGAGGCCAGTGCGGGATGAGCGGTCCTGCCATGCCGGCGGTGCTCGCCGGCTGTACCCCGGACGGCGTTGGCTGGTCGGCCTTCGAGCACGCCTATCGGGAGGTCTTCGCACCGGCGGCGCAGGAGCCGCTGGCGCGGGTCCGCGAGCGTGCCGCCGCCGGCCGCTACCGGGTGACCGTCGCCATGGCGGAGCCCTCGGTCGTTGCGGGTTTCGCCATCGTCGACCGGGTGCCGAGCCCCGCCTATGCGGTGCTGACCTTCGTCGGCGTGCGGGAAGGCCGGCGGGGTCGAGGGCTCGGCGCGCGCCTGGTGCAGAGGGCGGCGGCCGGCATCCGGGAGACGCCACTGCTGGTGGAGGCGGCCCCGGGCGCCGAAGGGCTCTATGCCGCGGCCGGGTTCCGGTCGCTGGCCCTCGACTACCGCGTACCGGTGTTCGGCGGCGAGGGGGCGCAGGCGCATACGCTGATGATCCTGCAGGCCGGCGATATCGTCGACGGCCCCTGGCTGCGGGCGGTGGTGGAAGACATGTTCATCGATGGATACGGGGTGGCCGCCGGAGATGCGCGGCTCGCGCGACAGCTGGCGGGCATCGGGGCCACGGTGGAGCTGAGCCCATGTTGAGACTGCTGCAGACAAGCGAGGACGGCGAGCGCCTCGAGCACCCGGTGGCGGAAGTGCTGGCGAGCGGGCGCAGCCCCTATCAGGAATATCTTTTCTTCCGCTCGCCGGTGCACGGCGTCTGTGTGGCCCTGGACGGCGATCTGCAGTCCTGCGAGGCGGACGAGGCCCTCTACCACGAGGCGCTGGTGCACCCGGCGATGCTGCTGCATCCCGACCCGCGCCGGGTGCTGATCATGGGCGGCGGCGAGGGTGCGACGGCCCGTGAGGTGCTGCGGCATCCCGGTGTGGAGCGGGCGGTCATGGTGGATATCGACGAGACGTTCGTTGCCCTCTGCCGGGAGCACCTGGCGGACTGGAACCGCACCGCCTTCGCCGACCCGCGGCTCGAGCTGCAGTGCCGTGACATCAACGCCTATCTGGAGGAGGCGGGACCGGGCTTCGATGTCGTCATCGGCGATCTGGTGGACTTCAGCGACGAGGACGCGCCGGCAGCGGCCCTCTACAGCCGTGACCTCTACGCCCGGCTGCGCCGCCGCCTGAACCCCGGGGCGGTGCTGGCGACCCAGGCGGGCGGACTCACCGCACACCGCCAGATCGGGCACCGCCGGGTGCGGCGCAGCCTGGGCGGCGCGTTCGGGGCGCTGGCGAGCTATGCGCTGACGGTGCCGAGCTTCTACCACCTCTGGAGCTTCGTGCTGGCCTCGGATGGCGCCCTGCCGGATGGGGACACGCCGCCCCTGGAGACCTTCCGCCAGCGCGTGGCGGAGCGCGGGCTCGAGCTACCGGCCACCGGGCCGGCGGCCCTGGCCGGCGCGTTCACCCTGCCGGCGGCCATCGCCGGGGGCGTTTCGGGCACAGGGCGGCCGGCATGACGGAGCTGCGCTATCAGCTGCTGCCGAATCGGGACCCGGAGGCGGCGGACGTGCTCGTGCTGCCCGTGCCCCACGAGCTTACGGTGTCCTACCGCGCCGGCACCCACAACGGGCCCGATGCCCTGCTCGCCGCCACCGCGCAGCTCGAGTATTACGACGAGGATCTGGCCTGGTCACCGTTCCAGCATCTCGGTGTCAGCGTGCTGCCGACCCTGGAGAAGACCCTCTGGGAGCGGCCGGAGGACTTCCACCGGCGCCTCGGCGAGGCCACCGCGGCGCTGCGGCGGGACTCGCTCCTGCTCTGCCTCGGTGGCGAGCACTCGATTACGCCGTCGCTGGTCGCCGGGCGCATGCCCGGGCCCGGCACGGTGGTGATGCTGGACGCCCACGCCGACTTGCGGCCGAGCTACGAAGGCAGCGCGTACAGCCACGCCTGCCCCGGTCACCGGCTGCGCGCCGCCGGCCACCGCCTGCTGCTGGTCGGGGTACGCTCGCTGATGGATGCGGAAGCTGAGCGCATCGAGGCGGATGCGGGGATCGACTGCTACATGGCGCGCCGCCTGCGCCAGAGCGCGGCGTGGGACGCGCTGCTGGCGCAGCTCGCGGCATTGAGCGGTCCGGTCTGGCTCAGCATCGACATGGATGTCTTCGACCCGGGGCAGGCCGGCAGCGTGGGCACGCCGCAGCCCGGCGGGCTCGGCTGGTACGACGTCTGCGAGCTGGTCGAGGCCTGCCTCGCCAACCCGGCCGTGGATCTGCGCGGTGCCGACATCGTCGAGCTCATTCCCGATCCCGCCCAGGTCACCGACATGGTGGCGGCCAAGCTCAGCCAGCGCATCATCGCCTGCTGGGGGCGGGCGCAGGGATATGAGAACGGGCCGCGCAACGGCAGCCAGACGGAGGTGGACTATCACTGAGCACTGGACCCCGCCGGTATTCGTGCCCGCGCTGCACGCCGGCCATGCGCCGTCCCATGATTTCTCCGACGGTTACCCGCCGGTGCCGTACCCGGAGGTGCCGCAGCGCGTGGAAGCGGTGCTGCACGGCCTGCAGCGTATCTGGCCGGCGCAGCCCATCGAGGTGGCCGGGCAGGCGCTGGAGGCCGTGCGCGCGCTGCACGACGCCGACTACGTCGAGTTCCTGCTCGCCATCGCGGAGACGCTGCAACCCGGAGACGAGTACATCCCGACGGTCTTCCACCCGGATCTGGGGGGCGCGCCGTTGCGCCACCGCGGTGGCATGTACTGCGCGGAGATCGGCTCGCCGCTGGTGGCGGGCACCGTCGAGGCGGCTCTGTGCTCGGCGGCAGCCGCCGTGGCCGCCGCGGAGGCCGTCGCCGAATCCGGCGAGGACGCCATCGCCCTGTGCCGCCCGCCGGGCCATCACGCCGGGCGCCGGCGCTGGGGCGGCTACTGCCTGTTCAACAACGCCTATCTCGCCGCGCACCGGCTCGCCGCCGCCGGCATCTGCCCGGTGCTGGACGTCGACTACCACCTGGGCGACGGCGGCCTGGAGTTCGCGAGCGAGCAGGCGCCTTACTTCTCGCTGCACGCCGATCCCTGGCGCAACTATCCGCATCTCGATGCCCGGGCCGGCCGCGAAGCGGGCCCCGGAGCGCTCGTGGTGCTGCCCCGGGATACTGACGACGCCGAGTACCTGGAGCTGCTGGACCCGGTGCTCGCCCGTATCGACAGCCTGGAGCCCACCGCGCTGGTGGTTTCCCTGGGTTTCGACATCGCCACTGGCGACGGCATCCAGGACGATCCGGTGCACATCGGCCCGGAGGGCTTTCACACCCTTGGCCGGCGTATCGGGCGGCGGCCGTTCCCGGTGGTGGTGCTGCTGGAGGGGGGTTACGACCTGGAGGCGCTGCCCGAGCGCGCAGCGGACTTTTTCGCCGGCCTGCGCGACGGGCGCGCGGATTGAGCCCGGCGGGCGTCAGCGGCGGACGGCGTGGATGACGTGGTCGTGCTCGAAGAAGACGGTGAACGCGTCGTACTCCCAGCGGGTGATGGGCGGGTCACCCACCGCCTCGCGGGTATCCTCCGGCTCGCCGAAGCGCTCCCGCACCCGTTCCATGGAGCTGCCGCGCCGGGGCGTCTCGGCCGTCTCGGCGCTGGCCTCGAGGCGCTCGATCAGCAGCCGGTCGGCCTGGGCCGGCAGCGCGACGACGACACCGACCAGGGCAATGAGGACAAGGCTTCGCATCCGTAGCTTCTCCCTGCAGGTTTGGCGGGATAGTAGCATCCGCGCCCGACGCCGGGAGGACCGCCCGTGAGGTATGCGGCACCCCTCGTCGCCGGGCGGCTGCAGCGCCGCTACAAGCGGTTTCTGGCCGACGTGACGCTGGACGACGGCGCGGCGCTGACCTGCCACTGCCCCAACACGGGCTCCATGCTGGGCTGCGCGGAGCCGGGTCTGCGCGTATGGCTCTCCGCGAGCGACCGCCCCGGGCGCAAGTATCGGCACACGTGGGAGCAGGTGGAAACCCGCGAGGGCGTGCGCGTCGGCATTCATACCGGTCGTACCAACGCCCTTGTGCGCGAGGCCATCGATGCCGGCCGGCTGCTGCCGGAACTTGGCGCGGCCCCGGCAGTCCGAGCGGAGGTCCCGGTCCCCGGTGCGCCCATGCGCGCCGATTTCCGTCTGGAGGACGCCGACGGCGTGCGCTACGTGGAGGTCAAGAACGTCACCGCCGCCGTGGAGGCGGGGATCGCCCTGTTCCCGGATGCCCCGAGCTCCCGCGGCGTGCGCCACCTCGAGGTGCTCACAGGCCTCGTGCGGGCGGGCGGACGGGCGGCGCTGGTATTCTGCGCCCAGCGCGAGGACGCCACTGAAGTACGGCCTGCGGACGCCATCGACCCCGCCTACGGCCGCGCGCTGCGCGAGGCCATCGCGGCCGGCGTCGAGGTCCTCGCGCTCGGCGCCCGCGTCGAAGAACACGGCATACGGGCGGACCGGCGGCTGCCGGTCGTCTGCCCCTGAGTAGGCCCACGATGTTTCGACCCCTGCAGCTCTATATCGGCCTGCGCTACACCCGGGCGCGGCGGCGCAACCACTTCGTGTCGTTCATCTCCCTGAGCTCCATGCTCGGCATCGCCATCGGCGTAACCGCGCTGATCACCGTGCTGTCGGTGATGAACGGCTTCGAGCAGGAGCTGCGCCAGCGCATTCTCGGCATGGTCTCCCACGCGACCATCAACGCCTACGACGAGTCCCTGGAGGACTGGCGCGGGCTGACCGAGCGGCTGGCGGAGGATCCACGGGTGGCCGGCGCGGCACCGTTCGTGGACGGCGAGATCATGATCAGCCGCGGCAGCCAGGTCACCGGCGCGCTGCTGCGGGGGATCGATCCGGAGCGCGAGGGGCAGGTGTCCCGGGTCACGCGGCACATCGTGCGGGGCGACCTCGGGGATCTGCGGGCGGGGGAGTTCGGCATCGTGCTCGGCACCCGGCTTGCCCGCGGCCTCGGCGTGGGCGTGGGCGATGCGGTGAACGTGGTCACCCCGGAGGTACGGGCCTCGGCGGCGGGGATCCTGCCACGGGTCCGGCGGTTCACCGTGGTCGCCGAGTTCGAGGTGGACATGAGCCAGTACGACAGCTCCCTGGCGCTGATACACCTCGCGGACGCCCAGCGGCTGCTGCGCACGGGGGAGGGCGTCTCCGGGATCCGCCTCGAATTCGACGACATGATGGCCGCGCCGGAGCGGGTGCGGGAGATCGCCCGGGATCTGCCGGGGCTCTATCGCGTCAGCGACTGGACCATGCAGCACCGCAACTTCTTCCGCGCCGTGGCCATGGAGAAGACGGTGATGTTCATCATCCTGATGCTCATCGTGGGCGTGGCGGCGTTCAAC
The DNA here is from genome assembly GCF_020883455.1 of Spiribacter halobius. Lineage (NCBI taxonomy): Bacteria > Pseudomonadati > Pseudomonadota > Gammaproteobacteria > Chromatiales > Ectothiorhodospiraceae > Sediminicurvatus > Sediminicurvatus halobius. The sequence goes on along the minus strand of NZ_CP086615.1, from coordinate 2,671,651 downwards.
ATCGTTTCGACCCTGGTGATGGCGGTGCAGGACAAGCAGGCGGATATCGCCATCCTGCGCACCCTGGGCGCCGGGCCGGGAACGGTGATGGGGATCTTCATCGTCCAGGGCACCGTGCTCGGCGTCCTCGGCACGCTGCTCGGGGTGGCGGGTGGCGTCTCGCTCGCCCTCAACGTGGAGACCATCGTGCCCGCGATCGAACAGCTCTTCGGCGTGCAGTTCATCCCCGGCGACATCTACCTGATCAGCGAGCTGCCCTCCGACCTGCGCAGCAGCGACGTGGTGCGGATCACGGTCTCGGCCCTGGTGCTGAGCCTGCTCGCCACGCTCTACCCGGCCTGGCGAGCCGCCCGCACCGCCCCGGCGGAGGCCTTGCGCCATGAGTGAGGCGGTGCTGGAGGGGCAGGGCCTGGTCAAGGGCTTCCGCGAGGGTGGTCTCGGGGTGGAGGTGCTGCGCGGCGTCGACGTCAGCATCGGCCGCGGCGAGCAGGTGGCCGTGGTGGGGCGCTCCGGCGCCGGCAAGAGCACGCTGCTGCATATCCTTGGTGGCCTCGAGAACCCCACCCGCGGGGAGGTCTGGGTGGACGGCCAGTGCATGAGCCGGCTGCCCGCGGCGCGCCGCGGGCGACTGCGCAATCGGGCTCTCGGCTTCGTGTACCAGTTCCACCACCTGCTGCCGGAGTTCTCGGCGCTGGAGAACGTGGCGATGCCGCTGCTGATCCGGCACTCACCGCCGCGCCAGGCTCGGGCCGAGGCCACGGCCATGCTCGAGCGCGTCGGTCTGGCGGCCCGGCTGCGGCACAAGCCAGGCGAGCTCTCCGGCGGCGAGCGTCAGCGCGTCGCCATCGCCCGGGCGCTGGTGACGAAGCCGGCCTGCCTGCTGGCCGACGAGCCCACGGGCAACCTCGACCGGCACACCGCGGAGCAGGTGTTCGAGGTCTTCCGCGACCTCAACCGCGCCCACGGCACCAGCGTCGTGCTGGTGACCCATGACATGGAGCTCGCGGCGCGCATGGACCGGCGGCTGCTGATGGACGACGGCCGCTTCGTCGATGCCGAGGCGTGGGAGGGCGACACCCGCCGATGAGGCGCATGACAAAGGCGTCGGTTAGCCCTGTGGTTCCGCGGCCACGTCGCCCATTGCCTGCACCGGATCAACCGCAAGCACCCTCCAGGGGAACTACCGCCAAGGCGCAAAGGGCGCCAAGGATAAATTGGTAGAACAATCACCTAATCGCTAACCTTCGCGTCCTTCGCGTCCTTTGCGCCTTGGCGTCGTTCTCCTTCCCCGTCGTGGCCGGTCGCATGTGCACGGAGCCGGGCCGCCTGTTCGCGGCTTGGCCGGCGGCGGCGCAGCTCGCGCACCACCCAGATGCGCCAAAGCAGATTCGCCGCCCCGTAGCCGGCGAGGGAGACCAGCGTGCCCACCGCCAGCGAGCCAAGCAGCACCGGCTGCCAGATCTGGCGGAATTCATGCACCACCCAGGCGAGGCTCGGCTCGAAGGCCGTGTGAACCACTGGACTCCCGAGCAGCCAGGTCCCCACCACGTACGTGAAGTACACCATCGGTGGTATGGTCAGCGGATTGCTGATCCACACGAGGAGCACGGACAGCACCAGGTTGACCCGCAGCAGCACCGCCAGCGCTGCGGCGATGGCCATCTGCCCGGGCACCGGCAGAAAGGCCACGAACAGGCCCACCGCAACCCCCCCGGCGACGGAGCGCCGATTGAGATGCAGCAGGAAGGGATCCTCCAGCAACCCCGCCATGAATCCGAGACCGACGCGGTGTCGCACCGCGCCCGCCTCGGGCAGATAGCGCCTGAGCAGTCGCCTCGGCATTGCGGCTGTCCGTCTCCCCCGTACGTGGGCCGTGTCACCGGCCCTTGGCCCGGCAGTATCGCTGACCGCGCCTGACACTGGCCAGCGGCATGGCGGGCACTCTGCCCTGGTCGCTCCTCGGCGTCGTCGCCGGCGTATGGATGCCGCAGGCGCTCGGCCCCTGGCTGCTGCCCCTGCTGCCCATGGTGGCACTGCTGCCGCTGCGGGGGCCGCCGCGCGTGGCGGCGCTACTGGCCCTGGGCCTGCTCTGGGCGCTGCTCTGGCAGGGTCATGCCCTCTCCCTTCGCCCCGATCCATCCCTCGGCGAGCCGGTACCCGTCAGCGGGCGGGTGGTGTCGCTGCCGGAGCAGAGCGACGGACGCCTGCGCTTCCGGCTCGCACCCGACGCCATCGCCGGCACCGCTGACCGCCTGCCACGGTCGATCCGGGTCACCGTCTATGGCGAGCTGCCGGCCATCGCGGCCGGCGAGCGCTGGCGACTCCGCCTGCGGCTGCGGCGTCCCCGGGGCTTCATGAATCCGGTGCGCTTCGACTACGAGCGCTGGCTCGCTGCGAACCATATCGACGCCACGGCCTACCTGGCGGGGCTCGAGGCGGCCGAACGCCTGGCGCCCGCCAGGGGTCTCCCCGCCTGGCGCTCGGCGCTATCCGCCCGAATCGCCGCCGCCGCGGGCGCGGGCGACGGCAGCGCACTCCTGCGCGGGTTGGTCACCGGCGACCGGCGGGGCTTCGACGACGCGCTCTGGGAGGTACTGCGCGCCACCGGCACCAGCCACCTCATGGCCATCTCCGGGCTGCACGTCGGCCTCGTCGCGGGGGCAGGGCACCTGATCGGCGGGCTGCTCTGGGGCTGGCTGCGGCTGCCCGGGCCAAGGCGGCTGCCGGAGAGTGTCCTTGCCCTGCTGTTCGCCACCGTTTATGCCGGGCTCGCCGGCTTCGCACTGCCGACGATCCGGGCGCTGACCATGCTCGGCGTGCTCCTCGGCGGGCGTCTACTGCGCCTGCCGCTGGCGCCCGGGCGGGCGCTCGGGCTCGCCGGCGCGGTGGTGCTGCTGCCCGACCCGGCGGCGGCGCTGGCCCCCGGCTTCTGGCTATCGTTCGCGGCGGTGGCCTGGATCCTGCTGGTCCTGCGGGGGCGGCGGGATCCGGCCTGGCGCGGTCTGCTGCGCATTCAGCTGATGCTGACGGTAGGCCTCGCGCCGGTCCTGGCGCTGGCCTTCGGCGAGCTCGCGCCCCTTGCGCTGCCGGTGAATCTCCTGGTGCTGCCGCTGTTTTCCCTGGTGGTGGTACCGCTGGCCCTGGGGGGCACCCTGCTGCTGGCGTGGCCCCCGCTGGCGGGCCTGGTGCTGGAGACGCTCGCCGGCGGGCTGGAAGCGCTCGTGGCGGCGGGGAGCTGGCTGGCGGCGGTCACCGGAGGCACCCTTGCACTGCCCATGGGGCCGCGCTGGGCTGCGGCGGCCGCCACTCTGGCCGCGCTGCTGCTGGCGCTGCCGGCGGGGTTCCCTGGCCGGAGGCTGGTGCCGGCGCTGGCCTTGCCGCTGCTGCTGGCGGGGCCACCGCCGCTCGCGCCAGGCACCGCGGAGATCGCCTATCTCGAGGTGGGGCAGGGCAGCGCCGCGGTGATCCGCACCCGCGGCACCACCACGGTGGTGGATACCGGGCCGGCCTGGAGCGGCGGCGCCAACGCGGCGACCTTCACGCTGATCCCCTACCTGGAAGGCCTCGGCGTCCAACGGATCGACACGCTGATGGTCACGCACGCCGACGCCGACCATCGTGGCGGCCTGCCGGCGCTGCGGGCGCGGTTCGACATCGGCCGTGTCATCGCCGGCGAGGCGCTGCCCGGCGACGTCGCCGTCAGCCGCTGCCACCGGGGCCAGCGCTGGGAGCGGGATGGCGTGGCCTTTGACGTGCTCGGGCCGCCCGCCGGCCACGCGTGGGCCGGCAATGCGGCCTCCTGCATTCTCGCCGTGGCGACGGACGGCGGCCGTGTGCTGTTCACCGGGGACGTGGAAGGCGCGGCGGAGTCCTGGCTGGCCGAAACGCTCGCGGCGCCGGTGGACGTGCTGGAGGTGCCGCATCATGGCAGCGCCGGCAGCGGCGGGCCGGCGCTGCTGGCGGTGACGCGGCCACGGCATGCCGTGGTCTCCGCCGGCTTCCGCAACGCCTACGGCCTGCCGTCCCCCGAGACGCTGCGACGGCTGCGGTGCGCCGGGGCGCGGGTGCATGACCTTGGCCGCACGGGGGCTGCGCGCTTCCGGCTGGGGCCGGAAGGCGTGCGCTGGCTCGGCGACGAACGGCGCCGCCGGGCCGGCTGGCTGCATGAAGACCTGCGACGCCTTCGCTTTCGGGGTGGCGAGCAAATCCATTATGCTCCGGCCGATCTGTTGGGGCCTCCTCAGGGAACGGGCGAACTGCCGTGTGGGAACTGATCATTGCGGGCGGCTGGGTAATGCTGCCTATCGTCGTGTGCTCCGTGCTGGCCGTGGCGCTGTTCGCCGAGCGCATGTGGGCGCTGCAGCGCGGCCGCATCATCCCGCGACATCTGGTCGCGCAGGTCTGGCACAAGGTCAAGAACGACGCCCTGGACGCGAACCAGCTGCGGGAGATCCGCGCCGGTTCGCCCCTCGGGCGCGTGATCGCCGCCGGCCTGGTCAACATGCACCATGATCGCGAGATCATGATGGAGAGCATCGAGGACGCGGGCCGCCACGAGGCCCACGGCCTGGAACGCTACCTCAACACCCTCGGCACCATCGCCGCGATCACGCCGCTGCTCGGTCTGCTGGGCACGGTCATCGGCATGATCAAGGTCTTCGCCGCCATCAGCGCCCAGGGGCTGGGTGATGCCGCGGCGCTTGCCGGGGGCATCTCCGAGGCGCTGATCACCACCGCCGCCGGGCTGGTCGTGGCGATACCGAGCCTGATCGCCTATCGCTACCTGCGCGGCAAGGTGGATGCCCTGGTGGTGGACATGGAACAGGAATCGCTGAAGCTGGTGGAGGTGATCCACGGCCAGCGCGACCGCCTGGGGAGTGCGGCGTGAACCTGCGGCCACGGCGGCGCGAAGACCCCGAGATCAACCTCACGCCCCTGATCGACGTGGTGTTCCTGATGCTGATCTTCTTCATGGTCAGCACCACGTTCCTGCGCGAGTCCGATCTGCAGGTGAGCCTGCCCGAGGCGAGCACCGAGGTCACGGCTGAGGAGAATGCTCCGGTCGAGCTCACCATCAACCGCCAGGGAAGCTTCTTCATCAACGGCGAGGCACTGGTGAACAGCCGCCCGGAGACGCTTCGGCGCGCGCTGGAGGACGCCATCGGCGCGCGCGAAGCGGCCTCGGTGCGGGTCGTGGTCCGGGCGGACGCCGAGTCCGCTCACCGTCTGGTGGTGCGGGCGCTGGACGCCGCCGGCCAGGTCGGCCTGCGACGGGTCGGCATCGCCACCATCCCGGTGGAGGAATGAGAAAGCCGGCGATCCCGCTCACCGAGCTCGCCGAGGGGTCCGCCGCCCAGGTCTACCGCCGCCTGCTGGGCTACGTCGCCCAGTATCCCCTGGTCGCCACCGCCGCCATCGGCGGCATGATCATCACCGGCGCGACGGAAGCCGTTTTCGCCTGGCTCATCAAGCCCATGCTCGATTCCGGCTTCGTCGAGCGCGACCCCACCATCCTGCGCCTGATCCCGCTCGCCATCCTGGGGGTCTTCCTCGTACGCGGGGTGACCTCCTTCGCCTCCAGCTACGGCATGGCCTGGATCGGCCGCAAGGTGATCGGGCGGCTGCGCGAGCAGGTATTCGAGCGGCTGCTGACGCTGCCGCGTCGCTATTTCGACGACAGCTCCTCGAGCATGCTGCTCTCCAAGCTCACCTACAACGTCGAGCAGGTGGCGCAGGCCGGGACCAATGCCCTGATCGTGCTGGTGCGCGACACCGCCACGGTGTTCTTCCTGCTCGGCTACATGGCCTGGCTGAGCTGGCGTCTGGCGCTGGTGTTCCTGCTGCTCGGCCCGGTGGTGACGGCGGTGGTGGCCTACGTCAGCCGCCGCTTCCGGCGCCTCAGCCACCGTATCCAGCGCTCGGTGGGGACGGTGGCGTACGTCGCCGAGGAGGCCATCGAGGGCAGCGACGAGGTGCGGATCTTCGGCGCCCAGACCCATGAGCGCCGGCGTTTCGCCGCGGCCAACGAACGCAACACGCGCCAGTTCCTGAAGTTCGCCGCGACCAAGGCGCTGAGCACGCCCGTGGTGCAGTTCTGTGCCGCCGCGGCCCTCTCCGCCGTGGTCTGGCTGGCCACCGTGCAGGGCATGGTGGAGACGGTGACCGTGGGTACCTTCGTCTCCTTCATTGCCGCCATGCTGCTGCTGCTGCAGCCCCTGAAGCGGCTGACCAGCGTGCACGCCCAGATCCAGCGCGGTGTGGCCGCCGGCGAGAGCATCTTCGAGCTGATCGACGAGCCGCCGGAGGTGGATACCGGCACCCACGATCCGGGGCGCGTGACGGGACGCATCGACTTCGAGGGCGTGCAGTTCGCCTACCGCGATCCCCGGGCGCCGGTGCTGCACGGCATCGATCTCGGTGTCGCGGCGGGGGAGACCGTCGCCATCGTCGGGCGCTCGGGCAGCGGCAAGACGACGCTGGTCAATCTGCTGCCGCGCTTCTATGACGTCACCGCCGGCTGCCTCCGGCTCGACGGCGTACCGCTCACCGAGTACCGGCTGGAGGCCCTGCGCCGCCAGATCGCGATGGTCGGCCAGCAGGTGGTGCTGTTCAACGACAGCATTGCCGCGAACATCGCCTACGGACAGGAGCCGGCGCCGCCGCGGGAGCGCATCGAGGCTGCCGCGGAGGCCGCCAACGCGCTCGAATTCATCCGCGACTTGCCCCAGGGGTTCGATACCCCGGTGGGCGAGAACGGTGTCCTGCTCTCCGGCGGCCAGCGCCAGCGGCTCGCCATCGCCCGGGCGCTGCTCAAGGATGCCCCGGTGCTGATCCTGGACGAGGCCACATCGGCGCTGGACAGCGAATCCGAGCAGCATATCCAGAGTGCCCTGGAACGGCTGATGCAGGGGCGGACGACACTGGTGATCGCCCACCGCCTGTCCACCGTGGAGAACGCGGACCGGATCGTGGTCCTGGACGCCGGCCGGGTGGTGGAGACGGGGGACCACGCCACGCTGATCGCGCGCAACGGGGCCTATGCGGCGCTCCACAATCTCCAGTTCAGCGCCGCGCGGGCGGACGCCGGGGCGTGAGCGCCCGGCTGCCGCGGTTCTGGCTCCAGGACGGTCTCGGTGCCCGGCTGCTGGCGCCGCTTGGGGCCCTGACGGCCGCCGTGGCCCGCCGGCGGCTGCGCCGACACCGCCAGGGGATTGGCGTGTGGCGGGCGCCGGTGCCGGTGCTGGTGGTGGGCAATCTCTTCGTCGGCGGCAGCGGCAAGACGCCACTGGTGATCTGGCTCGTCGAGCGCGCCCGGGCGCTGGGGCACCAGCCCGGGGTGGTGCTGCGGGGTTACGGCGGCCGGGCCCGCGACTGGCCGCGCGGGGTTACCCCGGCCAGCGATCCGGCCGAGGTGGGCGACGAGGCGGTGCTCATCGCCCGGCGCACCGGTGCACCGGTCGCCGCGGGGCCGGATCGCCCGGCGGCGGTGCGCCAGCTGCTGGCGCTGTCGCCCTGTGACCTCGTCATCAGCGACGATGGCCTGCAGCACTATGCGCTGGGAAGGGATGCCGAGATCATCGTGCTCGATGCCGCGCGCGGGCTCGGCAACGGGCGCTGCCTGCCGGCGGGCCCTCTGCGCGAGCCGGCCGCGCGACTCGACACGGTGGATCTGGTGGTCGGCAACGGCGGGGCCACGGCCCATTCGCCCCACGCGTTCACGCTGCAACCCGGTACCCTGGAGCCTGTGGGGCAGGGGGGCGGCACGCCGCCCGCACCGGGCGCACGGGTTCACGGGATCGCAGGCATAGGCCACCCTGAGCGCTTCTTCGCCGCCCTGGAGCATCTCGGTTACGAGGTCATCGGCCACCCGTTGCCGGATCATCACGTGCCGCGACCGGACGACGTCGATTTCGGCGATGGCCTGCCCGTGATCATGACTGAAAAGGACGCGGTGAAGTGCCAGGCGCTGGCGCGCGCCGGCCTGTGGGCGCTGCCCGTTACGGCGGTGCCGGACGGCGCGACCACGGCCGAGCTGGACCGGCTGCTGCGACGCCTGATGGCGCCGAGCGGGCAGGAGGGTCACGAGACATGACCGCATTCACCGTGATCATCCCGGCGCGCTACGGCGCGAGCCGCCTGCCGGGCAAGCCCCTGCGGCAGATCGCGGGCGCGCCGATGATCCGCCACGTCTGGGAGCGCGCGCGGGAGAGCGGCGCCGAGCGCGTGCTGGTGGCGACGGACGACGCGCGCATCGCGGACGTTGTCAGCGCATTCGGCGGTGAGGCGCGCCTGACGTCGGCGGATCACGCGAGCGGCACCGATCGCCTGGCGGAGGTGGCGGCGCGGGAGGCGCTGGCGGGGGAGAGCATTGTCGTCAACCTGCAGGGGGACGAGCCGCTGATGCCGCCGACGCTGCTTGCCCAGGTGGCGGAGGTACTGGCGATGGCACCGGACGCGGCCATGGCCACCCTGGCCACGCCCCTCGGGGATTCCGCCGAGCTCGACAACCCGAACGTGGTGAAGGTGGTCACCGGGACCGATGGACGGGCGCTCTACTTCAGCCGCGCACCGATCCCCTGGGACCGGGACGGCGCGCCGGCAGAGCGCCTGGCGCTTGCCCGCCGACACCTTGGCATCTACGCCTACCGCGTCGCCTTCCTGCACCGCTACCCGGGCCTCCCCGCCACGGCCCTGGAGCGTCTGGAGCAGCTGGAACAGCTGCGTGCGCTGGCCAACGGTGAGCGCATCCAGGTTGCCGACGCGCGCACGTCCCCCGGCCCGGGCGTGGACACGCCCGAGGATCTGGAACGCGTCGCCCGTCTGCTGCAGGCCCGCGAGCCGTAGATCGCCGGCGGGGAGCATCGCTGCGATAGGCTGGCTCCGCGGGATCCCGCTGTGCTGTGCCGGGGCGAATGCCCAGGCTGCTGCCGGATGCAGTACGATTGCAGGCTTTCAAGCGAGTGACGCCGGAGCGCCCTCTTCATGGTTCGAGTGCTGTTCGTCTGCATGGGAAATATATGCCGGTCCCCCACGGCCGAGGGGATATTCCGTGAGCTGCTGCGGCGCGAGGGGCTGGAGGAAGCGGTTGAGACCGATTCCGCCGGCACTCATGGCTATCACGTCGGCCGGCCGCCGGACCCGCGGGCCCAGGAGGCGGCGGCACGGCGCGGGGTGGATATCAGCGATCTGCGGGCAAGGGCGGTGGACAGCTTCGACTTCGAGGCCTTTGATTACATTCTGGCGATGGACGAGGCCAACCTCGAGTGGCTCCGCGCCGAGGCCCCGAGCGCGGCGCACGAGCGCATTCGGCCCCTGCTCGACTACGCCCGCCGCCACGATGCGACCGAAGTGCCGGACCCCTACTACGGCGGGCGTGGTGGCTTCGAGCACGTGCTCGATCTGGTGGAGGATGCCGCCCAGGGTCTGCTCGAGGCCATGCGCCGCGAGCATGGGCTAGCCGCCAGCCCGCGCCAATGAAAAAAGGCGCCGGGGATTCCGCATCCCCGACGCCTGGTTTCCCGCATATCCCTCAGGCCGCGATCATTCGCGGCGCACGTCGTCGGCACCCACCGCGCGGGGCTGCTCGGCGTCGCCATCGTACTCGCCGTCCGCGGCGCCGCTCTGTCCCTCCCGCGTGCTGCGTTCGCCCGCCGCGGTTTCGGTACCGGAGGAGGCGCCACCGCCGGCGCTGACCTCTGGCCTCGGTTCGGTTGCTGCGGGGCCTTCTTCGGGCGCGGCCGGGGCCTGCGTCGGCTCTCCAGCGGACTGCACGTCCGGAGCCGCCGACCGTGGGGTATTCGGGCCGGCGCCGTCGTCCTGGCCGGCGGTGTCAGCGGAGGTCTGCGCCGCGCCTTCGCCGTGTCCCTGACGGCCCTTTTCGTCCGGCGCAGGCGCGGCCTGCGTGCCATCGGCCGACGCCGCCGGTGCGGATTCCGTGACCGCTGCCGTGTCGCCGGTGTCCTGGCGCGGGATACGCGGGCGGCCGGACCAGCGACGCGGATCGTCGTCACGCAGGCCGTGGGGCCGGGCGCTCGGCGGCCGCTCTGCCGCTGCATCGTTGCCCCCGGCGTCTGCCGGAGCCTCGGCGGCAGGCTTCGGCGCCCGCTGGGCGTCTTCACGCGCCTCGGCACTGGAGCCGCCCTGGGCAGCCGGACGGGTGTCCTCGGCAGGCTCCTGCGGGGCAGGCTCGGGCCGTGACGGCGCCGCTGCATCCTTCTGGTCGGTGTTGTCCGCCTCCGCGGGGGCTTCACCGTTGCCCTGATGGCTCGCCTCCTGCCGGCTCTCCTGGGCGCCGTCGCTGCCCTCGCCGCTGCCGCCACGACGACGGCGGCGTCCGCCACGCCGGCCACGCCGGCTGCGCCCGGAACCGCTGCTGCCGGATTCCGCGGACTTTTCACTGCTGCCGTCGCTGGCAGCGGTCTCGCGGGAGTCGGTCGCGGCCGCCTTGCCGCCGTCTTCCGCCGGCGCGGCATCGGTTGTGGGCGTGTCCTTGCGCGGCTTGCGGCCGTCGCGAGGCCGGTCCGTGTCGGTGGCCCGGGCGCTGGCCTCGCCCTCGCCGCTGCTGCCGGTGTCGTCGCTGCGCTCGCCGCCACCACTGCTGCTGCGGGGACGCCGCTGTCCGCCACGGCTGCCACTGCGGCCGCCGCCGGCGCTGCTGCTGCGGCGGCGGCGGGCGTTGCTGCCGCCGCTGCGCGCCTGGCCACCCTCGGCCTCCTGCTGCTCCTCCTGGCCACTGCTGCCGGCGTCGGTGACCTCGCTGCCCGTCACCAGGCGCCGCAGCCAGCCGATAAGACCAGGGGCCCGGGGCGGCTCCGCGGCGGCTTCGGGCGCCTCCGCCGGAGCCTGCTCGGCAGCCGCGGGCTTGCTCGGGGTCGGCGCCGGGGCCGGGGTTGCGGGTGCCACGGAGCGCACGGCGGGCTGCTCGCTGCGCGGGCGCTCGCTGGTCATGAGCTGCTCGGCGCGGCTCGGGCCGCTCTCCTCGCTGGCGAGGCGGTAGCTCGCGTCCTCGGCGGTGTCATCGTCGCTGCGGATACGCTGCAGCTCGTAGTGCGGGGTCTCGAGCTGGCGGTTCGGGATCAGGATGATATCGACGCCGTTGCGCTCCTCGATGGTGCCGAGGATGCTGCGCTTCTCGTTGAGGAGGAAGGTGGCGACGTCCACCGGCAGCTGCGCCAGCACCTTGCCGGTCTTGTCCTTCATCGCCTCCTCTTCGATGATCCGCAGCACCGAGAGCGCCAGCGATTCCACGCTGCGCACGGTGCCCTGGCCGCTGCACCGGCTGCAGACTTCGAGACTGGACTCGCCGAGGGAGGAGCGCAGGCGCTGGCGCGACATCTCCAGCAGGCCGAAGCGGGAGATGCGGCTCACCTGCACGCGGGCACGGTCCTGCTTCACCGCCTCCCGCAGGCGGTTCTCCACCTCGCGCTGGTTGCGGTTCGGCCCCATGTCGATGAAGTCGATGACAATGAGCCCGCCCAGGTCCCGCAGGCGGAGCTGGCGGGCGATCTCGTCCGCGGCCTCGAGGTTGGTCTTGAGCGCGGTCTCCTCGATGTCCGCCCCCTTGGTGGCGCGAGCGGAGTTGATGTCGATGGAGATCAGCGCCTCGGTGTGATCGATGACGATGACACCGCCGCTCGGCAGCCGCACTTCACGCTGGAAGGCGGACTCGATCTGGCTCTCGATCTGGTAGCGGGTGAACAGCGGGACGCTGTCCTCGTAGAGTTTGAGCTTCTGCAGGTTGTGCGGCATCACCTGCTGCATGAACTCGCGCGCGCTCTCGTAGATCTCGCGGTCGTCCACCAGGATCTCGCCGATGTCGGAGCGCAGGTAGTCGCGCAGCGCCCGGATGATGACGTTGCTTTCCTGGTAGATCAGGAACGGGGCAGGGCGCTCCTCGGCGGCCTTCTGTACCGCGCTCCAGAGGTTCAGGAGGTAGTCCAGATCCCACTGCAGCTCTTCGGCGTTGCGGCCGACCCCGGCGGTGCGCACGATCAGGCCCATGCCCTCGGGCACGTCCAGCTCGCGCAGGGCGTCGCGGATCTCGCTGCGATCGGGACCCTCGATGCGCCGCGACACGCCGCCGGCGCGGGGGTTGTTGGGCATCAGGACGAGGTAGCGGCCGGCGAGGCTGACGAAGGTGGTGAGCGCCGCGCCCTTGTTGCCGCGCTCCTCCTTCTCGACCTGGACGACGACCTCCTGGCCTTCCTTGATGACGTCCTGGATGCTGACCTTGGCCGGGTCGGCGTCGTCACCGCCCTGGAAATAGCTGCGGGCGATCTCCTTGAAGGGCAGGAAACCATGGCGCTCGGCGCCATACTGCACGAAGGCGGCCTCGAGGCTGGGCTCCACCCGCGTGATCTTGCCTTTGTAGATGTTGGCCTTCTTGCGCTCCCGGGCCGGGGTCTCGATATCGAGGTCGTACAGGGACTGGCCGTCAACCAGGGCGACACGCAACTCTTCGGGCTGAGTCGCGTTGATGAGCATTCTCTTCATGCCGAATCGATCTCCGGCGCTTGCCCCGAGCCCTCATCCCCACGACCACGCCGCCTGCGCCCGGCCGCGGTGTCGCGGCGGGCGGCATCGGGGCGCTGCGCTCGACGGCTGAGTCGAGCAGCAGGGCGAAGACGTGCAGGGTGAGCAGACCCGTCATGGGGAGTTCCACCAGCGGGCGCCAGGGCAGGCGCATTGAGCCGGCGGCACCGCAATGCCTGCCGGGTGAACCATTGGATGTCGTCTTCTTCAGTCTCGGGCCCGCCTGCAGGCCGGCACCGTCAACGTTCTTCCTGTAGTCACCCGGGGCCGAGTTCGCACGGCTGTTGCACTCGGATGACATACCCGCGGAACTATATCAATGCGAGGTATCCCCGTCCAAGCAACGGTTCGCAATCTCGACGCCGAGCAGGGCACCCGTGCCGTAAGCGCGGGTGTACACTGCCGCTCCGACGACCCCGCGGCCGGCGCCGGCGCAACGGCGTGGCCAGCCGCGGGCACCGACCCAGCTGACGCGAGCCAGACCATGCCCGCCGTCCAGCACATCGAGATCTCACAGGACCTCTCCGGGCAGCGCATCGACAATTACCTGATGCGCGTGCTCAAGGGCGTTCCGCGCACGCGTATCTATCGACTGCTGCGCAAGGGGGAGGTGCGGGTCAACGGCCGCCGGGCCCGCCCCACGTATCGCCTTGCCGCCGGCGATCGGCTGCGCCTGCCGCCGGTGCGCACGGGGCAGGGGGCCGTCAGCTCGGCCTCGGATCATGTGCTGGAGCGCCTGCGCGCCTCGATACTCTACGAGGACGAGCACGTGCTGGTGGTGGACAAGCCATCGGGGCTTGCCGTCCATGGCGGCTCGGGCCTCGCCTATGGCGTCGTGGAGGCGCTGCGGCAGCTGCGACCGGAGCAGCCGTTGCTGGATCTGGCACACCGCCTGGACCGTGATACCAGTGGCTGCCTCGTCCTCGCCAAGCGCCGCCCGGCGTTGCGCGCCCTGCACGCGCTGCTGCGTGACGGCCAGGTGGAGAAGCGGTATCTGGCCCTGCTGCATGGCGATCCGGGCCGGCAGCCCCGGGTGGTGGCCGAACCGCTGGCGCGGCGCAACGGCCCCGGCGGCGAGACCGTCATGCGCGTCGCTGCCGACGGCAAGCCTTCGCGCACGGTGTTCCGCGCCCTGAGTCGGCATGCGGGCTGGACCCTGGTGGAAGCCCGGCTGGAGACGGGGCGTATGCACCAGATCCGCGTCCATGCCGCGCACATTGGCCACCCGGTGGCCATGGACCCGAAGTACGGCGACCCCGAGGCCGACCAGGCGCTGCGGCGGCTTGGCCTGAAGCGCCTGTTCCTGCACGCCGCCGGCCTGCGCTTCCAGCTCCCCGGCCAGGCAGTGATCGACGTCTCGGCGCCGCTGCCTCCGGCACTCCATGATGTGCTTCGTTGTCTCGGGGAGAACGGGGACAACCGCGAAGGCGCAAAGGGCGCGAAGGGAGAATAGGTTTATTATTCAATGCCTTGTAAACTTTGCGTCCTTCGCGCCTTCGCGGTTGCTGTCCCAGCTCCTAGGCACTCAGGCGTTCGCAACAGCCAAGGCGATATAGTTCTGGCTCAGCCCATCGGCACGAGGGAGAAGGATGAACGAGGACGAGCACTGGGAGCGGCAGACGCTGCGGGATATAGCGCTCGAGGGCGTGAAGGAGCGCCGGCGGGCGCGGCGCTGGGGGCTCGTGTTCAAGGCCCTGATCCTGATCTATCTGTTCACGCTGCTCTTCTATTCGCCGGTACTCGACTGGCTCGCTGGCGATGATGACGGGCCGGGGCGGCATACCGCCGCCGTGGACGTCACCGGGCCCATCATGACCGACAGCCCGGCCAGCGCCGAGACCGTGATCCGGAGCCTGGAGCGGGCGTTCGAGGCCCCCGAGGTGGCCGGCGTGATCCTGCGCATCAACAGCCCCGGCGGTTCGCCGGTGCAGTCCGGGCGGATCAACGACGCCCTCAAGCGGCTGCGGGAAAGCCACCCGGATATCCCCGTGCATGCCGTTGCCGGGGACCTCATGACCTCCGGAGCCTACTACATCGCCGCCGGGGCCGACCGAATCTTTGCCGACAAGGCCTCCCTTGTCGGGTCCATCGGCGTGATCATGGGCGGTTTCGGCTTCACCGAGAGCCTGGACAAGCTTGGCGTGGAGCGCCGTTTGTACACCGCCGGCGACAACAAGGCCTTTCTCGATCCCTTCTCCGCCGAGGATGAGGACCAGGTGGCCCACGCTCAGGAGATGCTCGGCGAGATCCACCAGCAGTTCATCGACGTGGTGCGTGCCGGCCGTGGCGAGCGGCTGAATCGCGAGCGCGAGGAGGAGATCTTCAGCGGCCTGATCTGGACCGGCGAGCGCGGCCTCGCCCTCGGTCTGGTCGATGACCTGGCCGGCCCCCAGGACGTCGCCCGGGAGGTCATCGGCGCCGAGGAAATCATCGACTACACCGTCCAGCCCGGCCTGTTCGAGCGCATCACCGACCGCCTCGGCATCGCCCTCGGCCGCGAGCTCGCCAGCCGTCTTGGACTCGGCACGCCCCAGCTCCGGTGAATGCCTTCGCCCGCGAAGTGGCTTGCTCGCATTGGGACTAACCGCAAAGGCGCAAAGGTGAAGAGAAAACCAAGGCGAGAGTGGCTTGCTGAGCTCATGAGAGAAGCGATGAGCTTCGTCATATAACCGTCTCTTGGCGTTGCCTTTGCGCCCTTTGCGTCTTTGCGGTTAGTCCCCAGGAACCAGAGCGCGAGCAATCAAGGCAGGCTAACCCCGGCGCTGTGGAGGAGGTCGGTGAGGGCGATGAGGGGCAGGCCGATGAGGGCGTTGGGGTCGTCGCCCTCCAGGCGCTCGAACAGGGTGATGCCGAGGCCCTCGGCGCGGAAGGCGCCGGCGCAGTCCAGGGGCTGGTCTCTCGCGACATAGCGCTCGATGGCATGGCGCGAAAGCGCCCGGAAGTGTACCCGGAAGGGAACGACGCGGGCCTCGGTGGTGCCCCGCCGGCCATCGAGCAGCGCTACCCCGGTCCAGAGGGTGACCACGCCTCCGGCCGCTGCGCTCAGCTGTTCCACCGCGCGTTCCGCCGTGTGCGGCTTGCCGAGGATCTCGCCGCCGCGCTCGCTGCACTGGTCCGAGCCGATCACCAGCGCCCCGGGGTGGCGCGCAGCCACGGCGGCCGCCTTCTCGCGCGCCAGCCGCTCGACGTAGTCGGGGGCGGCCTCGCCGGCATGGCGGCTCTCGTCGATCTCCGGCGCATCGCTGGCAAAGACCAGGCCGAGGCGTGCGAGCAGCTCGGCGCGGTAGGGCGAGCTGGAGGCGAGGACGATTCTGACGGCCATACACTGACTCCGGCGGGGATAGGGTATGGTCGGCCAGTCGTCTTCGCGCGGCAAGCACCGCAATTTGCCGCATGATCAGCGGCTTTGACACCTTCCGGGGGCGCGGATACCATGCGCGGCCTATGCGAGAAGGCGTGCTCCCGGAGTGGCTCGATCTGCGCCGCCTCGGCGCGGCGGGGGCCCGGCTAGCGGGGCCGGTGGAGCTGGCCGGGCTGTCGCGCTTGCGGGAGCGCCTGCAGACTCCCGCCGGCGAAGCGGAGGCCGAGGTCAGGGTGGCCTTCGACCAGGGCCTGAAGGCCGTGGTCAGCGGACACGTCCGGGCCAGCGTGGTGATGCGCTGCGAACGCTGCCTGGGGGCCGTAACGGTCCCTGTGGCTGGCGACTTCACCCTGGCCGTGATCGAGGACGAGGGCGCCGCGGAGGGGTTGCCCGCGGAGGAGGAGCCGGTGCTGGCTCCGGGCGGGCGGCTCGCCGTGCATGCCCTGGTGGAGGACGAGCTGCTGCTGGCACTGCCCATCGTGGCCTTCCACGACGACAGCGCCTGTGACGGCGGCCAGCGGTACTTCGCCCCTGAAGGTGAAGCGCCGCCGGAACGTGAGAGCCCTTTTGCCGCCCTCGCCGAACTCAAGCGCGGCCGGTCCTGACCGGCCGCAGACGACAACACGACGGATGGAAGCCCAATGGCCGTTCAGCAGAATCGCAAGTCTCCCTCGAAGCGTGGCATGCGTCGCAGTCACGATGCCCTCTCCGGGCCCACGCTGTCCGTGGACCGGACCACCGGCGAGACGCACCGCCGCCATCACATCTCGGCGGACGGCTACTACCGCGGCCGCAAGGTGACCGCCGGCCGGGACGAGTGACGCCCGCGGCAGCCCGCGGTTCCCACCCAGCCGGCCGCTGACCACGGCCGCGTCGGTGCTGCACCGGCGCGGCCGATTCGTATTCGAGCCGGGGAGTCCTGCAAGAGCATGGGCCAAGCCTGCACACTGACCCTCGACGCCATGGGCGGCGACCACGGCCCGGGCGTAACCGTGCCGGCGGCGCTGGCGGCGTTGCGCCGGCATCCCGACGTTCGCCTCGTGCTCGTGGGCGACGGGGCGGTGCTGGAGCAGGCTCTGGCCGCAGCCGGCGGCCGTCTCGACGAGCGGCTGTCCATCCGCCACACCGGGCAGGTGGTGGAGATGGACGAGTCCCCGTCCCAGGCCCTGCGCTACAAGAAGGACTCCTCCATGCGGGTCGCCATCGACCTGGTGAAGGACGGCATCGCCGACGCCTGCGTCAGCGCGGGCAACACCGGGGCGCTGATGGCTACGGCCCGCTACGTCCTGAAGACCCTCCCGGGGATCGACCGGCCCGCGATCTGCACCACGATCCCCTGCATCGGCGGCCGCTTCCGCATGCTGGACCTGGGCGCGAACGTCGACTGCACGGCCGAGCACCTGTTCCAGTTCGCCGTGATGGGTTCGGTGCTCACCGAGGCCAGCGGCGACGCGACGGCGCCTCGCATCGGTCTGCTCAACCTCGGCGAGGAGGAGATCAAGGGCAACGACCAGGTCAAGCATGCGGCCCAGCTGCTCCAGGGCAGCGATCTCAATTATGTCGGCTACGTTGAAGGGGACCGCATGTACCAGGGCGTCGCCGACGTGGTGGTCTGCGACGGATTCACCGGCAACGTGGCGCTGAAGAGCAGCGAGGGCGTGGCGGCAGTGATCTCGCACTACCTGCGGGAGGAGTTCCAGCGCAACCTGCTGACGCGGCTCGCTGGCCTGGTGGCGCTGCCGGTGCTGCGCAGCCTCCGGCGCCGGCTGGATCCGCGGCGCTACAACGGTGCCAGCCTGCTCGGCCTGCGTGGCGTCGTGGTCAAGAGTCACGGCGGCGCCGATGCGGTGGCCTTCGAGGAGGCCATCGAGGTAGGCATCCTCGAGGCGCGCAAGTCGGTGCCGACGCTTATCGACGAGCGCCTCGGCACCCTGTTCGCGGAGGAGGCCCGCTCGTGACGCGGACACGCATCGCCGCCACCGGGAGCTACCTCCCGGAGCGGATCATGACCAACGCCGAGCTCGAGTCCCTGGTGGACACCACCGACGCCTGGATCCGCGAGCGCACCGGCATCGCCCAGCGCCATATCGCTGCCCCCGGCGAGACCTGCGCCGATCTGGCGCGTGCGGCCGGGCAGGCGGCGCTGGACGCCGCCGGCCTCGCCCCGACGGATGTCGACCTGATCGTCCTCGCCACCTCGACACCGGACCAGGTCTTCCCCAGCACGGCCTGTCGCGTGCAGGAGCGCCTGGACGTGCCCGCTGGCGCCATCGCCTTCGACGTGGCCGCGGCCTGCTCCGGCTTCGTCTATGCGCTGGACGTGGCCGACCGCTTCATCCGCACCGGCGGCGCCCGGCGCGCACTGGTCATCGGCGCCGAGACCTTCTCCCGCATTCTCGACTGGAGCGACCGCAGCACGTGCGTGCTGTTCGGTGATGGCGCCGGCGCCGTGGTGCTGGAGGCGGCGGAGTCGCCGGGTGTGTACTCCACGCACCTGCACGCCGACGGCCGCCAGGAATCCCTGCTGAACGTGCCCTGGGGCGTGTCCCAGGGCTACGAGCTGCTGGAGGGCAGCCGCGGCAAGGTCAGCATGCGTGGCAACGAGGTGTTCAAGGTCGCGGTGCGCACGCTCGGCGCGGTGGTGGACGAGACTCTGGCCGCCAACGGCATGAGCCGCGCCGACGTCGACTGGCTGATTCCGCACCAGGCCAATATCCGCATCATGGCCGCCACGGCGCGCAAGCTGCAGCTGCCGATGGAGCAGGTGGTAAGTACCGTGGAGTGGCACGGCAACACCTCGGCGGCGTCGATCCCCCTGGCGCTGGACGTGGCCGTGCGCGACGGCCGCATCCAGCGCGGCCAGGTGCTGCTGCTGGAGGCCTTCGGCGCCGGCTTCACCTGGGGATCCGCGCTGATCCGCTACTGATCGAGGCCAAGCATGACACGACGTGACGATCTTGCCTTCCTCTTCCCGGGTCAGGGCTCCCAGTCGGTGGGTATGCTGGACGCCCTGGCGGAGCGCCATGCCTCCGTGCAGAAGACCTTCATCGAGGCATCGGCCGCGCTGGACGAGGACCTCTGGCGCCTGACCCAGGAGGGCCCCCAGGAGCAGCTCAACCGCACCGACACCACCCAGCCGGTGATGCTCACCGCCGGCGTGGCCGTGTGGCGCGCCTGGCAGGCGGGTGGCGGCCCACAGCCGGCGCGGCTCGCCGGCCACAGTCTCGGCGAATACACCGCGCTGGTCTGCGCCGGCAGCCTCGACTTCGCCGACGCCGTCCGGCTCGTGCGGGACCGCGGGCGCTTCATGCAGGACGCGGTGCCGGAAGGGCAGGGCGCAATCGCCGCCGTGCTCGGCCTCGACGACGAGCGCATCGGCGAGGTCTGCGCGGAGGCGGCTGGGGACGAGGTCGTGGAGCCGGTGAACTACAACGCCCCGGGGCAGGTGGTGATCGCCGGGCACGTCGGGGCGGTGGAGCGCGCCCTGGAGGCTGCCAGGGCTGCCGGGGCCAAGCGCGCCGTGAAGCTGCCGATGAGCGTGCCGGCGCACTGCTCGCTGATGCGCCCGGCCGCCGAGCGCCTCGCCACGCGTCTGGCGGAGGTGGACATCCGTGAGCCGCAGATCCCGGTGCTGCACAACGTCGACGTCAGCGAGGCGGGGACCCCGGACGAGATTCGCGAGCGCCTGGTGGCGCAGGTGCGCTCGCCGGTACTCTGGACCGGGATCATTCGCGCGCTAGCCGCCGCGGGCATCCAGCAGGCGGTGGAATGCGGACCCGGCAAGGTGCTTGCCGGCCTCAACCGGCGCATCGAGCGCGGCATGGGCATCGCCGCCGTCTACGATCCGGATACCCTGGCGCGAACCCTGGAGACACTGGAGTCGGCATGAAGATCGAACTGACGGGCGAGGTCGCCCTGGTGACGGGCGCGAGCCGCGGGCTCGGTCGGGCCATCGCCGAGGCCCTGGGCGGCGCCGGGGCTACGGTCATCGGCACGGCCACCTCGGAGCGCGGCGCCGAAGCCATCGATACGCGGCTGCGCGATGCCGGCGTACCCGGGGCCGGCGTCGTCCTGGACGTCCGCGAGCGCGACACCATCGCCGCGGTGCTGAAGGATATCGGCAGCCGCTTCGGTGCCCCCAGCATTCTCGTCAATAACGCCGGGATCACCCGCGACACGCTCATGATGCGCATGGGTGACGATGACTGGGACGCGGTCATCGACACCAACCTGAGCGCGGTCTACCGCGTCAGCCGCGCCGTGCTGCGCGGCATGATGAAGGCCCGCCACGGCCGCATCATCAGCATCGGCTCGGTGGTGGGCCTCATGGGCAATGCCGGGCAGACCAACTATGCTGCCGCCAAGGCGGGGCTGCTGGGCTTCACCCGCTCGCTGGCCCGTGAGGTGGGCAGCCGGGGGATCACGGTCAATGCCGTGGCGCCGGGCTTCATCGCCACGGACATGACCGACGAGCTCGGCGAGGCGCAGCGCGACGCGCTGCTCCAGCAGACGCCGCTGGGCCGCCTGGGCGCGCCCGAGGACATCGCCGCCGCGGTGTGTTTCCTCGCCTCCGCCCAGGCAGGCTATATCACGGGGGAGACGCTCAACGTCAACGGCGGCCTGTACATGAGCTGAGGAGTCGAGCCGGGCCGGTGGCGGTCCGGACAGTGTTTCCATAGAATACGGCCGCATTCGGCCCGGGTGACCGCCCGCTGGGGGCTCTTGGGCGGGCCGGAATTCCGCAAACCGGGAGGTAGGAACAAGATGAGCAGTATCGAGGACCGCGTTAAGAAGATCGTCGTCGAGCAGCTGGGGGTGAAAGAGGAAGAGGTCACGTCCGAGGCCTCGTTCGTGGACGATCTTGGCGCCGACTCGCTGGATACCGTGGAGCTCGTGATGGCCCTCGAGGAGGAGTTCGAGTGCGAGATCCCTGACGAGGAGGCCGAGAAGATCACGACGGTCCAGCAGGCGATCGACTATATCAACCGGCATCTCGAGCAGTAATCTCGAAGGCGCGGTCCGCGACCGCAACCGGTTGCAACGACGGGGCCGGCAACACCGGCCCTGTCGCGTTTTCGGAACAGGCGTTTCAGCGGAGGTCTGCCGTGGCACAACGGCGTGTAGTGGTCACCGGCATGGGTATCATCTCACCGGTGGGGAACGGACTCGAGGCGGCATGGGAGAGCATCCGCAACGGGCGCAGCGGCATCGGGCCCATCGAGCGCTTTGACACCGCGGCGTTCTCGGTGCGCTTCGGCGGCGAGGTCCGCGGTTTCGACGTGGAGCAGTACCTGCCGCGCAAGGATGCCCGCAAGATGGACCCCTTCATCCACTACGGCATCGCCGCCTCGGTGGACGCGATGAAGGACGCGGGGCTGGAGGTCACCGAGGAGAACGCCGAGCGCATCGGCGTCTCGGTCGGCTCCGGCATCGGCGGCATCCACTCCATCGAGGAGGGCCACAAGAGCTATCTTGATGGCGGCCCGCGCAGGATCACGCCGTTCTTCATCCCGAGTGCCATCATCAACATGATCTCGGGCAACCTCTCCATCCTGCTGGGCGCGAAGGGGCCGAATCTCGCCACCGTCACCGCCTGCACCACCGCCACCCACAACATCGGCCTGTCCGGACGCCTGATCGCCCATGGCGACGCCGATGTCATGATCGCGGGCGGTGCCGAGTTCGCCACCACGCCCACCGGGCTGGGCGGCTTTGCCGCGGCCCGGGCGCTGTCCACCCGCAACGATGACCCCGCCGCGGCAAGCCGCCCCTGGGACAAGGGCCGCGACGGCTTCGTGCTGGCCGATGGCGCCGGCGTGCTGGTGCTCGAGGAGTACGAGCACGCCCGCCGGCGCGGGGCCCCGATCTACGCCGAGCTCTGCGGCTTCGGCATGAGCGGCGATGCCCACCACATGACGCTGCCCGCGGAGAGCGGCGAAGGGGCGCGCCGCTGCATGGAGAATGCCCTGCGCGACGCGGGCATGAACCCGGACGAGATCGACTACATCAACGCCCACGGCACCTCCACCAAGGCCGGCGACCGCGCCGAGGTGCAGGCGATTCGGGCGACCTTTGGCGATCATGCGTCGCGTCTCGCCGTCAGCTCCACCAAATCCATGACCGGGCACCTGCTCGGCGCAGCGGGGGGCGTTGAGGCGGTATTCACGCTGCTCGGCATGCGCGATGGGGTGCTGCCGCCGACCATCAATCTCGACGATCCCGACGACGACCTCACCCTGGACTTCGTGCCCCACGAGGCCCGACAGGCGAAGATCCGGGCGGCGCTCTCGAACTCGTTCGGCTTCGGCGGCACCAACGGCACCGTGATCTTCCGCGCGCTCGAGGGGTGAGCACGCCGGCGGCGTCCGTCTGGCTGGTGGACGGCGAGCCCGCCGCGGCGGTGCCAGCGGACGACCGCGGCCTCGCCTACGGCGACGGGGTTTTCGAGACCATCGCCCTGGTCGCCGGCGCCCCAGCACTCTGGGAGGCCCACATTGGGCGCCTGCAGCGCGGCTGCGAGCGCCTCGGGATACCGGCACCATCACGCCGGCAGCTGGACAGCGATCTCGCCCGTCTCGCGCCCTCCGGGGACGGGGTGCTACGGCTCACGGTCACCCGCGGCAGCGGGGGCCGCGGTTATGCCCCGCCGGCAGTGCCCAGCCCGCGGCGCATCCTCGCCCGCCTGCCCCTCCCGGAGCGCCCCGCTGCCTGGTGGCAGGAGGGCGTGTCGGTGCGGGTCTGCCATACCCGGCTGGCAAGCCAGCCCGCTCTCGCCGGCATCAAGCACCTCAATCGTCTGGAGCAGGTGCTCGCCCGTCAGGAGTGGCAGGATCCGGCCATTGCCGAGGGTCTGATGCTCGCAGAGAATGGCGAGCTGATCGAGGCGACGGCCTGCAACGTGCTGTTGCGCATCGGCGACCGCGTGCTCACGCCCCCCACCGACCACTGCGGCATCGGCGGCCTGATGCGCGACCACCTGCTGGGCCGTCTCGTCGCCCGTGGGTTCGCCGCCGCGACCGCCCCGCTGCGCCTGGAGACGCTGGCGCCGGACGCGGAGCTCATGCTCTGCAACAGCCTGATCGGCGTCTGGCCGGTGCGTTGGCTTGACGCGGCCGAGCGCCCGGTCAGCGCACTGGCCGGCGAGCTGCAGGCGGCGTTGCGTCGTGAGGGTCTGGTCGCACTGCCACTGGAGGACGAGGCGTGATCCGCTCCCTGCTGCGATGGCTTGGCATTGGCCTGCTGCTGCTGACCCTGGCTGCCGGCGCCGGCGCAGCCTGGCTCTGGCAGCAATGGCAGGCCCTGGAGAGCGCCCCCATTGCCAGCGCCCCGGTGGCCGAGCCGGTGCGGATCGCCGAGGGCGTGAGCTTCGGCGCCATCGCCCGTGATCTCGAAGGCCGCGGGCTGGTGGATGACGCCCGCCTGCTGTCCCTCTACGCCAGGGTGGAGGGTCTGGCCGGGCGCATGCAGGCCGGCGAGTACCGTGTGACGCCCGGGATGACCGCCGCCGGGCTGCTGCGGAAGATTGCCGCCGGCCGGGTGATCGAGTATCCGCTCACCGTGGTGGAGGGCTGGCGCTTCCGCGAGCTCTGGCAGGCCCTGCGCGCGCACCCGGCCATCGAGCGCACCCTGCCGGAAGACGCCAGCGACGCCGAGATCATGGCCGCCATCGGGCGCGAGGGCGTGCACCCGGAGGGCCGCTTCCTGCCCGAGACCTACCGCTTCCCCCGGGGGACCACCGACGTCGACTTCCTGCGGCGGGCGAACCGGGCACTGGAGGAGACGCTGGAGGCGGCGTGGGCCGAGCGCCAGCCGGATCTTCCGCTGGAGGGGCCGGAGGACGCGCTCATCCTCGCCTCCATCATCGAGAAGGAAACCGGGGTCGCGCAGGAGCGCCGCCGGATCGCCGGGGTATTCGTGCGCCGGCTCGAGCGCGGCATGCGCCTGCAGACCGACCCCACCGTGATCTACGGCATGGGCGACGCCTACGACGGCAACATCCGCCGCCAGGATCTGCGCCGCGACACCCCCTACAACACCTATACCCGCGCCGGCCTGCCGCCCACCCCCATCGCCCTGGCCGGAGAGGCGGCCATCCGCGCCGCGGTGGACCCCGCCGACGGTGACAGCCTCTACTTCGTCTCCCGCGGCGACGGCAGCCACAAGTTCTCGGCGACCCTCGAGGAGCACAACCGCGCCGTGCAGCGCTACCAGCTCGGGGGCGGCGGATGAGCCGGGGGCGCTTCATCACCGTGGAAGGGCTGGAAGGGGCCGGCAAGACCACCGCGCTGGCGGGAATCCGGGCCTGGATCGAGGCGCGCGGCGCGCCCGTGCGGCAGACCCGTGAGCCCGGCGGCACGCCGCTTGGGGAGGCCATTCGGGAGCTGCTGCTCGGCCATCGACAGGAGGGCATGAGCGCTCGCGCCGAGACGCTGCTGGTGTTCGCCGCCCGCGCCGAGCACCTGGAGCAGGTGATCCGCCCGGCACTGGCGGCGGGCGAGTGGGTGCTCTGCGACCGCTTCACCGACGCCACCTATGCCTACCAGGGCGGCGGTCGCGGGCTCGGCAGCGAAGCGGTGCGGGTTCTCGAGGACTGGACACAGGGTACGCTGCGCCCGCATCTCACGCTGTTCCTGGACGTGCCGGTTGCCACCGGCCGCGCACGCGCGGCCGGGCGCAGTGAGCCGGACCGCTTCGAGATCGAGCGCGAGGCGTTCTTCGAACGGGCACGGGCGGCGTATCTCGAACGCTGCACCGCCGAGCCGGCGAGGATGCGGCGCATCGACGCCAGCGCCGAGCCGGAGGTGGTGCAACGGCACATCGAGGCCGTGCTGAGCGAGGTCTTCGGCAATGACGGCTGAGGCCCCGGCTCCGCTGCCCTGGCAGGAGGCGGCCTGGCAACGCTTCACGCGGGCCCTGGCGCAGGACCGGCTCGCCCATGCCCTGCTGCTGGCGGGGCCGGCCGGCACTGGCAAGGGTCAACTGGCGCGGGCGATGCTGGCGCGGCTGCTGTGCACCGCCCCCACGGGAGACCAGGCCTGTGGCGCCTGCCACGGTTGCCGACTGCGTGGCGGTGGGGCCCACCCGGACTGCCGCCTGGTGCTGCCGGAGGCCGAGGGCAGCGGCGCCCTGCGCATCGAGGCGATCCGCGGGCTTGGAGAGTTCCTGCGGCTCTCCAGCCAGTATGGCGGCTGGCGGGTGGCACTGATCGAGCCGGCCGAGGCGATGACCCACGGGGCGGCCAACAGCCTGCTGAAGCTCCTCGAGGAGCCGCCGCCGGGCGTGGTGCTGCTCCTGGTCTCGCATCGCCCGGCGCGGTTGCCGCCGACGGTGCGCAGCCGCTGCCAGCTCCTGCGTCTCGGGCTGCCGACACCGGCGGTGGCCGAAGCGTGGCTGGCGCGCGAGCACCCGGAGGCCGTTCCGCTGCTGGCCGAGACCGGCGGCGCCCCGCTGGCCGCCGTGCGCCTGGCGGAGGCAGGCGGCGGCGAGCGGCTGGAGGCCCTGGCGCGGGCGCTGGCGGAGCTTCAGTGCGATCGGCGCAGCGCCGTGGCCACGGCGGCGGAATGGGAGGCGGTGGGGCCGGCGGAGACGGCCGCGCTCATGCAGCGCGTGCTGGCGCGCAGCGCGCGCCTGCGGGCGCTGGGACGTGAAGCGGACCGCAGTTCCGCGTCGCCGGCCTTGCAGGCGCTGGCGCAGTCCCTAGACTGGAGCGAGCTTTTCGAGCGCCTGGACGGGGCACTGGAACTCGCCCGGGCTGCCAGCCAGCCGCTCAACGCGCTGATGGCGCTCGAAGGCCTGTTCCTCGCCTGGTCGCCCGCCGCTCGCGGGCCGGCCGGGGAGGCCCGGTCACTGCGCGGGGGATGACGGGATGGCTCAAACCGGCCGCAAAGGCGGGCGCCAGGGGATCCTCTCCCTGGCCATCAAGGACAAGAACGCCCTGTATGCGGCGTATATCAACTACGTCCGCAACGGCGGTCTGTTCGTGCCCACCACCAACCACTACGAGCTCGGCGACGAGGTGTTCATCCTCCTGCAGCTGATGGACGAGGCGGAGAAGATCCCGGTGGTGGGCAAGGTGATCTGGATCACCCCGCGCGGCGCCCAGGGCAACCGCACGGCAGGCATCGGCCTGCAGTTCACGGACAAGGACGGCGGCACCGCCCGCAACCGCATCGAGACCTACCTCGCTGGCGCCCTGGAGTCGGAACGCCCCACCCACACCATGTAGCCGTGCTGGTCGACTCGCACTGTCACTTTCACCTGCTGGAGGACACCCCCGGCCCGGAGGCCGCCCTCGAGGCCGCCGTGAACGCCGGCGTGTCGTACTTCCTGAACGTCGCCGTCGACGTCGAGCACCGGGACGATCTGGTGGCCTTCGCCGAGCGGCACCCGCGGGTGTTCACCTCCGTGGGCGTGCATCCGAGTGGCCGCGGCGAGGATCCGGCGCCGGAGCGTATCGCCGCGCTGGCCGAGCACCCGCGGGTGATCGCCGTCGGCGAGACCGGGCTCGACTACGTCACCGACCGGGGCGAGCTCGGCTGGCAGCGGGACCGCTTTCGGCGTCACGTCGAGGCGGCGCGCCTCTGCGGCCGGCCCATCATCGTGCACAGCCGTGGCGCGCCGGAGGACACGGTGGCCATATTGCGGGAGACGGCGGCAGGGGACGTCGGCGGCGTCATCCACTGTTTCGTGGAGGACTACGCCACCGCGCGGGCGCTGCTCGACCTCGGATTCCATCTCTCGCTCTCCGGGATCCTGACTTTCCGCAATGCCGACGCCCTGCGCGAGACTGCGCGCCGACTGCCGCCGGACCGGCTGCTGATCGAGACGGACTGCCCCTATCTCGCCCCCGTGCCGCACCGCGGGCAGGAGAACCGCCCGGCGTGGGTCGGGCGAGTCGCGGAGTGCCTGGCGGAGATCCAGGGCCGGGATGCGGAGGCCGTCGCCTGGCAGACCGCCGGGAATTTCTTCGACTGCTTCAGCCGCGCGCCGCGGCCGGACGGTCTTTGAGCGCCAGCACCCTATCCACTGCCCGATCAATATCCTGGGGCGAGTTGTGAAAGTGCGGTGAGAACCGTATCCCGCCCTTGCGGCTCGCCGCGATCACGCCTTCCGCGCGCAGGGCCCGCCAGAGCGCGGGCCCGTCGGCGCCGGCGACGCGGAAGGTGACGATGCCGGCGCGTCGCTCCCGGGCGCTGGGCGTGATCGCCGAGAGCGCGGGCTCGGCGTCCAGCCGGGCGAGCAGGTGCTCGACGTTCTCCTGCACCGCCGCGCCCACGGCCGCCATGCCCTGGCCCTCGAGCACGCCGAGGCTCGCCTCCAGGGCGTGTGCGGCGAGCAGGTTGGGGCTGCCGGGCTCGAACCGGCGCGCCGTGCTCGCGGGCGTCCAGTCGCGCCGGTCGTAGTCGCCGGCGGCCTCTGCCATGTGCCAGCCATGCTGCAGCAGCCGCAGCTGCTCGCGCCGGTCCGGATGCACGTAGAGCACCCCCAGCCCCTCCGGACCCAGCATCCACTTGTGGCCGTCGGCGACGACGAAGTCCGCGCCCACGGCGGCGGCGTCGAAGGGCAGGGCGCCCAGATGCTGGATCGCATCGACGCAGAAGAGGGCGCCACGGTCCGCGCAGGCCTGACCGAGACGCTCCAGGTCGAGCCGCAGCCCGGTCGCGTACTGCACGGCGCTCACCGGCAGCACCCGGGTCCGCGCGTCCATGGCGGCGATCAGGGCGTCCTCGGGGGACTGCGCGGCGTCCAGCCGCACCTCCCGCACCTCGACACCGTGGCTCGCCGCGAGCGCCTCCCAGGGCATGCGGTTGGAGGGGAATTCCTGATCGTTGATGACCACGTTGTCCCCCGGCCGCCAGTCCAGCCCCTGCGCCACCAGCGACAGCCCCTCGGAGGTATTCTTGACCAGGGCGATGTCATCCGCCGAACCGGCCCCGATCAGCCGTGCCAGCCGCTCCCGCAGCCGGCGCTCCACGGCCAGCCACTCGGGATACTCGGCGGCCCCGCGGGCAACGTTGACCTCCGCAAACCGCCGCACTGCCTCCCCGGCCGCCCGTGTCCACGGCCCGACGCCGGCGTGGTTGAGGTAGATGAGGTCGGGGTCGAGGGGGATCTCGGGGTGAGGCATGGGCATCGCGCGCGGTCGGTTCAGGAATTCAAAGCCTGATCGAAGTGGCGCGCGAGTTCAAAGGCCCGTGCGAGTTCAAGGTTCAAAGTTCAAGGTTCAAAGGGCTCCCACCGCACACCAGGGTGCCTGCGGATGCCGCCGGAGTGATGCCGTGCGGGCTAGATTGGCGAGGGGCGTTCTTTACTTTGAACCTTGAACCTTGATCTTTGAACTCACTCAAACAAGCTGCCCCAGAATCCTGAATCCCGCCAGGTACGTCCCCGCCGCCGAGCCGATGGTGGTGAACAGGAACACCAGCAGGGTGCGCGAGACACGGTTGTGCCACCAGCCGCGGGCGCGGGTGACGTCGGTGCGCAGGCGGCGGAAGTCGCGGACCTGAGGGCGACGCAGCGCCAGCTCGGCGCCGGCGGCGACGAAGCCCGCGCCGATGGTGGGGTTGAGTGAGGTCAGCGGGGCGGCGAGGAACGAGGTAATTACCGTCAGTGGATGGGCCGCCGCGAGCAGGGCGCCGAGGGCGCACAGCCCGCCGTTGATCAGCACCCAGTCGAGCACCAGCTGCAGGCCGAGCTCCGTGCTGCGGCTGAAGCCGATGGCGAAGCCCCCGAGGATTACCGCCACCACGACCCAGGGGATGACGCGCGGCCAGCGCGCCCCGGGCGGCACGCGGTCGAGCTCCCGCTGGACGCCGACCGGGTCCTCGATGCCCTGTTCCAGCGCCGCGGCGATCCCGGCCAGATGACCGGCGCCGACCACGGCGAGCACCTCCCGGGCCCCGGAGCGCGCCTCCTCGAGCAGGCGCGCCGCCATGTAGCGGTCCCGCTCCGCGATGAGGCTGTCGTAGAGCACCGCCGAGCGCTCGGCGAACTCGGCGAAGGTGGACTCGAGCATGTCGCCCTGCTTGAGTCGCTCGATGTCCTCCGCCTCGATGCGCTCGCGGGACAGCGTGCTCGCGAGCAGCCCCGAGAGCAGCGCGGCGCGCTGCCACCACGGCACCCGACGGTACACGCGCTTCAGCGTGGTGCCGATCTCGCGGTCGATCAGCCACACCGGATAGCCGGACTGGCGCGCCCCCCGTGCCGCCGCCTCCATCTCCGCGCCCGGGCGGATGCCGAACTGCTCGGCGAGGCGCTGCTGGTAGGCGCCGAGGGCGAGGCTAGCCGCGACCATCCCGGCCTTGCCTTCACGCAGTATCTGGAAGAGATCCATGCGCTCCAGACTGTCCGGCTGGGTGAGGGTGCGGTACCGGCTGTCGCAGAGCTCGACGGCCACGGCGTCGTAGCGCCCCGAGCCCACCTCGCGCTCGACGTCGGCGACGCTCGCGCTGGAGACGTGGGCGGTGCCGAGCAGGGTGAAGGTGGTCTCGCCGACGGCGACGCGGCGGATCAGCTGCTCCGGAGTGGCCTCGCTCATGGGCTCCGCTTTACCGTGGCAAAAGGCGCCCGATTATGGCCTACGGACCCGCCAGGGCAAAGCGCGGCCGGAGCCGGCCACCACCGGTCACGTGGCCACGTCCGCCGGCAGGCGCCGGGCGCAGATCGACTGGCGAATGCTGTCGCCACCGGCCTCGGGCCCGAGGAGCTCGTAGCCGAGGACGCGAAAGCCCACGGCCACTTCGGCGAGCAGCTCGCCCGGCCGGAGCAGGAAATCGGGATTGCGGGGCCGGCCGAGCCGCTCCTGGCCGCGCCCGAAGGTGCTGTAGATGAGCAGTCCGTGCGGGGCGACGGCCGCCCGGATCGCCGGCAGCAGCGGGCGCCATAAGTAGTTCACGACGATCACGGCTGCAAAGCGGCGCTCGCCCAGGGGCCAGGGCTGTGCCTCCAGGTCCGCGGCGATCAGCTCGGCGCGGTCGGCCAGATCATCCACCGCTTCGAGGCTTCGATCCACCAGCGTCACCGGGTGCCCGGCGGCGAGACCGGCCCGCCCGTGACGACCACTGCCGCAGGCGAGGTCGAGGATCCGGCCGCCTGGCGGAATCAGCGGCAGGAATCGGCTTACCCAGGGGTCGGGGTTGTTCGCCATGATACGTATCCGTGTCTTCGTCACGGTTGCTCGGGGCGGCTGCGGTCATCGTCGCGCGCGGGCGGCGCGGGTGCAGGCATTCGTCGCAGGGGCCGGCCTTCCAGCCAGGGGCCGAGCTCCTCGCTCGGCATGGGGCGGGCGATGCCGAATCCCTGGCCAACCCGGCAACCCAGGGCGACGAGGCGCTCGCCGTGCGTAGGCGTCTCAACACCCTCGGCCACCGTTTCCAGCTCGAAGCTGCGCGCCAGCCGTACCACGCTCTCGACGATGGCGGCATCTTCGCTGCTCTCGAGCATGCGTCGCACGAAGCCGACGTCGATCTTCAGCACCTCCACCGGCATGTGGCGCAGATGCACCAGCGACGAGTAGCCGGTGCCGAAATCATCCAGCGCGAAGCGCACGCCATGCGCCCGGAGCTCCGCGAACACCGGCTGCGCCGCCTGCCAGTCATACACCGCCTCGGCCTCGAGAATCTCCAGCTCCAGGGCCGTTGCCGGAAATCCCGGCTGGGTGCCGAGCAGAGCTACCAGATCCGTCGAGAAATCCGGCGCAAGCAGCTGTCGCGCCGAGACATTCACGCTCACCGGCAGGCCGTGTCGGGCGCCTTCGGCGATGGCCGTGCGCAGCACCCAGGCGCCGACAGCATGCTCCAGCGGCGCCCCTTCCAGCAGCGGCAGAAACTCGCCGGGCGCCTGCAGCCCCTGGTCCGGGTGCTGCCAGCGCAGCAGTGCCTCGACGCCGAGCACCTCGCCGCTGACCAGGTCCACCCGGGGCTGGTAGTGCAGCGTGAACTCGTCCGCCGCCAGCGCTTCGCGCAGGCGCCACAGCCCGCGCTGACGCAGCTCCACCTCCCGGGCGGAATCCGTATCGAAGACGATGGTGCAGTCGCGCCCCGACTGCTTTGCCCGATACATGGCCTGGCTGGCATGCCGCAGCAGCTGCTCGGCGTCACCCTCGTCCAGCGGGAACAGCGTGGCCCCGGCACTGGCGGTGAACCGCGCCGTACCGCCGGCCGCGTCCAGCGGTGCACCGATGGCCCGGTGCAGCACGTCCAGGCGCGCCACCAGGGCGCCATGATCCGCCACGCCGCCCAGCATCACCGCGAACTCGTCGCCGCCCACCCGCGCCAGGAGATCGCCAGGCCCGAGCGCCTGCTCCAGGTTCGTGGCCATCTCTCGGAGCACGGCATCGCCGGCCGCCTTGCCCTGCGTTGAGTTGAACTGCTGCAGATGATCGATATCGAGTATCGCCACGCCGAGGCCCTGGCCTCGCTGGCGCGCCTGGACCATGGCCTCCCGCAGCGAGGAGGCGAACAGGTGCCGGTTGGGCAGCTCGGTGAGGGCATCGTACAGCCCGAGATGGCGGATTCGGCGCTCGTACTCCTTGAGATGGCTGATGTCCGAGAACACGGCGATGTAGTGTGAGAGGGCGCCGCGCTCGTCTGCGACGCGGTTGATGGCGAGCTGCTCCGGGTAGATCGCTCCCGAACGCCGGCGGGCCCAGCGCTCGCCTCGCCACTGGCCATCGCGCGCAAGGGCGCGGACGATCGGGGCATTGTCCGGGTCGGTCCAGAGCTCGGACTCGGTGCCGATGACCTCGTCGCGCTCGTACCCCGTGGCGCGGGTGTAGGCCGGGTTCACGTCCAGGATGCGATGGTCCGGGGTCGTGATCATGATGCCGTCGGGGCTCGCGAGGAAGACGCTGGCGTAGAGCCGCAATGCCTCTTCCGCTTCCTTTTCGGCGGTGACGTCCAGATGCGTTCCGGACATCCACACGGGTGCGTTGTCGTCGGCGCGCCGGCTCCAGAGCCGCCCGCGGGTATGCACCCATACCCAGCCGCCGTTGCGATGACACATGCGCAACCGGCAGTCGAAGAAATCCGTGGTCCCCGCGAAGTGGCGCGAGAGGGCGGCCTCGGCCGCGGGCAGATCCTCCGGGTGCACGCGCGCCCGCCAGGTATCGATGGACGGCTCCGCCAGTGCCTCCGGTTCCTCGCCGAGCATCGTGGCCCAGCGACGGTTGATGCGCAGCTCGCCGCTCGGCACGTGCCACTCCCAGGTCGCCGCGTTGGTGCCGGTGACGATCTCCTCCAGACGGCGGTGCTCGCGCGCGACATCATCCGCTACCACCGCATACTCGAAATGCTCCATGACCAGCTCGGCGAGCAGCCGCAGCGCGGCGCGCTGGCCCTGAGTGAGTCGCCGCGGGGTGTGGTCCAGCACGCACAGGGTGCCGAGGACATGGCTCTCCCGCGTCATCAGTGGCGCGCCCGCGTAGAAGCGAACATGGGGGTCGCCGGTTACCAGCGGGTTGTCGCGGAACCGATCGTCCTCGAGGGCGTCCGGGATCTCGAGCAGATCCTGCCCGTCGAGGGCATGCGCGCAGAATGAATGGCGCCGGGGTGTTTCGCGGATGGATACGCCATGGGCCGCCTTGAACCACTGCCGCTCCGCGTCCACCAGCGACACCAGCGCCATGGGCGTGCCGGCGATGCTCGCCGCCAGCGCGACCACGCGATCCGCCGTGCCGTCGGGGACGGAGTCCATCAGCCCGAAGCGTGCGAGTGCATCCAGCCGGGCCGCCTCGGGGTCCGGCGGCCTGGAACCGTGCGGGTCGACCATTGAGGGCTCCGCCCAGGGGGAGCGCCGCAGCATGCGGCGCCCTGGCGACCATCCTGCGCCCGCGCGGGACTCAAAACCAGTCACCGCGGAATCGACTCGCCGGTCCCTCTGCGAGCCCGCATATGTCACCGATTCACGGCTGCGGGCTCGGCGCTGTCAGCGCGGGTATGCCGCACCCCAGTAGTTGAAGCCGGCGAACCGCGGGGTCTTCGGCAGGTAGCCGGAGTCCATGCGGTCGATGGCGAAGCCCGTGTCCGTGATGAGCTGCGGGATGGCGCGATTGAGGTTGCAGCCGCCGGCGAGCCTGCGCCAGACGGGATTGATGCGCTCCTGCCAGCGGCGCACGCCCGCATCCGGCGCGCTGCCGTGCTCGCAGAAAAGCAGCTGGCCGCCGGGCTTCAGTACCCGCCGCATCTGCCCGAGCGCCCGCTGCCAGTCCGGGATCGTGCACAGCGTATAGGTGATGACTACCGTGTCGGCGCTGTCATCCTCCAGCGGGATCTCCTCGCCGGGCAGCTCCAGCCACCGCAGCTCGAAGGGGACGCGGGCCGCATTCGCCCGCGCCTTGCGGCGCATCCCCTCCGACGGCTCGAGCCCCCACACCAGCTCCACCCGGCCCGGATCGTAGTAGGGCAGGTTGAGCCCCGAGCCCATGCCGACCTCCAGTACCCGGCCCGACGCCTGCGGCACCACCTTCGCCCGCTGCTGCTCCACCACCCGGTTGCCGCAGGCGAGGTGGAGCAGGTGCGGCAGGATGCGGTCTTCGTAGAAAGCCATCGATGGTATTTGGTGTGCGACGAAGTCATGTGCGGGGTGATGACCGGCCCGCGGGTACCACTCAGAACTCCAGGCGGACCCCTGCTGACACGCTGTACTCGGTGACGTCCTCCCTTCCGAGCACGGATTCGGCGAAGATGAACGCCGAGCGCCCCTGTGCGAACTGCGCGGACAGGCCGGCGCCGGCGTTGATGTAGTCGCGGTCGGGCGAATCGGAGCGGATGCGGAACGTGGTGCTCGTCGGATCGTTCACGAAGCGCGCGGCGAGGTCGCGCTCGTCGTCCGCAAACTGGTGTTCCCAGCCCAGGCGCGCGGTCGGCAGGATCACGCCGACGCGCGTCGAGATGGCATAGGTCGCCTGCACGGCAAGCTCGGTGATAAACGACTCGATGCGCTGGTCATCGATCTCGAGCAGGCTGCCGGAACCGGTCGCCCCCGGGGCCGACGGCGTCTCGCGGTAGCCGTCCACGTCGGCCTCCAGGTACACGGCGCGCGCCTGGAAGCCGAAGGTCCACGGGCCGCGGGCCAGGTCGTAGCCGCCGTCCAGGCTTACCGCGACCTGGTCGCCGTCCGGCTCGCCCTCGGCGGAGATCGGGCCGCCGCTGGTATCCACCCGGCGTTTCGTGTCGTACTCGTTCACGCCGTAGGAGACGATTGCGTCGAAATAGAGGCCTTGCGCCTGATACCACGTCCCATAGAGCGACGCGGTGTAGCCCTCGGTATCGATGCCGCCGGAATCGCTGCTCAGCGAGGTGTCGGTGCGGCTGTAGCCGAGCGAGCCGCCGAGCACGACCTGGTCGGTCAGCCGGTAGTCCGCACCGCCGGTTATGCCCCAGGCGTCTGCGTCGAAGCCGGACTCGCGGGTCGTTCGATCACGCTCGCTACGGGTGATGTTCCCGTTGAGGTACAGACCCCAGCGCGCGAAATCCGCGCCTATCTCCTCCTCGCCGTCAGCATTGACGCCAAGCACCCCCTCGGCGGCGCTGGCCAGCATCAGCGGCGGAACCCGCTCG
This sequence comes from Spiribacter halobius, assembly GCF_020883455.1. Classification (NCBI taxonomy): domain Bacteria; kingdom Pseudomonadati; phylum Pseudomonadota; class Gammaproteobacteria; order Chromatiales; family Ectothiorhodospiraceae; genus Sediminicurvatus; species Sediminicurvatus halobius. The sequence continues at coordinate 2,637,202 of NZ_CP086615.1, read as the reverse complement.
CCGTCGACGGCCACGTTCAGCCCGGTCAGATCGATTCCGCTGCTGCCGCCCCGCAGCTGGGTCAGGCGCTCGTCGACGTTGGCCAGCTGCTCCCGCGTGGTGGTGGTCCCCAGGCGGCCCTGGGCGAAGACCTCTTCCTCGGCGAGCTGGCTGAGGAGGGCGCCCGTCTCGGCGGGCGTTTCCGCTCCCTCTACGGTGCTGCAGGTGGCGAGAAGGTCCTCCTCGCCGGACGTTATTACCTCCTGCTGCTGCCTCTCCTCAAGGGCAGGGCAGGTGGCGTTCAGCGCCTCCGCCACCGAACGCTGTGTATCCGTGATGCCCTCGGTCGAAATCTGGGCGTGGGCGCCGGATACCGCCATGCCGGCGAGGAGGGCCGCGATCTTTATGGCCGCCGATGAACGCCGGCTCATGTGCGGGACTGGCGGGTGCCGATGGCCAGCAGAACGATTGCCCTTCATGGGAGGGTCCCCCGGGGCCAGTATGTTCTTGTGTTGCGCCCCGGCGCCCCTGGCCGAAGGAAGTAGGCCAGGCGCGCCGATGCTGTGCCGTAACCCTGCTCGTTGCCTCAAGTATTGATCGATCCGCCCGGGAGTCAACCGCACCGCGCATTTGCGGCTGACGCCGTTCATCGGCATTCGCACCGCCCAGGAGTCTTCGCCGTAGAACGTCTCCCGGCTGCGGCGCCCCCACTGCGGCCGCTTTGGTAATGCTACGGCGCTCCGGCACGCGTCGGCGCCCGCAGCGGAACGTTGCCTCCGGCGCCGTCGGCGGTGTCCCGCCACAGCTCGCCGTCGCGGAACTCCCGGGCGTGGACGGCCTCCGGGGTCGCGAAGGGCAGCGACGTCGGGTCGTCGTAGCTGCTGCCCTCCTGGCCGGCGATGGGCCGCTCGGGGTCGTAGACGTCCGGTGTCACACGCACATCCGGTGGCAGGCAGATGCTGCCGTCGGCGCGTTCGCGGGGGCGCGTCGCATCCAGCGTCAGCAGACGCTGAAAACCGACGACGCGGGTTCCCGGCATCCAGGTGCTGATGGCCTCGAAGAGGACGCGCCCGGATGTACCGGCAGCCGCGCTGCAGGCCAGGAAGACGACCAGCGGTGACGGTGCGGCAGCCCCCTGGTTGCGGTGCAGGGCCGCATTCATGCCGCGCAGGGCGGGCCCGTGGCTGGACAGATTGGCGATCGTGAGCAGGCCGCTTGCTCTCGAGAGCACGCGCAGCGCGCCGGGCCGGCCGTGGCATAGCACGCCCAGCAGACCGACCGGCTCACCGTTCCCACCGCTCAATACGTCCAGGCGGCGCACGAGATCGGCGAGATCGTCGAACCCCACGCTACGATCCCAGCGCAGCATGCCGGCGCGCAGCGGTACCACGCTGTCACCGGCATTGCCCGACGGGCAGGCGGGTGCGTTCGCGCTGTAGAAGTCCGGATCGAAGTAGCTGTAGATGTGGCGCCTGGTCACGGCAGCGCATCTCCCGCCCGCGTTGCCACTCGCGCTTGCAGCCCAGTATAGGCAGCGCGCCGCCGCACTGGCACGGGTGATGGGCACGTCTAGACTTGCAGGGACCGGCGCCAGAGCGCGCCGCGCGAGCCGCCAACCTGCACCGCGGAGGGCCGATGCCGGTATGAGCACGCCAGCACGGGACGTCACCCTGGCAGGCGCTCTCGGGGACCGCCTGATCGTACGACGCCTCTCCGGGACGGAGCAGCTGGGCCGCCCGTTCGAGTACACGGTGGAGTTGCTTGGTACGGACGAGGCGCTCGCGTTCCCGGACGTGCTCGGCCAGCCTCTGACCGTGCGCATGAGCCTGCCCGATGGCGGCGCGCGGTTCTTCAACGGGTTCGTCACCCGCTTCGCACAGCTCGGGCGCTCCGGGCGCCATGCGCTGTTCCAGGCGCATCTCCGCCCGTGGCTCTGGTACCTCAGCCGCTGCTCCGACTGCCGGATCTTCCAGGAGCGCAGCGTGCCGGAGATCGTCCAGGCGGTGTTCCGGGAGCACGGCTTCAGCGACTTCGAGGATTCGCTCAGCGGCTCGTATGACAGCCGCGAGTACTGCGTGCAGTACCGCGAGAGCGACCTTCAGTTCGTCAGTCGGCTGCTGGAGGAGGAAGGCATCTATTTCTTCTTCCGGCACGAGGAGGACAGGCACACGCTCGTGATGGCCGACGACTATGCGGCACACGCGGCACCGGAGGGCTACGAGGAGGTTCCCTACTACCCGCCCGGCAACGAGGCCGGGCGCGAGCGCGACCACATCTCCGACTGGCTGCTCACCCAGGAGATCCAGCCCGAGCTGTACGCCCTGCGCGACTTCGACTTCGAGAAGCCGCGCGCAAACCTCGAGGCGAAGGGCGCGATCGAGCGCCAGCACTCTGCGGAGAGCTACGAAGTGTACGACTACCCGGGCGGGTACCGCGAGAAGAGCGCCGGCGAGCGCTACGCCCGCGTGCGCGTGGAGGAGCAGCAGGCGCGCTTCGAGCGGGTCCGGGGCACGGGGAACGTGCGCGGCCTCGGCGCCGGAGCGCTGTTCCGGTTGCGGGGCTACCCCCGGGACGACCAGAACCGCGAGTACCTGGTGACGGGGGCGAGCTTCGAGATCGACGCCAATCCCCTCGAGACGCGCGAGGTGGGCGAGGGCACGGCATTCTCCTGCGCGTTCACCGCCATGGACAGCCAGGAGCCGTTCCGGCCGGTGCGCTCCACGCCCAGGCCCGTGGTCCAGGGTCCGCAGACGGCGGTGGTCGTCGGCCAGAGTGGCCAGGACATCTGGACCGACAAGTACGGCCGCGTGAAGGTGCAGTTCCACTGGGACCGGGAAGGCTCCAGCGACGAGAACAGCTCGTGCTGGGTGCGCGTCTCGCAGAACTGGGCCGGCAGGAACTGGGGCGGCATGTTCCTGCCTCACATCGGCCACGAGGTGCTCGTCAGCTTCCTGGAGGGCGATCCGGACCGGCCGATCATCACCGGGCGGGTCTACAACGCGGACAACATGCCGCCGGAGGATCTGCCGTCGCACAAGACGAAGAGCATCATCCGCGATTACGGCGACAACGAGATGGTCTGGGAGGGCAAGGAAGGCGAGCAGTTCATCCGGATCAACCAGAAGTGCGGCAATCAGCTGATAATGAACGGAAAGCCTGGCGAGGAAAGCGTTTCATTGAGCGACAAGTTCGGAAATCTGCTGCTCATGGATGCGGTCGGCAGGATGATCGCGCTGCGCTCGCCGAGCAAGAGCTCAGGCCTGGTGCTGGGCAAGAGCAAGCACGAGTTCACCGAGAGCGATTCCTTCTCGGTGACCGGCGGCATGACCGGTGATGTCTTCATGGGCAGTACGAGCACAGCGCTGATCGGATCCAAGCTCATCACCACGCTTGGCCACAGCATGAGCGTTTCGGTCGGCAGCGCCTCCAGCCTGTCCTTCGGACACACGCTGGAATACGCCAATGCGACCAAGGTAACCCTCGGGAAGTCCTCCTCGTATTCCAAGACCTCGAAGAACAACACCCTCGCGGCGGAGAATGATGTCACCCTCGATGCCAGCGACACCGTCTGGATCCTCGGTGGCAGTAACGACCAGTCCATCGTGAAGGCTGATCGTGATGAGCTCATGCTGAGCTACTACTCCGGCTCCGCGGGTCGCGACTCGGTAAGCACGCCCGGGTGGAGGAGCCTGACCGGCTCTTCGCTGGGCCTGGCGGCACACCTCGTCGCCCAGGGCAGGCAGTACATGCTCGATCATGGCGACGATGCGGTGGATCCGATCAAGAAGGGCGAGGCACCGAGTCCCTGGGCGGGCACCTGTGCCATGGTCGAGGCGGGTGGCTCCGGGCTTGCCGGGCTGGTGGGCGGCTTCGCAGCCTGGGCGCTTGGTGCCCATGAGGCGAGGGCGAAGGACAAGGCCGCGGAGCAGAACCACGATGCGATCTCAATGCATCGATCGCCCGAAGCGAACATGCGGCTTTCCAAGCAGGGAGTGAAGATCACCGCGAATAACGGCAAGTCCAGGATATCGATCGATGACAAGGATCACCTGGAGGTGAACGCAAAAGGAAAAGTGGATATTTACAGTCAGGATCAGGATATTCTTCTGGCGGCTCGTGGCGAGGTGGTTTTTCAAACCGAGACAACGACCTGGAAGAAAGGGGTGATCAGGCACAAGAACTTCCAGGTGGATTGAATTCCTCGCGCGTCACCGTGGCGAGAGAACATGGACCTCGAAGACTTCTCCGGATTCACCGTCGCTTCCGTGGTGTCGGGTCAGGCGCGCGGCCAGGGCTACCGGCTGACCGTGCTTGTGAAGGCCGGGTTTGCGCTGCGGCCGGACGGCCGCGTCGAGCCGCTGGAAGGCCAGCCGTTGCTGGAGGGCGACCGGCCCTTGCTGCAGGGGTGGGCCGACCACACGGCGCTTGAGCACCCATCCGATGCTGTTCCCTGGAAACCGCGAGCAGACGTTCTGCTCCGCGGCACCGCCCATGCGCCCCGGACAGGCCGGCCGCGACCGGCGATGCGCGTGGGCATTCGCGTGGGAGAGCTTGCCAAGACCCTGGCCGTATTCGGTCCGCGCCGTTTTCGTGGTGGACTGCTCGGCACATCCATCTCCGAGCCGGAGCCCGTTAACGAGGTCGCGCTGACCTACGAGAATGCGTACGGCGGCGAGGGGGATCCGCGCAACCCGGTCGGCAAGGGGCGCAACGGCGACGAGCTGCCGAACATCGAGTACCTGGACCAGCTGATCCAGGGGCGGGGCGACCGCCCCGACCCGGCAGGGTTCGGGCCGCTGTCTCCCAACTGGGAGCCGCGTCGGGGGATGGTGGGCAGCTACGGGGGCGACTATCTCGAGCGCCGCTGGCCGGGTTTCCCCGACGACTTCGACTGGTCGTACTTCAACGCCGCACCGCGCGACCAGCAGGTGGACGGCTATCTCCGCGGGGATGAGGCGGTGTCGCTGGAAGGTCTGCATCCGGACCATGGGCTGATCCGCACGCAGCTCCCGGGAATCCGTGTTGTCTGCATCCGTGAGGACCACGACGGCCGCGTCGAGCGGCTGCCCATGAACCTGGACACGCTCTGGATCGACGCCGACGCGGGGGAGATCCACCTGGTCTGGCGGGGCGTGACCGCCGTCGAGACCTTCGAGGCCATGGAGATCCGTCGGCTGGGGATACTGGACGAGCGCCTCGAGGCGCCTGTGCGGCAGGCGTCCGAGTACAGGCAGCAGTTGCAGGCGCTGATCGACGCACGCGACACGGAATTCGAGGAGGAACTGCCCGCTGTAGAGGACACCGCGGCGGACGAGCCGGCGCGGTCCGCGGACACAGGCGCCGCGCCGGCCGCGGAGCCTGTGGAGGCAGAGGACCCTTTCCCCCCTGAGCTCGCGGAGCAGCTCGAGGCACTCAGACAGCCCCAGGAGGCGGCCGAAGCCGCCCCGGCCGAGGCTCCTGCGCTGTCGCCGGAGGTCGAGGCCGAGGCGCAGCGAATCCTGGGCGAGATCGAGGCGCGGGAGAAGGCGGAGGCGGAGGAGCAGCAGGCGGAGGAGTGGACACGGGAGCGGGTGATCGCCGCCGCCGCGGAGGGTGAGAGCCTGGCCGGGGCGGACCTCGGCGGGCTGGATCTTTCCCGGCACCGCTTCGGGGCGGCGGACTTTCGGGGCGCGCGCCTCGGCGGCACGGATTTCACCGGATCGGAGCTCACCGGCGCCTGCTTCCGGGACTGCCTCATGGACGGGGCGCGGCTGGATGGTGGGCTGCTCGCCCGGGCTGATCTGGGCGGCGCGCAACTGGACGGCGCCTCGCTGCTGCACGCGGACCTCTCCGGTGCGGTGCTGCAGGCGGCGCGGCTGTCCGGCGCAACGCTGGACGATGCGGACCTGACGGCAGCGGACTGTGCGCTGGCGACGTTCGCCCGTGCCTCCCTCGTCGGAGCCTCCCTGGCACGCGCCCGCCTGGCGGAGGCCGACCTGAGCACGGCGCGCCTGGATCGGGCGCGGCTCGGCGGCTGCCAGGCAGGGAAGGCGGTGCTCGCAGGCGCGTTTCTCGGCGATGCGGACCTGCGCGGCGCGGACCTGCAGGAAGCGACGCTCGCTGAAGCCAGCCTCCCGCACGCGCAGCTCGAGAACGCGAACCTCGCCGGCGCGGACCTCGCTTCGGCGTTCCTGCGGGACGCGGTGCTGCGGGAGGCGATACTGACCGGGGCGGACTTCGGCGGTGCCGACCTGCGCGGCGCCATCCTGGAGCGCGTGAGCGCGGCCGACGCGGACTTCACCGGTGCGCGGATGGAAGGGTGCTCGTTCCGCGCGGCGATGCTGTCCGGCGCCTGGCTGTCGTCGGCGGCCCTGGACGGCGCCGACTTCCAGGGCAGCGATTGCACGGACCTGCAGCTGGACGGCACCTCGTTGCGGAGGGCGCGCTTCCCCGACGCCGACATCACCACGCTGCGCGGCTCTGCCGGCGCGGACTTCAGCGACGCCGACTTCCGCGGCAGCCATGGCCGGGAGGCCGTCTTCGAGGGCTGCGTGCTGGACGGGGCGGACTTCTCCTGCGCCGATCTGGAGGGCGCCAACTTCATCCACTGCTCCGCCGTGGATGCGGACTTCACCGCGGCCGACATGCCATTCGCGCGCTTCACCCTCGCGCGCTGCCGGGGTGCCCGGTTCGATTCCGCGAACCTCTTCGAAGGCTCCCTCGAGGGGGCGGACCTGACGGGCGCCTACATCAACGGTGCCAATTTCTATGGGGTCGAGCTCCTCGACGCGACGCTGAAGGCAGCGGAGGCGGAGGGCACGAACCTGCTCATGACCAAGCTGGGCCCCTGATGTCGGCGGCAGGCGGGCGGCGTGAAGGGCCAATGACGCGCGACGAGGTGCTCGCACGGGTACGGCGTGGCGAGAGCTTCGAGGGCGAGCAGCTGGAGGACCTGGACCTCTCCGGCGCCGACCTGGGCAACGCTCGCTTCGAGCGAGCGCTGCTGCAGCGGGTGCGCCTGCGTGGCGCCCGTCTGCATGAGGCCGACTTCCGCTCCGCCATGCTCATCGACGTCGACCTCTCCGAGAGCGCCTGCCCGGGGGCAGCCTTTGCCGAGGCGCTGCTGATCAACTGCGACTGCCGCGGCGCCGACCTTGCGGGGGCGAGCCTCGAGCGCGTGCGGGCGCACACCGATCCGGTCTCCCGGGATCTCTCCCGGCTGGTCCGGGAGGGGCTGGATCGGGGCATGGACGGAGAGGCGCTTGCCGAGCAGCTGCTCTCCCTGGTGGACGACGAGACCCACGGCGAGCTGAGCTTCCGCGGCGCGCACATGCAGGGCTGTGACCTGCGCCGCGCCAGCTTCACGAACGCAGGCTTCGAGGCGGCCGTGCTGGTGGGTGCGGACCTTGGCGCAGCAAACTTCGAGCAGTGCCGTCTCACCGGCGCCGACTGTTCGCGGGCCGGGTTCCGGGACACCGTGCTGGAGCGGTGCCGCCTCGATCGGGTCGTGCTGGAGAGCGCCGCCCTCGCCGGTACCGTGCTGCGGGAGTCCGAGCTCGCGGAGGTGCGCTGGGGCCAGGCGCGGCTGGACGGTGTGCGGTTCCGCGGCATCGATTTCACCGGGTTCACCGGACTGCCGGCGGCGTGGCGCGGCTGCCGCTTCGAGCGCTGCACGCTGACGGCCATGGATCTGAGCGGCGCCGACCTCGGCGTGGCCGCATTCGATGCCTGCGCGCTGGAGGGCCTGGAGCTGTCCGGCGCGGACTGCAGCGGCGCGGAGTTCGCGGACTGCGCTCTCGCCGGCGCGCGCTTCGGGGAAGCCGACCTGCGTGGTGCCACCTTCCGGGGCTGCGATCTCGCCCGGATACGGCTCGCGGGCGCGCGCCTCGGGGACAACGTGTTTCACGACTGCCGACTGCCCGGCGCCGACTTCCGCGGCCTCCATCTCGTCGCGGCCGACTTCTCCGGTACGGTCCTGGACGATGCGCTGCTGACCGGGTGCGACCTCACCGACACCGCCTTCTCGCAGGCTCGGCTGGTGCGGGCAGTGCTCTCCGGGGCCACGCTGACGAACACCGACTTCACGGCCGCGGACCTGCAGGGCGCGGATCTGCGGGGGGCACGGCTGGACTTCTGCGAGCTCCAGGAGACCCGCCTCAGGGACGCCGACCTGACCGCCGCCCGGTTCGAGGCGACAGACCTCTCAGGGATGGACCTGCGGACGTGGATCCGGGGGGAGAACCGCTTCATTCTCTGCGCCCTCAAGGGGGCCTGCCTTGCCGGGCTGGACCTCTCCGGCGACGAGCTCACGGACTGCGACCTCGAGGGCGCGGATCTGCGCGAGACGCATCTCGGCGGCGCGATCCTGACCCGGGTGAACTTCACCGCCGCCGACCTGACCGGGGCGGTGCTGGCGGGTGCCGAGGCCACCGCGGCCGATTTCGTCGACTGCAACCTCAGCGGGGCGGATCTGCGCGGGCTGCAGGCGCCGATGGCCCGCTTCGTCGGGGCGTGCCTCGAGCTCACGGTACTGGCCGACGCGGACCTCGCGCGGGCGGAGCTCACCGGTGCCCGCTGCAGCCGCGCGGACTTCACCGGGGTCCACGCGCCCTTCAGCGTCTTCGCCCGGGCCGACTGCCGGCACGCCGACTTCACCGACGCCAACCTGCAGCAGGCGGTACTGCATTGTATCGACGACCGGGGCGCGATCTGGAAGGGGGCGCGCCTGAAAGGCGTTGAGCGCACGGACCCGGACCGGGCCGCCGCCGAGACCTGGCAACCGCCGAGACCCTGAAAGGAGAGCTAGCCATGCCACTCGAAGAATGCCTGGCCGAAGCCGTCAGCGCCGGCTCCCGCTATCTGGGGCCGGCGCGCGTGGTCGCCCGCGACGGGGAGCTTGCGGTGGTCGAGCTGGAGCGGTCGCGGTACCCGGCGATCCCCGCCGTGCACGGCTACCGCCCTGCGGTTGGCGACCGAACGCTGGTGATCGGTGACGAGGGCGGTGCGCTCTACATTATCGGCGTCCTGGAAACCGCCCGCCGCGGGCTGCGGCTCAGCGTCGACGACGGCGACCTGGAGCTGGTCACGACCAGGGGCAAGGCCCGGATCGTTGCCGCCGGCGGCATCGAGCTCACCAGTGCCCTGGCGGTGGAGATCCGCAGCCGGCTCGGGGTCGTGCTGTCGGTGCTGGGGCGGGCGGGCCGGCTGCTGCCCCGGCTGAGCATCGGGCCCAGCCGCACCGAGCTGCGCAACACCGAGCTGCACCTGGAATCGGAGGTGGCGCGGCAGACCTCCCGCCATGCCCACGTGCAGGCGGATCACCTCGGCGTGCATGCGCGCGAGCTCGAGGCCGGAACCGGCACCGCCCGCCTGAGCGCCGACACCGTGCTCAGCCGGGTGTCCAGTGTCTACACGCGCGTCTCCGGGCTCTGGCAGCTCGCGGCGGGGCGCGCGCGTACCGTGGTCCGCGGGACATCGCTGCACAAGGCGGAACGCATCCATTCCAAGGCGGACCGGGACGTCAAGGTCAAGGCCGAGCAGATTCATCTCGGCTAGCATCGCGCGGAGGTTCAGCCATGATGCCAGGGTCCACCAAGCAGGGCGGCAATTGCTTCGCGTTTCCGGATGTCTGCAAGACGCCCGCGCCGCCGTCGCCCTCGCCCGTGCCGGTACCGTATCCGAACACCGGCATGGTGATGCAGGCCAGCAAGACCAGCAGCAAGGTCAAGTTCTGCAACAAGGCGGTATGCACGAAGAAGTCCGAGATGTCCCGCTCACAGGGCGACGAGCCGGGGACGCTCGGCGGCGTGATGTCGAACGTGAACATGAGCAAGGTGAGCTACAAGAAGTGCAGCTCCAAGGTGAAGGTGGAAGGCCAGCAGGTGGCGCACCATCTCAGCATGACCGGGCAGAACGGCAACAACGCCAACATGCCCGCCGGCAGCCAGGTATCGCCGAGCCAGGTCAAGGTGCGGGTGATGCCGTAGCGCTGGCGCCGCCATTGCGCAGACGCGCGATCGCCTCGGCATGGCGGTGGAAGAACCGTTCCCGGTCGGCGGCGGCGAGCCGGCCGGGGTCGGGGAGCAGCGCGCGTGTCACCGCCTCCAGGTGCACGAGCACCGACGCGGGCTGGTAGACGGCCCGCAGGCCGGCGGCCGCGGCCTTGAAGCAGAGATCGAGGTCGTTGTAGACGATGCGGTAGCCCGGATCCGGGTCGAAGAGCTCCCGGCGGCAGAGCATGCAGGCCGACGAGACTCCCAGCCCGAGACGGCGCTGGTTGAAGCGCGGCTCGTCGGCGCAGCCCTCGCCGAGGTGGAAGAAGGCACCATCACCCTGCGGCGTGAAGCCCCAGCCGGCGAACTGCACCGTCGTGCCGTCGGGGCGCTTGAGCTTGGCGCCGGCAACGCCCACCTCCGGATCCGTCATCTCCGCGAGCAGGACGTCCAGCCAGTCGCCGCTCGCGACCGGGACGACGTCGTTATGCAGGACGGCCACGAAGGCGCGGTCGCAGTGCGGCACGGCGGCGGCCAGTGCGGCGCCGAGGCCGTCGTTGCGCTCGCGGCGCAGCAGCAGGCCGCCGCTCGCCTCGGCGAGCTCGCCGCCGGCGCCCTGGTCCTCGTCGGAGCCATTGTCGACGAGGATGATCCGCACCTGCGGATTGAGCTCCCGCAGTGCCGCCAGGCAGTCCCGCGTCTGCTGCGCGCGATTGTAGGCCGCGATCACCGCACAGACCTGATCCTGGTCAGGCGCATGGTCGAGCCAGCGATGCCGCGGCGGTCGCGGTGCCGGCCGGTGTCGGAGCACCGCGTCCACCCGTTCCTGCCAGGCTCGCGGGTCCGTCCAGCCGCGGCTCGTCTCCAGCGCGCGCTGGCTGAGCATCGACCAGGCGGACGGCGCGCGGATCATCTTCGCGGTCAGCTCCACGCATTGCGCGCCGGATTCCACGAGAAAGCCGTTGTAGCCGTGGCTGACGAACTCCGGTGCGGCACCGTGGCCGACCGCCAGCGGCACCGCCCCCGTGGCTGCCGCCTCGATCAGCGCCAGGGGGAATGCGCCCTCGGCACCGGGGTAGCCCGGCTGGTTGAGACCTTCGAGATCCCAGTAGATTGCGGCGAGGGCGCGATAGGCATCCAGCGTCGCCTGGTCGGCATTGGGCACGATCCGGACGTTCAGGCCCGCGGCGGCCTGCTGGATCCGGTCCAGGTAGGGGCCGTTGCCGGGCACCAGGCCGCCCACGAGCACCAGCTGCCAGTCCTCGATGCCGGATTCGCAGAGCTCGCGGAACTGCCGTACTGCCTGCAGGTGGCCGTGATCCAGCAGCGGCCCGGGTGCGGTGAAGCGCCCGACGCTGAGGATGATGCGCTCCTTCGTCAGCACGGTGGCCGGGGCATCGACGCCAGGGTAGAGCCGGGTCGCGACACGCTCCCAGAGGCGCTCGACCGCGGCGACCACGTGATCACTCATGCCGAGGATCTCGAACCCGGGGGCGGGCACGTTGTTGACGTGGGGCGCGGCGACCCAGGCCAGGTTGCGACGGGCGAGGGGCTCCGCGTAGCTCAGCGGATCGACGTTGCAGAGCAGCCCGTAGCCGCGCTCCATCCCGGGCTCGTACGGGAGGATGCGCAGATCGCCGGCCCACTCGGCCACCTGGGGAGAGACCGGGCCGCCGGTCGCCAGATCAGTGGGCAGGATACGCTCCAGGGCGCGGGTGAGGGCGACCGCGCAGCGTGCATCGCGGCCCATGCTGAGCAGCTGGCCGCTGTAGACCAGGGCACGCTCTGCGCTGTCGTCTCCGGAGGGGGTTTCCGATTGCGACATTGAACCGAATTCCGCCGCGTCACGTCACGCCCGCCGGCGGGCACACGACCCGATCGAAGCATGACGATCCGCGGTCGGCAAGCCCGGCCCGCGACATTTCGCTTAGTTCCCATGCGTTGACTACACTTCTAGCGCCGAATGACACGAGACTCCGTTTCGGGCCGTCTTTCCCCGAGGGGGCGGGCATGGAGTTGGAGCGATTCGTCGGGGAGATCCCCGAGCATCCGCCCGCCGGAATCGATCTGGACGATTCCGGCGAGCTGGTGCAGCTCGATCTGCTGGCGCGCTGGTCCGACACGGAGAACGAGCCGGACTGGTCCGCGCTCGGTGAGGCCGCGGCCGGCGCGCTGGAGCGCAGCCGCGATCTGCGGGCGCTCGTCTACCTCGCCGGCGCGCTGCTCAACACCGAGGGGGTGCGCTCCTTCTGCGACGCCCTCGCTCTCCTGCGACGGTACCTCGAAGAGCACTGGGACGAGGTCTACCCCCGGCTCGATGGCGAGGACGCCGTCGAGCGCTCCAGCGCGGTGTTAAATCTCGTTAACTATCACCGCATCATCCGGCCGTTGCGACGGGCTGCCCTGGTCGAGGACCGCGCGGCGGGGCGTTTCAGCCTCGAGGACATCCAGATCGCGCAGGGCAAGGTCGAGCCACCTGCCGACTACGACGGCGAGCCGCCCCAGGAAGCGCTGGTCCTGGCGGCATTCCAGGCAATGGATGGGGCGGAGCTGGAGGCTCTCGACAGCGCGCTGGCGCGAGCGATACCGGATCTGGACGCCATCGGGGAGATCTTCACCGAGCGCGCCGGCGCCACCGCCTCGCCCGATCTGGGTCGCCTGCGGGCGACCCTCGCGGAAATGCACGCTTACACGAGCGCCCGCCTCGGCGAGCGCAGTGACGCCGGTGCGACACCGGAGCCCGGCAGTGCCGGCGCGGCCGCCGCCCAGGAGCTGTCGGCGCCGGTGCCGGCGCAGGGCGCGGACGGGAGGACCGCGATCCGTAGCCGCCAGGAGGCGGTCCACGTCCTCGATCGCGTCATTGAGTACTTCCGCGTCAACGAGCCGTCCAGCCCCGTGCCACTGCTGCTCGAACGGGCGAAACACCTCGTGGACCTGGACTTCATGGGGATTATCGAGGACATCGCCCCGGATGCCGTCGCCCAGGCGCGGGCGATCCGCGGGAAAGCGGGGCAGGAGTGACCATGCCATCGCGTGCCGGGAAACCGATCGGAGCTGTAATGCCAAGCTGGAGGTAAGCCGTGGCCAAGCCAAGCTCTCAGAAATTCATCGGCCGCAATCGGCCGCCGCGCGTGCAGATCGAGTACGACACGGAGATCTACGGCGCCGAGAAGAAGGTGCAGCTGCCCTTCGTAATGGGTGTGCTCTCGGACCTGGCCGGCGACAGCCAGGAGTCGCTGCCGCCGCCTGATCAGCGCAAGTTCCTGGAGATCGACGTCGACAATTTCGACAGTCGCATGAAGGCATTGCAGCCGTCGCTGCACTACGCTGTGGAAAACAAGCTCACCGGCGAGGGGAGGCTCGAGGTGGACCTCACCTTCGAGAGCATGGAGGACTTCTCCCCGGCCTCGGTGGCGCGGCAGATCGAGCCGTTGCGGCGCCTGCTCGAGGCCCGCCAGCAGCTCGCCAATCTGGTGACGTACATGGACGGGAAGTCGGGTGCCGAGGAGCTGATCGCCCGGGTGCTGAATGACCCGTCGCTACTGGAGTCGCTGGCCGCCAAGCCGAGCGAACAGAGCGAGAAGCAGAGCGAGGAGTAAGCCGTGGCAGAGTCAGAGAAGGAAGCCCAGGAACAGGGGGCGGCGGCCGAGGCGCTGTCGGCGGACGACTTCGCGCAGCTGCTCCAGAAGGAGTTCCGGCCCAAGTCGGACCGGGCGCGCGAGGAGGTCGAGACGGCCGTCCAGACGCTGGCCGAGCAGGCCCTGCGGGAAACCACCGTCATCTCCGATGACGTCATCAGCACGGTCAACGCGATTATCGCCGAGATCGACCAGAAGCTGACCGAACAGATCAACGAGGTCATCCACCACGAGAAGTTCCAGCAGCTCGAGGGTGCCTGGCGCGGGCTCAGCTACCTGGTGAACAACACCGAGTCGGACGAGATGCTCAAGATCCGTTTCATGAGCATCTCCAAGAAGGAGCTGCACAAGACGCTGCGCAAGTACAAGGGTACGGCGTGGGACCAGAGCCCGCTGTTCAAGCGCCTCTACGAAGAGGAGTACGGACAGCTCGGCGGTGAGCCCTATGGCGCCCTGATCGGTGACTATCACTTCGATCACGGGCCGCAGGACGTGGAGATGCTCTCAAGCCTGGCGCAGATCGCGTCGGCCGCACATGCGCCGTTCATCGCTGGCGCGGCGCCTTCGCTGATGCAGATGGAATCGTGGCAGGAGCTGTCCAATCCGCGTGATCTCTCGAAGATCTTCTCCACGCCCGAGTACGCTGCCTGGCGCTCGCTGCGCGAGTCCGAGGACTCCAAGTACATCGGTCTTGCCATGCCGCGCTTCCTGGCCCGGCTGCCCTACGGTGCCAAGACAGAGCCGGTGGAGGAGTTCGATTTCGAGGAGGAGGTCGCTGGCACGGATCACAACAAGTACACCTGGGCGAATTCCGCCTACGCCATGGCCGTCAACATCAACCGCTCGTTCAAGGAGTACGGATGGTGCTCGCGGATCCGCGGCGTGGAGTCGGGGGGCGCGGTGGAGTCACTGCCGGTGCACACCTTCCCCAGCGACGACGGCGGCGTGGACATGAAATGCCCGACGGAGATCGCCATCAGTGACCGGCGTGAAGCCGAGCTCGCCAAAAGCGGCCTCATGCCGCTGATCCACCGAAAGAACACCGACATCGCGGCGTTCATCGGCGCACAGTCGCTGCACAAGCCGGCCGAGTACGATGATCCCGACGCCACCGCCAACGCCCAGCTTGGTGCCCGGTTGCCGTACCTGTTCGCGACCTGCCGCTTCGCGCACTACCTGAAGTGCATCGTTCGCGACAAGGTCGGCTCGTTCCAGGAGCGCGAGGACATGCAGCGTTTCCTGCAGAACTGGATCATGCAGTACGTCACCGGGGACCCGGCCAACGCAAGCCAGGAGACCAAGGCACGGAAGCCGCTGGCAGCGGCAGAGGTACGCGTCGAGGAGGACGAAGCCAATCCCGGCTACTATCGCTCGTTCTTCTATCTGCGTCCGCACTACCAGCTCGAGGGGCTGACGGTGTCATTGCGCCTGGTTTCCAAGCTGCCTTCGGTCAAGGGCCAGTGACATTGCCCCGACGGTGCGGCGGACGACGCGCGCGTGATTGCAGGGTGATCGCAGGGGATCACGGGAACAGGGCGCGGCAGCGCAGCGGAGAAGGAGAGAAACAATGTTCGACTGCTTTCTCAAGATCGAGGGTGTGGACGGCGAATCCAAGGATGCACAGCATGCCGATGCCATCGAGGTGGTCAACTGGTCATGGGGCGCCAGTCAGCCCGGCACCATGCACAGCGGCGGGGGCGGCGGCACCGGCAAGGCGAGCTTTGGCGACATCTCGGTAGCGAAGTATGTCGACAAGGCCTCACCGACACTGTGGAAGAACCTGGCCAGCGGCAAGCACTTCGAGAGCGGCAAGCTCACGGTACGCAAGGCGGGTGGCGAGCAGCTCGAGTACCTGGTCATCGAGCTGAAGAAGATCCTGGTGGCGAGCATCAATGTCGGCGGCAACAGCGGCAATGAGGATCGCCTCATGGAGACCGTCGCGCTCAACTTCGCGGAGTTCAAGATCAGCTACACGCCGCAGAAGGACGACGGCACCGGCGACGCGGCCATCGACTTCGCCTGGAGCATCGAGGAGAACGCCGAGAAGTAGCCACAGGTGACCGTCGCGGCTCACTGCGCCTGCGGCATGGCCGCGACGGTGAGTGCGTGGGTCGGCAGCCATGGCCGAGTTGACTACACAGGAGCGACTGCAGCCGTCCCTCATCGACCGGCTGACCGACCGCACGCGTTTCCGCGAGCGTGTAGAGCTGGTGCTGCAGGAGGAAGCGCTCGAGCGGGCCGGCCTGCGACCGGGCGACTTCCAGCGTCTGATGGAGGCGCACGAGTTCACGCTGGTGGCCGAGCGCGTGGACGGCGACCGTCCGGTAGCGGTTTACGAGGGCGCGCCCGGTACGTGGCGCGTTCGAAGGCTGCTGGATCACACCTTCCGGCCGCGCCGGGAGGCGCCCGAGGTCGCGGTAAGGGAGCTGGCGACCGTGGCCCGGCGGCAGCTGATCCCGAACACCAGCGAGTCGCAGCAGGATCGCGTGATCTCCGCGCGGCAGCTCAAGGAGTCGGTGATGCGGGACCTCGCCTGGTTGCTCAACACCGGCCACCTGGCCTCGCTGGTGCCCCTCGAGGCGTATCCGCAGATACGGCGTTCGGTGCTCAACTACGGTATTCCCGAGCTCGCCGGGACCACCATCTCCGGTGCGGATGTCGAGCAGATCGCGGCGGCCATTCGCGGCGCGATCGAGGTCTTCGAGCCACGCCTGCGCGACATCCGGGTGACTCCGCAGGCCGGTGAGGCCGGGCGCGGCAACACCCTTGCCTTCCTCATCGAGGCGGACCTCTGGGGGCAACCCTCACCGCAGCATCTTTCGCTGCGCACCGAGCTGGACCTCGAGGCGGCCGCCGTCACGGTCCGTGGCGCGGCGGAGGGAGGTGCCTAGTGGATGCCCGCCTGCTGCGACTCTACGAGGAGGAGCTGCGCTACCTGCGCGAAATCGGGGGCGAGTTTGCGCGCGAGTATCCCAAGATCGCCGGCCGGCTCGGCCTGGACGGCTTCGAGTGCGCCGATCCGTACGTGGAGCGGCTGCTCGAGGGAGTGGCCTTTCTCACCGCGCGGGTCCAGCTGAAGCTCGACGAGCAGTTCCCGGAGCTGAGCCGCAGCCTGCTCGAGCTGATCCATCCCCCACTGGCACGCCCCGTGCCGTCGATGGTGGTGGCGGAGCTTGCACCGGACCTCGCGGAAGGGGCACTGGCGGAGGGGTACACGGTGCCGCGCGGCAGCGTTCTGCGAAGCGTCCTCGCCAAGGGCGACCGGACCGCCTGCGAATACCGCACCGCGCATGACATCACGCTCTGGCCACTGCGCGTGACCGACACCCGCTACCTGGCGAGCGCCGGCGCGGTGGCCGCCGCCGGCCTGCCGGTCCGCCGGGGCGTGAAGGCGGCGCTGCAGCTCCAGCTCGAGGTGACGGCGGGGCTCGGAGTCGCGGATCTCGCACTGGACCGACTGCCGGTGTTTCTGCACGGCAGCGACGAGATCCCGATGAACCTCTACGAGCAGGTGCTCGGTAACGGGCTCGGCTGCTACGTCCGCGGTGATCCCGGGAACGATGCGCCGCTCTGGCTATCGCGGGAGAATCTGCGGCAGGTGGGGTTCGAGCGCGAGGAGGCGCTGCTGCCGCCGTCCCGGCGCTCGTTCGACGGCTATCGGCTGCTGCAGGAGTACTTCGCGTTCCCTGCACGGTTTCTCTTCTTCGAGATCACGGGGCTGCAGCAAGCGCTCCGCCGGCTCAGTGGCAGTCGTCTCGAGCTCACGATCTGCCTGGAACGGGGCGATACGCGGGTCGAGCATGCGCTGCAGCCCAAGCAGTTCCGGCTGTTTGCCGTGCCGGCGGTGAATCTTTTTCCGCTCACCGCCGATCGCATCCACGTCGACCCCGCGCAGCCCGAGTTTCACGTCGTCCCCGATCGCAACCGGCCCATGGATTTCGAGGTCTACGCGGTCGAGGGCGTCACCGGTTTCGGCCGCTCACCCGAGGACCGGCGCGAGTTCCACCCCTTCTATCAGCTCACGCATCACCGCCCCGCCCGTGAGGGCACGGCGTTCTTCTCCGTGCAGCGGCGTCCGCGCCAGTTCTCGGCACGGCAGCGGCGCGAAGGTGCGCGGTCGAGCTATCTCGGCAGCGAGTGCTTCCTGAGCATCGTCGACACGGACAACGCACCGTTTGCGGAGGACCTGCGGCAGCTGGAGGTGCGCACGCTGTGCAGCAACCGTGACCTCCCGCTGCAGATGCCGCTGGGCAAGGGAGCGACGGATTTCACCATGGAGAGCGCTGCACCCGTGTCGTCGCTGCGGGTCCTGGCCGGGCCGACCCGGCCGCGCGGCGCCTTCCAGGCGGGCGACACGGTCTGGCGGCTGATCAGCCAGCTCTCCCTCAATTACCTGTCCCTCATGGACCAGGACGCGGAGACCGGCGCCGCTGCGCTGCGCGAGATGCTGGCGCTCTATGTCGATTCGCGCGACGCGCTGGCACGGCACGTGGAGGGGGTACGCTCGGTGTCGTCGCGCGCCGCGGTCCGGCGCATGCCGGTGTCGGGGCCGATCTGCTTCGGCAACGGGCTCGAGGTAAGGCTTCGCTTCGACGAGGCGGCATTCACCGGCGTCGGCAGCTTCCTGCTCGGTGCCGTGCTGGAGCGGTTCTTCGCGAAGTACGTCTCCATCAATTCGTTCACCCAGACAGTGGTAGAGCTCGAGGACAGGGGCGAGGTCATGCGATGGCCGGTACGGACAGGTCAGCGGCTGACTCTCTGAGGCCGGCGCTGCGCGACCTCGAGCAGCGGCCATACAGGTATACCCTGTTCGCGGCGCTGCGCGTGGTGGAAACGGCCCACCCGGCGATGCCGCGGCTCGGGCACTCGCGGCGGCCCGCGGAGGACCCGGTGCGCATCGCGCAGCGGCCGACGCTGCGGTTCGCGCCGGGCGAGGTGACGGCTTTCCGCCCGGGGACGCCACATCGCGTCGAGTGCGAGTCGTTCGGTCTGTTCGGGCCCAATGGCCCCCTACCCCTGCACCTCACGGAGTACGCCGACGAGCGCCTGCGCCAGGAGCGCGACCCGACGTTCACCGAGTTCGTGAACGCCTTCCAGCACCGGCTGGCGACCCTGTTCTACCGGGCCTGGGCCGATGCACGTCCGACGACCCAGCGCGACCGGCCGGAGCAGGACCGGTTCGCCGACTATGTCGGCTCGCTGATCGGCACGGGCACGCCGGCGCTGCAGGGACGCGATGGGGCAGGGGACCAGGCACGACTCTGCCGCGCCGGGCGTTTCGCGCCGGCGGCGCGCTCGGCGGAAGGCCTGGAGGACATCCTCACCGACTACTTCGGCATGCCCTGCCGCATCGAACCCTTCCAACCGCGCTGGCTGGAAATCCCGCCCGGCGAGCGGCTCGCCCTCGGGCGGGATGCCGGCAACGGCCTCGGGCGCAGCGCCAATCTCGGGCGGCGCTCCTGGCAGTGCCAGTTCAGCTTCCGCATCGCCATCGGCCCGCTGACGCGGACCAGCTTCGAGGGCTTCCTGCCCGGTGGCCCGGCACTCGGGGACCTGGTCGACCTGGTACGCGCCTACCTGGGGGACGAGCTGACCTGGGATGTCGCCCTGAGCATGCGCGCGGAAGAGGCGCCGCCGCTGCGCCTGGCGCGCGGCGCGCGCCTGGGCTGGACCAGCTGGCTGGGAACGGTGCGCGGCGCGGAAGCACGCGGGACGGTCATTCGCGGTTCACTGGAAGCGACCCGGCCGAGAGCGGACACCACGGACCGATGGACATCGAGGAGGGGTAGCCGTGGCGGAGATCAGTCGCGCGGCGCTGTTCGGGAAGCTGGATAGCCTCGCCTACCAGGCAATCGACAGCGCCACCGTATTCTGCCGGATGCGGGGGAATCCCTACGTCGAGCTGGCGCACTGGCTCAACCAGATTCTCCAGCTCCAGGATTCCGACCTCCACCGTGTGGTGGGGCGCTTCGAGCTCGATCCGTCCCGGCTGGCCCGTGATATCACGCGCAGCCTGGACTCCCTGCCACGGGGGGCGAGCTCGGTCTCGGACCTCTCCTCGCACGTGGAGGACGCGGTGGAGCGCGCCTGGGTCTGGGCTTCGCTGCGCTTCGGCGACTCGAGCGTGCGCACCGGACACCTGCTCGTTGGCCTGCTCAAGAGTCCCGGGCTGCGCAGCCTGCTGCCGGCGATCTCCGCGGAGTTCGGCAGGATCCGCGTCGATCAGCTGATCGAGGAGTGGGACGACATTCTCGGAGACTCGCCGGAGGCCGCCCAGGCGGCGAGCGACGGCACCCGCATCGGCCAGGACGCGGCGGCCGCCGGCGGCGAGCCTGCGGAAGCGGCCCGGGGCGGGCCCGCGGGCCGCCAGGAGGCGCTGCAGCGCTTCACCATCGACCTCACCGAGCAGGCCCGGGCGGGGCGGATCGATCCGGTGGTCGGGCGGGACGAGGAAATCCGCCAGATGATCGACATCCTCATGCGTCGGCGCCAGAACAACCCGATCCTCACCGGGGAGGCGGGGGTCGGCAAGACCGCGGTGGCCGAAGGGTTCGCCCGCCGCATCGCGACCGGAGACGTGCCGCCGCCACTGCGCGAGGTGAGCCTGCGCGCCCTCGATGTCGGCCTGCTGCAGGCCGGCGCGAGCGTCAAGGGCGAGTTCGAGAACCGCCTGCGCCAGGTGATCGACGAGGTCCAGGGCTCGGAGCGCCCGATCATTCTCTTCATCGACGAGGCGCATACGCTGATCGGCGCCGGCGGCGCGGCGGGCACTGGCGACGCGGCCAACCTGCTCAAGCCGGCGCTCGCCCGGGGGACACTGCGCACCATCGGCGCCACCACGTGGACCGAGTACAAGAAGTACATCGAGAAGGACCCGGCGCTAAGCCGCCGCTTCCAGGCCGTGCAGGTGCAGGAGCCGGACGAGGAGCGGGCGGCCGCGATGATCCGCTCCATGGCTTCCGCGCTGGAGCAGCATCACCGGGTGCAGCTGCGCGACGAGGCGCTGACGGCAGCGGTACGCCTCTCGAGCCGCTATATACCGGCACGGCAGCTCCCGGACAAGGCCGTGAGCCTGCTGGACACCGCATGCGCCCGGGTGGCGGTGAGCCAGCACGGGGTGCCTGCGGAGGTGGAGGACAGCCGACGCCGCATCGAGGCACTGGAAACGGAGCTCGAGATCATCGGCCGCGAACAGACGGTGGGCATGGATACCGGGGACCGCGAGCCCGGCCTGCGGCAGGCCGTTGCCGAGGAACGGGAGCGCCTCGCCGGGCTGGAGGAGGCCTGGCAGCGGGAGAAGTCCGTGGTCGACCGCATTCTCGAGCTGCGCGCGGCGCTGCGCGAGCGGGCCGGTTCGGCGGCCGCGGCCGACGAGGCCGCCGCGGCCGGCAGCGGCGATGCGCCGAGCCCGGCGGCAGGTGGCGACGACACCGGCGTGGCCGGTGAGGAAAGCGGTGGGCAGCAGACCCCGGAGACCACCGAGGGCATGGTTGCGCGGCTGCGCGAGCTCCAGGCCGAGCTCGAGGACCTGCAGGGCGAGCGGCCGCTGATCCTGCCGAGCGTTGACGCGCAGGCCGTCGCCTCCGTGGTCGCGGACTGGACGGGCATTCCGGTCGGGCGGATGGTACGAGACGAGATCGCGGCCGTCCTCTCGCTGTCCGAGCGCCTGTCGGAGCGGGTCAAGGGCCAGGACCATGCGCTTGCGATGATCGCGCGACGCGTGCAGACGGCGCGCGCGAATCTGGATAACCCCGGCAAGCCCGTGGGCGTGTTCATGCTCGCCGGGCCGTCCGGAGTCGGCAAGACGGAGACCGCGCTCGCGCTCGCGGAGACGCTCTACGGTGGTGAGCACAACGTCATCACCATCAACATGAGCGAGTTCCAGGAGGCGCACACGGTCTCGACGCTGAAGGGCGCGCCGCCGGGATACGTGGGCTACGGCGAGGGCGGGGTGCTCACCGAGGCGGTGCGCCGGCGCCCGTACAGCGTGGTGCTCCTCGACGAGGTGGAGAAGGCCCACCCGGACGTCCACGAGATCTTCTTCCAGGTCTTCGACAAGGGCTGGATGGAGGATGGCGAAGGACGGCTGATCGACTTCAAGAACACCCTGATCATCCTGACCACGAATGTCGGTACCGAGCTGATCATGCGCGCCTGCGGCGACGGGCAGCAGCGCCCTGACGCTGCCGAGCTGACCCGTGCACTGCGCGAGCCGCTGCTGCGGGTGTTTCCGCCTGCGCTGCTCGGTCGCATCGTCACCGTTCCCTACTACCCGCTCGGCGACGACATGCTGCGAGACATCATCCGCCTGCAGCTCGATCGCATTGCGGCCCGCGTGCAGGACAATCACGAGGTGCCCTTCAGCTACGAGGAGGCGGTGGTCGACCAGGTGCTTGCGCGCTGTACCGAGCTTGAGAGCGGCGGGCGGATGATCGACGCCATCCTCACCAACAGCCTGTTGCCGGACCTGAGCCGCGAGTTCCTCGGGCGCCTGATCGACCACCGGCCGATCCGCCGGGTGCATGTGGACGTGACGGACGCGGAGTTCACCTATGCGTTCGAGTGAGCGCCGGAGCTTGCTGGCCGTGGGCGCGCTTGACGCCGGGGGGCTGCTGAGCGAGCCTTGTTCAGGGCATCGGGCGCCGCATTTCAGGCCGCAGCCGAGGTTTTCCGGAACATTATATGGCGCGCGCAAGGATGGTCGAGGTCGACTACTACAGCTTTCGCCAGCTGCTGCGGGAGGCGGCCCACCGGGGCGGACGCATAGAGAAGCGCGACACCCGGCGCTGGAACGACTACGTCAGAGCCCACAACATCAACGAGGTGGGAGCGACGGCCATCGCCCGCTCGCGCTTCGAGGAGCCCACCCCGGTCATCATCGACCTTGGCGGCGAGCGCGACGGCCTCTACCTGTATTCGGACCTGGAGGAGGGCTGCCTGAGACTCGTCCGCCAGGACGGGTAGCCGTCGCGGCGGGCACCAGAACCGGCCAAGGATGTGATTCGTCGCGCGCGCGCCGGTGCCCGGAGGGAGGAGGCAGGCCATGCAGCTCTCCCTGACGGTGATCGGGCCACAGGCCGAAGCGCTGGGTGAGCGCGCCAGCGTCTGCTGGATGGATGCCGGCGGGACCATCGGCCGTGCACCCAACAATGACTGGACCCTGCCGGACCCGCAGCAGGAAATCTCCCGCTGCCACGCCCGTATCCGCTTCGTGGGCGGTGCCTTCTACCTGGAGGACACCAGCGCCAACGGAACCTTTGTTGGCGATCGCAACCATCGCGTAGGCAGCCGCGAGCTGCATCGCCTCGAGGATGGGCAGCACCTGTTCATCGGCGACTATGAGATCCGCGTCGCCATCTTCGAGGCCGATGCGGCGGACGCGCGGGGGACGGAGCCGGCGGGGCGGGCGCAGGAGGAGCCCGGCGACGCGGATGCCCTGTCCGCGGCGTCGCAGGAGATGGCTCCGCCGGACCCGCTCGAGCTCCTGGGCGGCTCGGTGGAACCGCCGGAGGAATCTGCGCCGCCGCCCGCCGCCAACGGGGCTCCGCCGTACCTGGAAGAGCACTTCCGGCCGGCCCCGGTGCACGACCGGCCCGAGCCGGGGCGAGCGGAGCGCGAAGAGGCCGAAGGCAGCGAGCCTGCCACGGGCGGCCAGATCCCCACGGACTGGTGGCGTGAGTCGGGCCCGGCCAATCCGGATTCCGCTTCCCAGTCCCCGTCCGCGCCGGCGGCTCCGGAGTCTGCGGACGGCGCGGCCAGCGGGCAGCCGGATGCACCATCTCCGCCCCCGGCGTCTTCCGCCCCGAGGCCACGGCCGGGCGGCGCTGCCCCGACCCCGCGCGAGAGCTCCGCAGGCGCGGGCGGGGTGCCCGGGAGCAGCGGCATGGCGGCTCACGACGACGCGCTGGCCGCGCTGCTATCCGGCGCGGGTCTTGATCCGTCGAACCTCACCGAAGAGACCGCCGAGACGCTCGGCCGGCTGCTGCGAATCGCGGTGGAGGGGATGATGGACCTGCTGCGGGCGCGCATGGAGGTCAAGAACGAGTTCCGGATGCCGGTCACCCTGATCCAGGCTACGGACAACAACCCTCTGAAGTTCTCCACTGACGCCGAGGACGCCCTCCACAACCTGCTGGTGAAGCGCAATCCGGACTACCTCGGTCCGGAGGATGCGTTCCGTGCCAGCTTCGACGACCTGCGGCTTCACCAGATGGCGTTGCTGGCCGGCATGCGCGAGGCATTCTTCGCGATGCTCGAGCGCTTCGAGCCAGACCACCTGGAGTCGCTGTTCGCCGGCCGTCAGGGTGAGCGCCCCGTCCTGGGACGAGTGGTGCGCCGCCGCCCATGGGAGCAGTACCGCGAGATGTTCCGGGAAATCCGCCAGGATACCGAGGGCTACTTCAATCGCCTGTTCGGAGAGGCATTCGTGGACGCCTACGAGCGGCAGATGCAGGAGCTCAAGTCCGAGGTGGCCCGCCGCCGGCGCGGGTAGGCGACTGTTACAGGCAGAGGAGGGCAGGCCATGAGGCTACACGGGGTCATCGTCCTGGGCGTCCTGGCGGCGCTGACCGTGGTCGGCTGCGGGTCCACCCCGCCTTCCGCGGAGATTGAGCCCGTGGAGGGGCGCATCGTGGTCGGTCCGAATCTCAATCCGAACGCCGAGGGCCGACCCTCGCCCGTGTACCTGCGGATCTACCAGCTCGCTGACAGCGTGCCCTTCACTTCTGCGTCCTTTGAGGAGCTCGCCGACCGCGACCGCGAGATCCTTGGCGCAAGCCTGATCAGCCGTGACGAGTTCGAGCTCTGTCCGCTGGAGACAGCCGGCGCGGTGGGAGCCGGGCAGGCACGGAGCCGGTGCCAGGGCGAGGTACTCCCGGTGACGCTGGATGTCCGCGGCGATACCCGTTACCTCGCGGTGATGGGAGAGTTCTACGACCTGCACGACCCGTCGGGGAGCTGGCGCGCTGTCACCGAGATCCCCGAGGAGGGGCTGCTCGGCCTGTTCGGCTCGCGGGAGTTCGTGGTCGACGTACGGCGCGCCACCGTAGCGGTGCGCTTCGAGTAGCTGCGTCAGCGGAGCACCCATGTCACGCAATAGCCGCATCCTCTGGACGGAAGGCCTGTTCCTGGAGCCACAGCATTTCCAGCAGCACGACCGCTACCTCGAGGGGTACGTGGAAGGGCGGGTGAGTGCCCTGGGCGCTAACGGGTGGGGTTTTCACGGGTTGCAGCTGGAGTCCGACCTCCTCGCCCTCGGCAAGGTTGGCCTGCGTTCCGCGGTTGGCGTCTTCCCCGACGGGACGCCGTTCGCGATGCCCGACCAGGAACCACTGCCGGCGCCGCTCGAAGTGGACGAGTCGGTGCGGGACCGCACCGTGCTGCTCGCCCTGCCGCTCCGGGGCGATGGCGCCGTGGAGGTGCAGCGCGGGAGCGGCGGCGACGGGCTCTACCGCTATCGCGCCGAGGACGTCGAGGTCCGGGACAGCGTGCTGGACAGCGCCGCGGCCACCATGGTGGAGGTGGGGCGCCTGAATGCGCGCCTGGCGCTGGAGGGCGAGGCGCTCGAGGAGTACGCCTGCATCCCGCTGGCGCGGGTGGTCGAACGGCGCGCGGACGGGCAGGTCATCCTCGACGAGGAGTTCATACCGACCGTGACGCGGGCCGGAGCGGCGCGCCGCCTGGAGAGCTTCATCAACGAGCTGCGCGGCACGCTGGAGCAGCGCGCCGACTACCTTGCGGAGCGGGTCACCACCGGCGGCGGCGCGGGCGAGGTCACCGACTTCCTCATGCTGCAGGTGATCAATCGGCACGCTCCCGTGATGGCCCATCTGGCGGGGTCGCTGCACGTCCACCCTGAGCGGCTGTACACGCACCTGCTGGCGATGGCTGGCGAGCTTGCCACCATGACGCGCGAGAGCCGGCGGCCGCCGGAGCTGGCGACCTATCGCCACGATGCACTGGCCGACGCCTTCGGGCCGCTGTTCGAGCTGCTGCGCTCGGAGTTCCGCGCGGTGCGGGAGGCGCCGGCGGAGCTCATCCCGCTGGAGGCGACCGGTCGTCACGGCATCCGTGTGGCGCGCATCGAGGACCGCTCGCTGCTCGACAACGCCAACTTCGTGCTCGCCGTCGGGGCCAGCCTGCCGGCCGAGGAAGTCCGGCGGCGTTTCCCGGCGCAGGCCAAGCTCGGGCCGGTGGAGCGCATCGCGGAGCTGGTGAACAACAATCTGCCGGGAGTGGAGCTCGTGCCGGTGCCGGTGGCGCCGCGCCAGATTCCCTACTATGCCAACTCGGTCTATTTCGAGCTGGAGCGTAGCGGCCCGCTCTGGCAGCAGGTGGTCAGCTCGGGAGGGCTTGCCGTGCACGTGGCCGGGCAGTTCCCCGACCTGAAGATGGACCTCTGGGCAATTCGCGGACAGCGCCGATGAGCGGCTCGCGTCAACCGCCGGACCCCGGCGACCGCACGGTGATCCGGCCCGATCCGGGCGGCCGCCGGCGGGCGGATTCGGGCAGCGCCGAGGCACCGGCGCCGCCACCGCGCCCGGCCTCCGGGCCGCGGGCGGAGCCCGCGCCGGATGACCTCACGGCGGTGCTCGGAATCGGGCCCAATCCCCTGGTGGAGGCGGCTGCGCCATTGCTGCTGCTGGCCACGGGCGTGCGGCGCAGCCGCCAGCACCCGGACGTCAGCGGCCTGCACGAACGGGTCCTGCGGCAGGTGACGGAGTTCGAGCGCCAGGCCACCGCGGCCGGCGTTACCTCGGAGGTCGTGCTCGCGGCGCGCTACGCGCTCTGTACGTTCATCGACGAGATGGTGATGAACACACCCTGGGGCGCGCACAGCACCTGGGCCGGGCGGCCGCTGCTGCTGGAGCTGCACAAGGATACGGGGGGCGGCGAAAAGTTCTTCCAGATGGTGGAGCGCGTGCTCGCCGACCGCGAGCCGAAGCGTGACCTGATCGAGTTCTTCTACGTCTGCCTGGCCCTCGGCTTCGAGGGCAAGTACCGCATCGCCGAAACCGGGCGTAATGCCCTCGCCGAGACCCGGGAGCGTCTCTACGCGCGCATCCGCGGCTGGCGTGGAGATGTCCCCCAGGAGCTCTCGCCGCGCTGGCAGGGGGTACAGGATCGCCGCTACCGCCTCGTCCGGGGCGTGCCGGCGTGGGTATTCCTGAGTGCGGCCGCGGTGGTGGCCGGCGGGGCGTTCGTCACCTTCCAGAGCCTGCTGGGCGGCGCGGTGAGCCCGGTCATGGCGCAGCTGAACCAGATACAGCAGGCCACCTTCGAGTCACCAAGCGGCACGGCGGTGCAAGCCGGACCGAGCCTCGCGGAGCTCCTCGAGGGAAGCCATCCGGAGCGACTGCGGATCGAGCCGGGAGAGGACGGCGGCACACGACTGACCCTGGTCGGTGAAGTCTTCCGCTCGGGCAGCGTCAGCGTGAGGGAGCCCTATCTGGCGGTGCTTGACGACGTCGCTGCGGCCATCCGGCGCGTGCCGGGCCAGGTGCTGGTGGTGGGGCATACCGACGACGTTCCCATCCGCTCGCTGGAGATCAAGGACAACTACGAGCTTTCCCGCCTACGGGCGCGCGGGGCCGCCGAGCGGCTGCAGGCAGGCCTCGCCGATCCGGGCCGGATCAGCGTCATGGGTGCGGGGCCCGATCAGCCGCGCTACCGGCCGGTGGACACGCCGGAGAACCGGGCCCGCAACCGGCGGATCGAGATCATTCACCGGCCCGGAGGAGCGGCCCCGTGAGACGGCCCACCGGCGTCCTCCGCATGACCCTGTTCCTGTGCGGGCTGGTGCTGCTCGCGCTCCTGATCTGGTTCCTGGGGCCCTATCTCGCGTTCGCCGACGTCCGGCCGCTTGCCGGGGTGACCGGGCGCGCCGTCGCCATCGCCACCGTGACCGGGATTCTCGGCGGCGTGGCGCTGCTGCGCCGGCAGCGCACCCGCCGCGCCAACCGACGGCTGCGGTCCGAGCTGGTCGCGGGTGCGCCTTCGGACGGCGCCGGTGAGGAGCTGCGGCGGCGGTTCGAGGAGGCGGTCCGTTTCCTGCGCGAGTCCCGCAAGGGCGGCAATCTCTACGAGCTGCCGTGGTACGTCATCATCGGCCCACCGGGCGCCGGCAAGACCACGGCGCTGGTCAACTCCGGACTCAGCTTCCCGCTCTCGGAGAAGTTCGGCAAGGCCTCGATGCGTGGCGTCGGCGGCACGCGCAACTGTGACTGGTGGTTCACCGACGAGGCGGTCCTGCTCGATACCGCTGGCCGCTACCTCAGCCAGGACACCGACCCGGGTGCTGACAGCTCGGAGTGGCGTCGTTTCCTCGAGCTGCTCGCACGCTACCGCAAGCGGCGCCCGCTCAACGGAGTGATCGTCACCCTCAGCGCGGACGACCTGCTCACCATGACCGCCCGGACCCGCGAGCAGCACGTGATGGCGGTCCGCCGGCGCCTGGACGAGGTGCAACGCACCCTGCGCATTCGCTTCCCGGTCTACCTCATGATCACCAAATGCGATCTGGTGGCCGGGTTCACCGAGTATTTCGACGATCTCGACCTGGAGGGCCGGTCGCAGGTCTGGGGCATCACCTTCCCCCATCCGGACACCGGGGGCGAGGCGCCGGCGGACGAGCTCGGCCGGGAGTACCCGCGGCTGCTGGCGCGGCTGAACGAGCGCGTGCTGCAGCGCCTCGACCAGGAGCGGGACGCCCGGCGCCGGGCGCTGCTGTTCGGCTTTCCCCGGCAGATGGCGGGGCTGGAGGAGGCGCTGCGGGACTTCGTCGCCGAGGCATTCTCGCACACGGCCTACGACCGTCCGGTCATGCTGCGGGGTGTGTACTTGACCAGCGGCACCCAGGAGGGGACGCCCATCGACCGGATGATGGGCACGCTGGCCCGCTCCTTCGGCCTCGACGCGGAATCGTCCGGGGAGCCGCAGACCGGCCAGGGCAGAAGCTACTTCCTCCGCAACCTGCTGCGCGACGTGATCTTTCCGGAAAGCGGCCTGGCCGGTGTGAACTGGCGCCTGGAGGTCGGCCGCGCCGTGGCGCAGAACGTTGCCTATGTGTCCGTCCTGATCCTCGCCGGCCTGCTGGTGGTCGCCTGGGCGACGAGCTACCGCTACAACCGTGAGTACCTTGCGGACGTGGAGAGCACGCTCGAGGTTCACCGGGAACGGGCTACCATGCCGGTGCCGGCGGACGCGGGATTGCGGGACGTGCTGCCGCGTCTCGATGCCCTGCGCGAGGTGGCGGACTCGGCTGGCCGCCACCGCGGCGACGTGCCGCTGCTCATGGGCCTCGGCCTCTATCGCGGCGACGCCGTCGGGAAAGTCGCCCTCGACGCCTATGACCAGGGTCTGCGGCAGCTGCTGCTGCCGCGGATCGGGCTGCTGCTCGAGGCGCGCATGCGCGCGGCACGCGCGGAGCCGAAACGCCTGTACGGCCTGCTCAAGGCGTACATCATGCTGGCCGAGCCGGAGCATCAGGATCCCGCGGCGCTCGCGGCCATCGTGCGCGCGGAGCTGGCGCGTTCCTTCGATGACAGCCCGCCGGTTGCGCGGGCGCTGGCGCTGCACTTCGAGGCGCTCACCGGGCGCGAGCCGTCGCCGCGCATCTCCTCGCCGGACACGGAGCTGATCGCGCGGGCGCGCACGGCGCTGGCGCAGGCGTCGAT
Organism: Spiribacter halobius; assembly: GCF_020883455.1. Taxonomy (NCBI): domain Bacteria; kingdom Pseudomonadati; phylum Pseudomonadota; class Gammaproteobacteria; order Chromatiales; family Ectothiorhodospiraceae; genus Sediminicurvatus; species Sediminicurvatus halobius. The sequence continues at coordinate 2,607,940 of NZ_CP086615.1, read as the reverse complement.
CCCGGTGCTGATGATGAGCCGCCTGGAGACGGTCTACGATCGCGACCACGGGCACGCGCTGCGCCTCGACCTGGAGGCAGGGCTCGGCAGCGAGGAGATCTTCCGGCGCAGCAGCGGCGTGCCGCTGAGCGAGCCGGTCCCCGCCCTCTACACACGCGCCGGGTTCGAGGAGATCACCGGCGATGTGGGCAGCGAGATGGTGCAGGCTTTCCTCCGGGAGAGCTGGGTGCTCGGCGAAGATGTCCTGCCCAGCGGGCCGACCGCTCGCTTCGAGCTCTCCGCCGAGTTCCTGCGGCACTACGAGCAGGCCTATATCGAATTCTGGGAGGAACTGCTCGCGGACCTGGAAGTGGCACCCCTGCTCGACGTGGGCCAGGCAACGGACGTTCTGGCGACGCTGAGCGGGCCGACATCCCCGCTCCGGCAGCTCCTGGCGACGGTGGACCGGCAGACGCACTTCCCGGAGCCGGACTCCGGCGCGGCGGAGGAGGCGGCGTCCGCCGCCCGCGGCGGGCGTCTGGCGGGCCTGCTCGATTTCGCGAGCGAGGCGACCCGCGACGTCACCGGGCCGCGCCCGGGCGCCAGGATCAGCGAGCATTTCCGGGATCTGCACCGGATGGTCGCCGGCGGGGAGTCGGGTACGCCTCCCATCGACGGCGTGATCGCCCTGCTGGGCGAGCTCTATGCGCAGCTCGATTCCATGGGCTCGGGTCTCGGGCAGCAGGACGTGATGACGGTGCTCAGCCGCTCGGGAGCGCGGGACGCGCTGAGCCAGCTGCGTGTCGACGCAGAGCGTGCGCCGGGGCCGGTGGGCGAATGGCTCGGCGAGCTGGCGGGCAAGGGGCAGGAGGTCGCGCTGCGCAGCCTGCGCGGCGAGCTGAATCAGCGCTACCGGGAACAGGTGGCAAGCGAGTGCCGGGCGGTGGTCGAGGGGCGCTACCCGTTCGAGACCAACAGTCAGCGCGACGTGCCCCTGAGTGATTTTGCGCGGCTGTTCGGGCCCGGCGGCGCCTTCGACCGCTTCTTCCAGGAGCACCTGGCAGCGCTGGTGGACACCGGAGCAGCCCGCTGGCGCTGGCGCACGCAGGACGGCGTGCCCATCGGCATCCCGGACTCGGTGCTGGAGGAGTTCCAGCGCGCACGGGCGATTCGCGACATGTTCTTCGCGGGCGGCGGGGCGGAGCCGCGTCTGCAGCTCCGGCTGACCCCGGCCTACCTCGACGGGCGGGTCCGCCGGTTCGCCCTCACGCTGGACGGGCAGCAGCTGGTGTACCGTCATGGCCCGCCCCGCGGCGAGACATTCACCTGGCCCGGTCCGGACAGTGGCCGGGTGATCGCGGAGTTCGAGGATCGCGGCGGGCAACGGCCGAACGTGCGCTTCGAAGGGCCATGGGCGCTGTTCCGCGCGCTCCAGGCTTCGGGACTCGCCGCGGAGTCGGAGACGCGTTTCACGGCCACCTTCGAGGCCGGTGACTACACCGCCCGGGTGCGGGTCGCCTTCGACACCGCGCGCAACCCCCTCGGGCGGAGGGACTGGATGCGCTTTCGCTGCCCGGGGAGGCTGTGAGCATGAGCGTGCCCGCCGCTGTCCCCGTCGGCTTCTACGGCAAACTTCCGAGTCACGGTGATTTCCTGCGCCGGCGGGTGGCACCGGCGTTTCTCGGTGTCTGGGATCCGTGGCTGCAGCGCACGGTCACGGCCACCCGGGAGGCCCTGGGCGAGGCGTGGCTCGATACGTATCTGACCAGCCCCATCTGGCGTTTCGCGCTCACGCCCGGGGTGTGTGGCAGCCAGGTCTATGCCGGCGTGCTGATGCCGAGCGTGGATGCCGTCGGCCGCTATTTTCCCCTCACCCTGGTGGCGGAGCTCCCGGGAGCCACGGTTCCGGCGCTTCTGGCGGCGGAGCAGTCGCAGTGGTTCGAACGCCTCGAGACGCTCGCGCTCTCTGCACTGGACAGCGAGGATTCCTTCGAGCTGGAGCGGTTCGACCGCGAGGTGGAGGCACTGGGTGCCGAGCTGGCGCCGGGGGTGATCGACGGGGGGCCGGTGACGGCCGACGGGCGCGCGGTGTGCTGTGAGCTGGAGGGCCTGGAGGGGCTGCTGCCCGCGATGCTGGGGGTCCTGGGCGGCGTCGCCCGCGCCCACGGCGGTCCATACAGTCTCTGGTGGTCGGAGGGTTCCCGGCGGGTGCGGCCATGCTGGTCGCTGTGCCCCGGACTGCCGGAAGGTGCGCTGTTCAGCGCGGCCCTGGACGGGCAGTGGGAACACCATGGCTGGTCGTGCTTCTCGGTTGGGTGGCAGCCTGCTGCGCGGGCGGATACCGCGTCTGCCCTCAAATCGCCTCCACGGCTGCGCTCGAGCGGGCTCACCCACCCGGGGCATGTGCGCGACGCCAACGAGGACGCGTTCCTGGAGTCGCCGGCAAACGGCATCTGGGCGGTGGCCGATGGCGTCGGAGGCCAGGAGGCGGGGGCAATGGCGAGCCGCATGGTGGTGGATGCGCTGCGCGCCGTGGAGCCGGGCGACGATCTCCAGGAGCGGCTCAATCGTGCACGGCACGCGCTTGCCGAGGTGCACGCCCACCTGCAGCACCTGGCTGGGCGCCCCCTCGATGCCGTCAACAGCGCCAGCACGGTGGCGGCACTGCTTGCCGGCGAGGCGGGCTGCGGCTACCTGTGGGCGGGGGACAGCCGCATCTACCGGCTGCGCGGCGGTTCACTGGAGCGCTGCACCCGCGATCACAGTGTCGTGCAGGACCTGGTGGACAGCGGCAAGGTGAGTGCGGACGACGCCCGGGGGCACGCGCAGGCCAACGTGATCACGCGCGCGGTCGGATCCGGGTCGGCGCTCGCCCTCGAGACGGGATTCGGGGAGCTCCTGCCGGGCGACCGCTTCCTGCTCTGCTCCGATGGCGTGCACGGTGTGCTGAGCGATGCCGATCTCGCCACGGCGCTCGATGCCGACAGCTGTGCGGAGGCCTGCCGGCGCGTCCTCGACCGCGTTCTTGCGAATGAAGCGCGGGACAACGCCACCGCGGTGGTCGTGGACGTGTTGGACGGATCGGCATGACGGCGGAGGCCGCGCCGTGAGCGGAGCCGCGACGGATCTCACGCATCTGCAGGAGGCGCTCGCCGCGTACGGGCGCGGCGAGCTCGATACCGCGGCGGCACGCCACCGGCTCGCATCCGCAAGTGCCGCCACCGGACGGTCCGGGAGCGATCTGCTGGCGGCGCTGGCCGGGACCGTCCCGCTCTCGGCGGAGCAGCGAGCGGCGTTGCTCGAAGGTGCCGATTCGGAGCGCCCATCGGCGTCGCCGTTGTCGTCCACCGATGGCACCGAGAGCACCCGGGTCACGGCCGCGGCGTGGGGTACGGGGGAGGAGCGCACGCGGGTTCGCACCGCGTCCGCAGCGGAGTCGGGACCGGACGGCGCAGGTGGCACCGACAGCGCGCCCCCAACGTCCGGGCCCAGCGGCGCGGCCGAGGACGCGGAGGAGGGCGTTGCGCCCGGACGGGTGCTGAAGGGGCGCTTCGTGCTCGAGGAGCTGATCGGTCACGGCGGCATGGGCACCGTCTACCGGGCGCGTGATCTGCGCAAGGTCGAAGCGCAGGACAGCGATCCCTACGTGGCACTCAAGCTGCTCAATGATGATTTCCGGCGGCATCCCGATGCACTGATCGCGCTTCAGCGCGAGGCCAGAAAGGCGCAGACGCTGGCGCATCCGAACGTGGTCACCGTGCATGACTTCGACCGCGACGGGAGCACGGTCTTCCTCAGCATGGAGTATCTCCGCGGCAGGCCGCTGGATGGGGTCATCCGGGACCGTGGCGGCTTCGGCCTTCCGCCGAAGGAGGCGCTGCGCATCATCGACCGCATGGCACGGGGGCTCGCGTATGCCCATCAGGAGGGTTTCGTCCACGCCGATTTCAAGCCGGGCAATGTCTTTCTGAACGAGGGCGGCAACGTCAAGATCCTGGACTTCGGCATCGCACGCGCGGCGACGCTCCACCGCGGCGACCCGGAGCAGGGTAGGGGCGATCACACGCGATTCGACCCGGGCAGCATCGGTGCCGTGACTCCGGCCTACGCCAGTCCGGAGATGCTGCGCGGCAATGCGGCAGAGCCGGCGGACGACGTCTATGGGCTCGCCTGCGTCGCCTATGAGCTGCTGACCGGGCGGCATCCGTTCCTGGACGAGCGTGGCCGCAAGCTGCCCGCCGACGAGGCCGAGCGCCTGGGGCTGCGGCCGGCGCCGCCGCGCGGCCTGCCCAAGCGGGTCAGCCGGGCGCTGGCTCGGGGGTTGGCCTGGCGGCGGGAAGAACGCTTCGCGGATGCCGGTAAGTTCCTGGACGCCATCAAGCGTCCGGTCCGCATCCGGCGTACGGTGCTGGCGGCAATGGTGCTCCTGGCCGCATTTGCCGCTACGTCCTGGTGGATCACGATCCGTGAGAGCAACATCATCGTGAGTGTCGATGACCTTGCTCCCGCGCTGTCGGACTCCCGCGACCTGATTCTGCGCGGCGACGACTATCTCGCCGACGACGAGCTGGCCCAGGCGCACAAGTCCTATGCGCAGGCCTGGGAGAGCGCGCAGCAGGTCTCCGATGTGCCGGGACGCGAGCAGTCACGGTTACGGGCGCTCGTGGAGCGGCGGATGAACGACGTGATCGACCGCTACATCGCCCGCGCCCGCGATCCGGAGGCGACCGTCTACTCGCTGGAGCTGCTGCGCCTGACGCTCGAGTCCCTTGGCCGTCACGAGCTCGGCAGCCGTGACGAGGCGATCCGCGATGCGCTGGAGCACGTCAACCAGCGGCTGGAGCAGGAGGCCCGGCAGTAGCCGCCTGGCTGTTGGCGGCGCGCCGGCCGTGACGGTTCACCGATCCTCGAGGCGGAAGCGTACCGGAATGCGCAGGGAAAGGCGCTCCTGCGCCAGTGCCTCGGGCATCGGCGGCAGGGGAGAGGCCCGGTGGATCATTGCGTGGACCTCGCCGTCGAGGTCTGCGTAGCCGGAGCTGCGGTCGATCCGGGCGCTCAGCACCTCGCCACCGCGACCGATCACCAGCGCGAGTATCACCGTGCCCTCCGCGCCCTTCGCCCGGGCTTCCTGTGGGTACTCGCGATGCTCGGCCAGATGCTCCCGCAGCTGCCTGAGGTAGGTTTCCGCTGCCGATTGCCGTGCTGCCCGCTCCTCGCCGGAATCCCGGCGGGATCCTCCCTCGCTGAGGCCGCGCGCGGTCACGCGCTTTTCCGGCGTGGCGGCGAGCGCCGCCCGTTGGGTGATCCCGTCGCCGGCCACCGGGGGCGCCGGCTCAGTCGGCACGTCGGCCGCTCGTCCGGCGGTTGCCGGCTCCGGCGGTGGGATGTCGGCAATGCGCGCGGGCGGCGCCCCGGGCGATGTCGCGGCGCTCGGCGGATTGCCGCGAGGCGCTGCGGCCGTTGTCGAGGTCTTCGCGGACCTCACCGGATCTTCAGCCGCGAGCGGCTCGCTCCCGGCAACGCTCGGGGTCGGCGCGGCGGTGAAACGGCCCGTGAGCGTGTCCGCGGGCTTGGCATCCGGCTGGCGGCTGCGCGTATTCGGACCGGCAGCGCGGATCGCCGGTCCGCTGCCAGCGTCCCTGATGGTTGCACGCCCGGGCTCTGACGCCGACGCGGGGCGTGGGGGCGTGGTCGTGACGGGGTCCCTGGCCCGCAGCGCGTTGGTCGTGGCCTTCACGGTCGCTGGCGCCCGCTCTGCCGCCGATGGCGCGGGTGGAGGGCCTTCACGAGCAGGCGTCGCATTCGGTTCCGGAGTCACCTCCGGCGTCGTGGCCTCGGGCGGCGCGGCGCGCGCGGTCGCTGCCCGGGCGGCCACCGAAGCCGCCGCTCTGGCCTCCGGGGCGGCCGCGCGCACGGTGTCCGCCGGCGTCGCATCCCGGGCAGCCACGTCCGGTTCTGCAACGCGTGCGTTGGCCACACTCGAGGCCGCGCCCGCATCCGGGGGCGGCGCCGGACGTGTCACGCCCCCCGCCGGGGCCGCCGCGGGAGGCAGCGGCTGGGGCGGTGGAGTCCTGTCGGCCTTCGGCGTCGGGGAGGGGGTCGCAGGCGCCTCGCCGGCATCGGTTGTTGCGGTCGCTGCCGGCGGGGAAACTTCCGTCGCCGCCCCCTCGGGCGGATCGGCCGCCGCGAGTGGCGCTGCCGTGGCACTGGCGACTGCCGTGTCATCGGGCGTGACGGCTTCCGCGGCCTGCGGCTGCGGGGTGTCGGTGGGGGATCCCGGTGGGCTGACGCGCGCGCGATCCGGGCCAGTGTCCGGCACCGTGGGTGCGGTCCCGGCGTCGGCAGCCGCGCCTGCGGGCGAGGGTGGCAGCATCGGCGGTGTCGCCGGGACCTCGGGCGCCACGGTATCGGCAGCCACTGTCGGCTGCGCCGCGGGCGCAGCGGCCGGGGGAGCCGGTGCAGGGTCCCTGGGCTCGGACGCGGCTGGCGGTGCACGGGCGAGCGGGTCGCCGAGCTCGATCAGGGTGGACCGCTCTCCCGCCGGACGCTCCGGCCGGCCGCCCGGTAGCACGCCGAGCGCGAGCAGCAGGGCCGCGTGCAGGGCCACGGCAACCAGGCCAGTGGCGACCCAGTGGCGCAGAGCGGGCTCGATCATGGCCGCGGCACCGTCATCAGCTCGAGCTCCCGGGCGCCGGCGGCGCGCACCACATCGAGCAGGGACACGATGCGCTGGCTGTCCACGCGGGCGTCGGCGCGGAGCCGGACCCGCAGCGTCGACTGCGCCTCGAGACGGGCCGCCAGGCGGTCGCTGAGTGTGTCCGCCGTCACGGGCTCTCCCGCCAGCTGCAGGCGACCGTTCGCCGCGAGGGTGACCTCCACCGCCTCGCTCACCGGCGGGGTGCCCTGCGAGGATGCCGGTGGCCGGATCCCGGACACGTCCTGGGGTGCCAGTTGCCCGGCGAGCATCACGAACACGAGCAGCAGGAAGACGACATTGATGAGCGGCAGCAGCCCACTGTCCTGCCGCCGGCGCGGCGGTGCCGTGCGCAGGTGGCCGATCATGGTGGCGTCTCCTGCCCTCCGTCGATCAGCGCGAGCCGCCGCGCGCCGGCCCGGCGCAGATCGTCCAGGACGTCGACGGTGCGTTGCAGCGGAACGCCCGCTGCGGGCCGGACGAGAATGCGGCGATCCGGGCTCCCGGCAACCTGGCGAGTCACCGTCGCGATCAGCGCGCGCCGGTCGACGACGCGTCCCCCCAGACGCAGATCCCCGGTCCGAACCTCCACCAGCAGCGCCGCGACCGCGCTGTCGTTGCCGCCGCCAGCGGCCGGCTGGAGCGTGACCGCCCGCCAGTCCAGGAAGGAGGAGGCCAGGAGGAAGAAGACCAGCAGTATGAAGACGACGTCGATCAGCGGGGTCAGGCTGATCAGCGCCCGTGCCGGGCGTTGCGGTCGTTCGATTCGGAAGGGCCTATGCGCCCGTGGCCGTGAAACTGACATCGCCCGCCTCGCGGGTGCGACCGGGTGCCCGGGCGGTGAGAACACGGCTGACCGTGAACTCGATCTCATGGGCGACCCGCTCGACGCGGCGTTCGAACCAGTTGAGGAAGACCACGGCTGGCATCGCCACGGCGAGGCCTACGGCCGTGGTGAGCAGCGCCTTCCAGATGCCGCCGGAGAGCAGCGCAGGGCTCACCTGGCTGCCGGCGAGCTCGAGCTCGCGAAAGGCCTCGATCATGCCGAGCACGGTGCCGAACAGCCCGAGCAGGGGAGCCAGCGTGGCAATCACCTCGAGCGCCCGCAGATGGCTGCGAAGTTTCTCCAGGCTGTCCGCACCGAGGCGGGCCGCCTCCTCCCGTACGTGCTCCGCAGGGACACGGGGATCACGGCAGGCAGTGATGGTGCGTTCCAGGACGCGTGCCGCGGGGTGCGGCGAACCTTCCAGCAGCTCGAGCGCCGCGCGGGGCTCCCCGCGCGCGTAAAGCTCGGCTGCGTCGCGCGGGGTGGCGTGGTCTGCGATGCGCGCGCTGCGGAACTGCCAGAGCTTGAGCAGCACGATGGTCACGGCCACCAGCGATGCCAGCAACAGCAGGACGATCACCGTCCCGCCGGCGCCGACCAGGCGGAGGAGGGTGTCCAGTGCAGCGGTGGCGGAGAGCGAAGGTGCCGGCATACTGCCTCCTGCCGCATCGGCGGCCACCCCCCGCTGGTCGGATCGAGCCGGCCCGCGGCGCCGGGCGCGTCACTTGAAGAACGGGGTCTCAGTGCGGGCGGAGACCCGGGTCCGCCGGGTGCAGCCTTCGGCCGGCCCGTTCTCCGTGCGACATTCGATCACCGCGTTCAGCAGGATACGGCCGATGCGATCGCAGCCGAGCCCCTCGATGTCGAAGAGCTTTACCACGGTCTTGCCGGCATCGAGCGGCCCTGCCTCCACCGCGAGGCGCTGCTCGATGATGCCGTCCCCGTCGAACAGCACGAGGTCCAGCTGGAATACGGAGAAGTGCTGGTCGCTGCCGTTCTCGAACACCATGTAGGCACGGCAGTTGCCGTTGTCCCGGTTGTCCAGCCGGTTCAGCTCCACGGCGACTTCTCCGGGCTGCGCACCTGCCGCGGTCAGGACCAGCAGGGCCCCCAGACAGGCGGCGAGCAGGCGGGCCGTTGCCTTTCGCACGTGAGCTGTCATGGCCGCTGCTCAGGACTCCCGGGCATCCGACAGCGGCACGAAGTAGAAGTCCCCGCCAGCGTGGCCCGCGGCACGGATGGGCCGCATCTCGGGAGTCTGGGGCAGTGGCAGGTCCTCGGAGCGGCGTCGCACCGTGGCGGCCACGTGGGCGAAGAGCATGTTCTCGCGCAGAATGCCCTCGTTACGGCGAAGCACCTCCAGCAGAGAACGCGCGAACAGGGAATGCTCCTGATCGATGGTGTCGAGCACGGGCTTGACGCCGCCGGAAGAGATCACGATACGCGAGCGGCGCTGCAGCCCGTTGCGGATCGTCTCCGGATCGAGCTCGCCTTCGCCGCTCGGCAGCAGCAGGGCGCTGGACTCCGACGCCAGTGCGCCGGCGTAGCAGGAATCGGCGACGACCAGTATGGAGCGTGCGCGGATGCGGTCGAGATGATCACTGATCACCGAGTTGTTGATCCAGTGAACCAGGCGCTCCCTGCGCGCGTTCACAGGGAGCCAGTAGCCTCGCTGGCGTCGCTCGCGCTCGCTCAGGCTGCCGTGGCCCGCATAGTAGATCAGCAGATTATCCTTAGGTCCGACCTGCTCGTAGAGGTCGTTGAGCGCGTTCAGGATGCGCGCCTCGTCCGCATTGGGCAGGAAGATGGTGCTGAAGCCGTATTTCTCCTCGAGGACGTCGCGCACCCGCTCGGCGTCACTGATGGGGGAGATCAGGTCCTCCAGGTACTGGTAGTCCTGGTTGCCGATGATCAGCGCGTAGTAGCGACCGAACTCGATGCCGTCGACCTCCGCGGTGGTGCCCTCGGGCAGCCGTAGCGGATCGGGCTCGCTGTCCGGTGCCTCCGCCGAGCGGCGCGGGGGGAGCTCCGAGAGCCTGGCTTCCAGGGTCTCGCGCTCCTCGCGGACCTGGGTGAACAACTCTTCCAGGGTCGCGATGCGCTCGCGCGCGTCGGCGAGCTCCTCGGCCAGCTGCTCGGACTCCTCGTCGGAGGTCGGCTCGACGATCTCGATATCGCCGATCTCGACGTCACCCTCCGGTGCCGGCTCGGCGCTGCGCGCCGCGGTTTCCTCAAGCCGGCGCTGCAGCTGGTCGCGCTCGGCGCGCAGCCGCTCCAGCTGGTCCTGGAGGGCATCCACCTGCCGCCGGGAGCGCTCCAGCTCGGTGCTCAGCTCCTCGCGCAGCTCGTCCAGACGGTCGTCGTACTCGGAGCGGTAGACCAGCTGATCTTCGGCGACACCCGAAGCGCGCCGGTACCAGTTGAGGGCGGTGGCGAGATCCTGCTCGACCCCGAGCCCCTTCTCGAAGAGGAAGCCCAGATTGATCTGTGCTCTTGCGTAGCCCTGCTCGGCGGCCTTCCGGTACCACTCCGCCGCGGATACGTAATCCGGCTCGCGGCCCAGTCCCTTCTCGAAGATCTCGCCGACGTAGTTCTGGGCCTCCGGGTCACCCGCCTCGGCGCGCCCCAGCCACACGTTGAGCGCCGAGCGATAGTCCGCGCGGTCGTAGGCGACGTACTCTCCGCCGCGGATGCGGCAGTCCTTGGCGGTGGTACGGATCGGGCGACGCGGGGTGAAATAGGTCTGCGTGCCGAGCTTGCGGACCTGGCCGGGCAACAGGCAGTCGACGATGAAGAGGTCGTCCACCTCCTCGTAGCCCTCGGTGGCGGCGCTGGCTTCCTCGAGCTGGCGGCTGTCGGTCGCGCAGCCGCCAATCAACAGGCCGCAGGCGAGGGCAGCCAGGCCGTGCCGGAGCACCGAGGCCCGCCCGGCCGTGCTCCGGCTGCCAGGTGCGCCATCTCGTCCACAAGCACTCATCGCTGGCTCGGTCGACTTTGCCCGACTGTTGCCAATGCCCGCTCCCGCACGGCGCGGCAGCGATGCCCGTCTGGCGGCGGTTTCCGTGGAGTCCTCAGCAAGTGTAGCCGCTGACGACCTCTCACGCATGGTTGCCGCAGGCGCCCGACGAAGAGGCTGGCGTCACCCGCAGGCGCCATGCCGGCGGCATACCGTGCCGGCCACGACACCGCGGTCAGGCAAGCACCGAACGGCTCGGGCTGACCGTGAGGTGACGATCCGGAGCAGCCGCGCGGGGCATCTGGGGAGCCAAGAGAAGATTATAACCCTACGAGCGTTCAACTACCTGATTCTACGTCGGCCATCACGGTGATTCAATTTGCGAAGCCGCAATTGCGCACAACGAATCCTCAAAATTAGTTGTCTGAAACAACCAAACATCATAATTGGTGGGGCGCCACCAACTGAATGATAAAATAAAAGTCACGCTGCTCATCCGCGCCAGGTTTTACCTCGGACCCTCGACCACCGCCACTATCGCCAACGCTCGCCTTACTCAGATACATGCCCTATTGTTCCGTTTGTGAGGCTGGCAGCTCGAGAGCGCGTGAGGTCCGATCATGCTGGCATGGAGTAACAATCTCGCTTACCCAGATGATTCCTTCTGGGCACTTTGCGCAAAACTTTCCTACTGGAACAGGCTCTCCAGCCTGTGTGACCTGAATAGCATTGTCCGTCGGGATAGCAGCACCCTGTCCTCGGAAGTCGAGCTCTGGAGTCCGGAACCTTTCGATCTGCAGAAGCTTTCACGGCTCGTAGGACGCAGACTAGAACAACTTGAGCGGGCTTTCTGCACGGCATACCTACCGCAAGATATTTCAAATAATCGTATCTCGGCCAAGAGATTCTGCCGCGATAACGTTGTCTTCTGTGATATCTGCGCGCGCAACGGGCATCACTCTCCTGTCATGCAAATGCACTGGGTAAAAAAATGTCCCGCGCATAAAATCGAGTTGCGGCACACATGCCACGTTTGTCAAGCACCCATCCCGTACACGATTAACTCAACCACCGTTCAGCAACCCGGTTGCTGCCCTGATGGGCATCGGATCTTGAACGTCCAACTCTCGAAGTCAACTGCAGAGAGGGGTAGCGTTACTCAAGGCAACGACAGGTACTTGGGGTGGCTGCACGCCACAAGAAATTTCGGCGCCCGTTGTATATCGCGCCCGATGACGTATTTTCTCGACGATTTACCCACGTGCCGTGACGAGCTACGTCAGACAGCTGATTTAGCTTTGCGGTCATGCATGAGCGGCGATTACGAATATTTTCGACGTTTCAGTGGCAGGCGGTACAGATATACCGTTACAAGGGTCGGGATGTATAGGACGTTGCCGACCCGCACGCTAGCTACGACGGAGGAGGAGGGATCGCAATATTTGAAGCGCGCGTCACAGGACGAAGTCTTTACTCAGTTAGCGAGACGTACTGAAAAAAGCGCACATCAAGCTGCTGCGCGAGTGTACCAGCGGCTCATCGGCAGCGATGACTATGACAGTGCGTGGCCATTGGGGTGGTGGTGCCAGCAAATTAGGAATTTGCAGAAGATGTTGAACGACGGTCAAGATGGAGAAGGAAATGTTGCGCTCGCTACATGGCTTCGCTATTGGATAAACTTCGTAGTTGAAGGTTTCTCCATTGTAAGTCTTCACGAAAGGAGACGTGACCATTTAGCATCGGAAATCCCCAGTCTGGCGCGTTTGGCGTCACTTCTATATCCGTTCACCTCAGGAAGGAGGGATGCGATGGAAACGGCGGCAGTGCTGGAAAGAATTACCCAAGTTCTCATCAGAGGTTACGCGATTAATACTCTCAGAGCGATTACTGTGGAGTGTAGAAATTCGACGATAAAGAGGTCGATGTCAGCGCACGCTGCGGATCGACTGGCAGAATGCGCGCCGTGTTTTGCCCTTGAGGGCTGTGAGAGGAACGGCCTTTTGCTTCATTGTGTAATGTTAAGACCGGACGGGACCAATAGGGCGGAAAGGCGGGGAGGTCGGAGACAGGGAGCGCGGTGAATCGGTAAGACAGGTGACCGCGACAGGCTGCACCGCTGTTTCGACTGCCGAAAAGTGTGGGTGTCAGCAAGGTACGCTCCGTGTCAGTGAAATTGTGCCCGAGAGTGGGCTGAATCAGTGGCTAATGGATCGTAACGGGGGCACTGAGGTATCAGCGCCCCGCGCCCCGGTTGGTGGGTTGGGGGAGGGCGATGCGTGTCCTATAACGGTTCCATGTCTGTGCAACAGGCTGAGCCTACGGCAGAAGTAACAGACCCAGTCACTGTAAATGGCCGATCGCAATGCACGCCGGACCCCGGTAGGCTCACAGGTTGGCAGTAGCTGCGGCTGTCGGACACGGGGCTAAGATGGAACTGCATGGAATCGGCCGCTATTTGCGATGGATGCGGGACGCTCGTTTATCGGGAGCTCGCTTGGGCTTCACATGTTGCTGCCTGTGGGCGCCCTTCGGTAAGGGAGCTGACCGGGGTTCTGGTGTTCGCCGGTCCTCCAGCGTGCGAGCCGATAGTGCCCTCGAAGTTCTTGGATATAAGAGTGATGTATGACGGAGACGAGGATAGGTACGGATAAGCCGTGGCAGGAGAACCTGCCTGTCCTGGGGGGATCCTTCTACCTGCACGCTATGGTTGAGATGACAGACCTGAGGGCGGGAGCGCAGCTGACTTGGTGCGAAACATTAGCGCCAGCCGCGTGCGCTCTCTGGGTTTCCCTGGTAGTAACCACCTTTGTGCTGCGGCTCCCTAAAGTTTAGAAAGGGCACAAAGTTCCTAACCAGCGTAGGAAGTCCCATGTCAGGGAGTAAAAGAGAGGGCGGGGAAGTGAAGTTGCGTAGCGCAGATACGTCTTTTTTCGAATACCCCTACGGAAATTTCTTTCGGCCGCTTTCGGGTAGGAACCGTGATGGGGCGGCACGCTGCATCCGGGCTCTCTATCTCCGCATTAACGGGCCAGAAGCTGACTATCAGTATCACCAAAGCCGGAGCGACGTAGTTGAATGTTTCACCGTCGCCCTAAGAGATGCTGTGACTTTGGATCCCGAGGGGGTGTGCGAGGAAGGCGTCGGTGCGCCAATATCACGGCAGGATAGGGCGAGCGCTATGCTGCGCGAGCTAAGGGACTGTGGCTGGATCGAGAAGTACAGTGATCCCGGGTCGATGCGCAACGCCTATCGCTTCACCCCTAGGGGGCGGCAGTTCGCCGCTCTCTTTGCTCAGGACGCCGACGATATTATCACGAGCACACAGAACACCCGCTCAACGCTGGCGCACTTGCGCACCTTCACCGAGGGTGCGCATCAGGGTCGAATCTCGATTCCGGATTTGATGATCGCCGCCAAGCTCTCCTCCGATATCGTCGGGGACTTCAATGACATCATCGAGGAGGTGACCGAGCGCAAGCGCCGTTTCGCCGAAACGGTCACGCACACCGCAGAGCAGGCGCGGGAGGCCGGGCTCGACTTCTTCGAGTACATGGGCAACCGCTTCGTGCCGGAGATCGAGGTGCGTTTCAATGAGGATTCCGTGGAGCGCTATCGCTCGGAGATCAAGGGCTATATCGAGCGGGTATGGACCCTCCCCGACGATACCAAGCGGGATATCGAGCGAAAGCTTCGCGCCTACTACCCGATGCTGCTTAGGGAAGGTCGCGAGGTGCTACTCGCCTGGGTGCTCAATCGGATCGAGAAGCACATCGACCGGGCCTGCGACGCCAAGCTCCCGGAACTGCGCCGTGAGACGCGGACCCTCGTCCGCCGTGCCGACGCGCTGATGCGGCATCTGGGGGCGATTACCTTCGAGACCGAGGACATGAGCGTCGGGCAGTACGTCGCCAGCCTCTCGCGGCTGCCGGACGAGGCGGTGACACGGGTGCTCGATGACCCGAGGAGCAGCGTGCTCCTGATGCGGGTGGCGCTGATCGACCCGCAAACCATCGCCATTCGACCACGCGCCACCCGCTCCCCGGTCGGTAATCGAATGGCCCCGAGCGAGGCGCCGACCCGAGAGGCCATACTCGACCGTGATCTGCGCCAAGAGCTTGCCCGGATCTTTCGGGTAGATATCGAGAGCATATCGGAGTTCGTCGTCGAGCAGCTTGCCGGCGGACGGAGTATCCGCCTCAGCGAGATGCAAATTGGCGATGTGCCCTCACTGCTCTCCGCCCTGCATGCGGGTCAGGTGGCGGGCAGCAGCGCAAGGGGCAGGCGCTTTCGGATCCGCCCGATCGATGCGACCGTGGCAAACGAGTACTTCGAGACGCGTGACTACGTGATCGAGGTCGTGGAACCCCGACGCGGAGGCCCTGGATGATCACCGACACCCTCAAGCGCGAGCTTGCCCGCGAGAGTCTGAGCCTCGAGAGCTTCCAGGCCATCGTCCAGCGCCTGCTAGGCCGCCAGGTGCTCTATCGGGACCCGAACAATCACCGCGAGAGTGAGCTCTACGACGCGTTTGAGCGCATGGACGACCTGGTAGCCGACTTCTTCGAGGCCATGGGACTGACGCTAGTCCACCGCACGGATCAGAGGTTCGTGATCGTCTATCCGCCGGGGGCGGAGAACCCCTATGCGGCTGAGGCCGATGAGCGACGGCCCGCCCTGCGGCAACGCGTTTCGCGGGATGCAACCGCCCTGCTGCTGGTTTGCCGAATGCGCTACGAGGAGGCCTTGAGAGGCGGCGAGACCGACGAAAATGACGAGGCCCTCGTCTC
The DNA here is from genome assembly GCF_020883455.1 of Spiribacter halobius. Classification (NCBI taxonomy): domain Bacteria; kingdom Pseudomonadati; phylum Pseudomonadota; class Gammaproteobacteria; order Chromatiales; family Ectothiorhodospiraceae; genus Sediminicurvatus; species Sediminicurvatus halobius. Next base: position 2,592,698 of record NZ_CP086615.1, on the reverse strand, counting down.
CCTGGAGGACCTCTACACCGGCTACCGCATGGTGGCGAGAGAGAGTATGCCCGAGGGCAAGGTGCAGCGCGAGGCGCTGTTCAAGACGATCCAGCACTACCGGGTCATCGAGTTCCACTCACTCGAGAGTGAGGCGCTGGTGCGCATTCGACCCACGATTACCGCACTCACCCTGGAAGGGTTTGTCGAGGCCGCCCGGGAAGCACACGGCTCGTCCCCCCACGCCGCAAGAGACGCCCCCTGGGTGGCAACCGGCGATGAAGACGGGCAGGGAGGCGGCGACGATGTGGCTTAGGACCATCACGACCCTCAATTGGGCGAACCTGCCCAATGGCACCCATGAGCTCGCGCAAAGCGTCATGCTGACTGGCGGCACCGGAGCCGGTAAGACGACGATGCTCGATGCCATGCAGACGCTGATGACGGCTGGCCACCAGGATCTCTGCACGTTCAATGCGGGCCAGGACGAAGCGAAAGGGCGCAGCCGGCTGAAGAAGTCCCGCACGCTAGCCTCCTACGTGCTCGGCTGCGATGACGGGCCTTTCGCGCGTCCGGAGGGTGCGCATGCCTACATCATCGGGCGCTTCGAGCCCGGGCCTGGCGAGGCGGGTGAGCCCTTCACCGCCCTTGCTGGCTTTACCGCGCGGCTGGTTCAGGACGGTGGCGAGCGCATTGCCCGCACCGAGGACGAGCTGTTTCTGGTCGTGGGCGGCGAGCCGCTTGGGCTCGAGGATGTGACCGACTCGCAGACCGATGAGGGCCGATTGGGAGAGAGGCTGGTCGTGGCGACCAAGGATCTGCCCGCTCACCTGCGGTTCAACTACCCCGACCGCCCGATCGAACCCGCGGTGAGCAAGACCGAGTACCTGCAACGCCTCTACGGAGCGCTCTGCGGGCTCCGCTCGATCAGCGAGTCCAAGGCGAGGAATGCCGCCAAGCAGTTCGCCCGCTTCATGGTCTATAAGCCGATCCAGCACCTCGATCAGTTCGTGCGCGAGGAGATCCTGGAGCCCATGGACCTCTCGGAGCAGATTGAGGATGTCTCGGAGCTGATGCAGAGCATCCAGCGTATGCGCGACGAGGCCGCGCGCATCAAGGAGGGAGTTGGCTATCTCGAGGCTGCGGATGGCGCGGCGAGAAGAACCATCGAAACGGTTGCCGATCGCGAGCTTGTGAGGCTCGAGGATGCCTGGCGTGAGTGGCGCTGCGTCGAGCGCCGGGCCCTGATGCTCGGCGAGGAGGCCGAGCGCCTTGAGCAATCGATGCAGGAGACCGAGCATGAGATTCGGGGGCTTGACGCGCAGCTCCGTCAGCTCGGCAACCGCCGCGAGGCGCTGGCACAGCAGAGCCGGGGCTCCGAGGTCGTTCAGCAGAAACTCCGGCTCACAAACCAGCAGGAGACGCAAGCGGCCAATCTTGACCGCGCCGTGGCACGGCTGAAGGACGGTAATCAGCACCGTGATCGCGCTTACGATGCCCTGGCCCCGCTGGCGAAGGAGGTTGACCGCCCTGAGTCTTGGCTGCCCCCCGCGGAGGGGGAGCCGCCGGACTGGCAACGCCTCTTTAGCCGCGCGGTCCAGGGGGATAGCTGGCGTGGCTTTGCCCTCAGCGACCTGATTGAGTCGCAGAGCTACGAGGCGCTGCTCGACCAGGAGTCGAGCGTGCGGGCCATCGAGGAGCGCTACGGGCGGGTTGCGGAGGCCTTTGCTCATCACCAGGAAGGGATCCGCCGGCGCTACTTCGAGTGCAAAGACACGCTCGAGGGCCTGAAGCGCGAGGCGGGCGAGCATGAGGCGGCAATTGAGCAGATCGAGCAAAGCGGCCGTGTGCGCTATCGCCCCTCGACACAGCGCGCGCTGGAACTGCTGTCGCAGAATTTGCCCGAGTGTGAGCCGAGGGTGCTCTGCGACTACATCGAGGTGAGCGATGAACATTGGCAGCTTGCTATCGAGGGCCTTTTCGGCAATCGCCGCTTCGACATCATCGTCGGGGAGCGCTTCGAGGCCGCGGCGATCGATCTGATCAACCGCGAGCGTCGCCGTGTTGGCCCGGGTGTGAGCATCATTCAGGGCAAGCGGGCGCGCGAGCTCGCCGAGCGCCCCGGGCGGGAGCCCAAGCCCGACTCCATCGTGCACCTGATGCGCTTCAGCGACCCGGTGGTCGAGGCGGTGGTTCGGGCGAATTTCGGCGACGTGGTGCAGGTGGCCGACAGTCAGGCGCTAACGCAGACGCCCCGCGGGCTTACCCTCGAAGGTAACGCCTCCTCGAGCCTTCGCATGTTCGTTACGCGCGTGGAGGAATCCGACCTCGTCTTCGGCGAGGGTGCTCGGCGGCGCTCGATCGAGGCCAAGCGCCGGCGCCTGAAGGAGATTGAGCGCGAGGAGCGCGAGGCCGAGGTGCGGATGCGAAGTGCGCGGCTATGGAATCAGGCCCTTGACAGTGTTCAGCGCCCGAAGCTGATCGAGCCGTTCGAGGAGGTCATCCAGGAGCAGATGGGGCTCGAGGAGACCGAGCAACAGCTGAAGGCGCTCGACCTCTCGGGGGTCGAGGAGATCCTGGGGGAGATCGATTCGCTTGATCAAGAGATCGCGGCCGCGCGCGAGCGTCACGGTGAGGCCATGGGGCGCCGAGGTGAAATCCGGCAGGAGCGGCAGACGAACGCCGATAGCCGGACAGCGGCTGGCAACAAGCTGCGGGAGCTCACCACCCGGCGTGATGAGTGCCGCGAGCAGATCGAGGCCATGCGCCGGATCAATGCCGAAGGAGGAGACTGGGAAGGCGCCCTCGCGCGCATCGCCCAGTCCCTCGACGACACGACACGGGCGATTGCCGTGCCGCCCGATCAGCGCTTGCCCCAGCTCTACGCGAATCTCTCCTCGTCAGTCACCCACTTCAACGGCTGCGGACTCTACGATAAGCGCGTCGCCCTGCCGCGCGCGACGAGCCAGGCTAGCGCAATTGAGGCTTTTCGCGAGCTAACGCTGGTGCACCGGGAGATCGGCGCTACGCTCACCAGCCTGCGCGACCACATCCTCGCCGAAAACCACGAGCAGCTTGAGGACGCGAGCCGTCGGTTCAACGAGACGTTCATTCGGGACGTCTGCCTGAAGATGAACAACTGCATCAACCGCGGCAAGGACGTGCTGACCACCCTGAACCAAGAGCTTCGCAGGCAGACGTTCGGGGATGAGTATTACCAGTTCAGCTGGAACTGGCGCAGCGACTACCGCCGCTATGCCGAGTTCTTCGAGCGCCTTGCCGAGCCGGGCCAGATGATGGGCAATCTCCTGTTGTTCGACGAGGAAGGCATGAGTCCGGAGGATGAGGCAATCTTCGATCGCCTGAAGGGGATGCTCCTCGACCAGGACCGCAATCGCGGCATGAAGGAGCTACGGCGGCTGACCGATTATCGCGAGTACCGGACCTACGACATCGAGAAGTGCTTTGTCCACTCGGAGCGCAAGCCCATCTCGCTGAAGACCTATGGCACCGGCTCCGGCGGGCAGCTGGAGACGCCCTCCTACATCGTGCGATCTGCGGCCCTGGCGACTGCGCTTGGCTGGTCACAGGGCGATACCCATCTGCGCTTTGTGATGATCGATGAGACCTTCGAGAAGGTGGATGTGAGCCGGAGCAAGGAAGTTATCCAATACCTCACGGAGGTGCTCGGCGTGCAGATGGTGTTCGCGCTGCCGGATGGGCGCTCGGGGCCGCTGCACGACAGCGTCGACATGTTGATCGATGTCAGCAAGATCCCGGCGCCCGAAGGCATCGGTGAGTTGAAGGAGAAAGTCTACCTGCAGAAGAGCATTCTCAATCGCGAGCGGGTCGAGGCGCTGTTCCGAGAGGAGCGTGCGAGGGCTCGCGAGCGGGTCTCCTACAACCTCGACCTGAAGTTCGCGGAAGGGCTCGATGAGCAGGCGCCCGTGCGCAGGGTGAACGATGGCGCCGTCTGACGGGATCGATCGGGCACTAGCACACCCGCAGATCCGGGCGCTGCTTTCGCGCTTCGTCGACCGCCTCGACCAGCGCCCGTTCGAGGCGCGCGACCGGCGCCTCACGGCACCGGTAACCTCTCCGGAACTCCCGGCTCTCAACGGCGAGACGCACCCTGGCGACGACGTGAACCTCTGGCGCCACCTTGAGGCGCTGGCCCGCCATGGCGTGATTGCGCTGCGCTTCCGACGCAAGCACCGGGCGCACGACGAGCCCTGGCGGCATGGTGAGATCGAGTTCCTCCCGGAGGGAGAGGCGATCGCGCGCGCAGTGCTGCAGCGGCCCGTGCGTAGCGCCTGGGGCCAGAGATGGCGCGAGGCGGTTTTGGCATCAGGCGCATTCGCCGATCCGGACTATGCTGCTGCACACCCCCTGCCCCAGATCCATGGGCTGACGGCCGACGCCATGGTGGCACGCCTAAGCCGGATCCCGGACCGGCTGACGCGGGGGGCGTTAACTGCCTATCGTCTCGGCGCGGAACTCTTTGGAGGGGACTCCAAGGCCCTGGCTGGGCGCGAGGAGTGGCTTGAGATCGTCTTCGGACTGCATGCCGGCGATCTCCGGTATCGCCCGGTTCTGATCGAGGTCTATCACCCAGAAGCCCCTCCACGCGCTGTGCTCCTCATTGAGAACTTGGAAAGCTACCTGGAGGCCGCAGAGGGGATGTGGCCCGGCACAGAGGGATGGGCCTTTGTTTACACGGCCGGATTTCGGGGTGCCGCACAGCGAATTCGGAACGCTCGCCAGGCCTGTTTTCACCTCCACGGGTCCGGAGCGCTAAACCGCCCGCTGATCAGTGAGTTTGTGGAATCTTGGATGAGCCAAGAATCTCTCCCTTGGCCGGTATTTTTCTTTGGCGACCTAGACTGGGCCGGTCTCGCAATCTACGCGCGACTGAAGGCGGTGTTTTCGGATTTGACGCCGTGGCGACCTGGATACGAGGCACTGTTATTGGCACAGCAGGAGGGGTGCGCGCACTCACCTGAAATGGCGAGCAAATGCGATCAGACCCCGGTCAGTGACACCGGCAGCATATGGCTTGACCACATCGCCGCCGCGATGAAAAGAGAGCCAAAATTTGTTGACCAAGAATTGGTTCTCTCATTTTTGAATTAGAAGGAGGTTCTTGAGTCAGTCGTTTCGATTGGCTGCTGGCGGCTGCTTCGATGAGCCGCCACAGCGTGGAATACAGGGCCCTCGAGAGAGGCGGTGGGTAACGAACGTCTGTGCTGCCCTAGCTTTTCGCAGGTTGAACCCGACTCGCGGAAACCTGTAGCGCGCAGTTCCGGCAACCAAGCGCGATTCTGCTCGGTCGTCGGGCCAGCTGGATCAACGCTCGGATTGAGGCGGGCGCCTGCTACGCTTACCGGCGCGTGTTTTCTTCGGTGCTGCGGCCAGCTGATTACTTAGACGCTCAACATACTCGATTAGCTGATGCATTTTACGGTCGGTCTCGTGGCGCTTCGAAGCTGCGGCGGCCAAAGCACTTCGCATTTCGTCAATCTCCCGAGCGTGCTTCTGTTCCATCTGTTCGAGCTGCGCTATGAGCGCTTCACTTTGTTGCTTGCCGCATTGCTCGCGTGTCTCGGACGCGATACGACGCTGCTCTTCCGCTTGGTGTTGCCTGTTGGCTTCCGCTGTCCGCCTATGCTCGTGGTCGACTCGGGTTTCTAGCTGGGTGATGACAGCGTCCCGTTCCTTCATTGTCGCCGTGAGGCGTGCAGTTTCTCGAAAGGCCTCAGCGAGGTCGCGCTCCAAATCCCGTACTTGTGCCATGAGCCGCTCACGTCCCGTCCGTAGCTCCTTTACCTCCTGTTGGAGCGCCTCATTGTCGGCGTTTCGCTGCGTCAGTTGCTCTGCGTGATGGGAGAGCTCCGACTCTAGCCTTGTGGACTCCTTGGCAATTGCATGGTGTTCGTTGGTGAGGGTGTCATGCTGGCGCTGGAGTTCGCTTAGTCGGCGCTCGACTTGCGCGCGGACCTCCTGCTCGCGTTGCAACGTGTCCTCAAGGTCGCGGTACTGCTGGCGGACGGCCGCGCTTGCGGTCTGCGCCGCCTCGGCCTCCTGACGTGCCTCATCCAGTGGCGCCTGAATACTTGCGCGCTCCGCCTCGATCATGGCCTGCGCTTCGCGCTGCAGCGTTTCCGTGATGCGTTGGGCGGAAGCCCGCATCTCCGCCTCGAGTTCGCCGCTGAGCCCGCCCGGCCGCTCGCCGCTGCGGTACTCGTCCTTGAACCGCTTGAGAAAGTCGTTGATCCGTTGCGAGCTGCCACGCCGCCCAAGCTGCTCGTAGACACGCGCAAAGGTCAGGTCATCAAGCCGGTGGCCGTTCAGCGCAAGAAGCGCCGAGGCTACGCGGCAGAACTGTTCGTACCCGATAGTTGGCGTGCGGGGCATCGGTCATCTCCTGGCGGCAGGCGAGGCGAGCCTGCCGCTTGCGTCGGGTTGCCTGCAATCGCCCGGAATGTGAACCCGGGAACGCACTGTATTCGATTGGGGGCGCCGAAGTGCGTCGGCCGTAGGGTGGGACGCGGGCATATACGACATCGTAGCGTAGTATTTCGTAATCCGTAATGCGGTGTGTACGGCTGATACTTGCTCTTATCAGACGCACTGGAGTATGGCCTCGCAGGCAGGATGTGACGGCACCGTTCCTCGCCAAGATCCATGGGTCTACGGTCCGTACCGAGCTCAATGCTGACCCAGAGATTTGAGGCCCCGGAAGAGCTGGAAGCCTCGAGTTGGGACGCTTCCAGTCGAGTCGCTGTGGCCGTTGCTTGGTGACGAACGCTACGCCGGGCTATCGCCCGCCCGGCATCCGCGCGGGAAAGGGGTGTCGAGATTCGTCGGCGCCTTCGCTCACCGCCTCGTTCTGGGCATCGACGGTTGGTCTGTTCACCCGTTCCCTCATGTGGCCTCATAGGGGCTAGGCCGCGAGTTGCCAGGGGAATGGGCGACAGTGATGACCGATCGTTCGCTACGACCTGATCAGAGCGCTGGGCGTGCCGCGGCACCGGACACCGCGCAGCCACTCACGCGTGCCCGGACGGACGCTGAGATTGTCGAGTCCTTCCTCCGGGAGCTGCGGGGGCGCTCACCACATACCGCTCGCGCATATGGCACCGTGCTGAACCGGTTTCTGCTATGGCTGGAGCACATGGGGCACGGGGACTTTCAGGGGCTACGCCGCGAGGAGGCCCTTGGCTACCGTGACTTTCTCGCGGCACCTTCACCGCCGGAGCGCTGGACGTCACCGCAGCGTCACCGCCGGACCGACCCTCGCTGGCGACCCTTCACCGCGCCGCTTTCCCGCGAAGGCATCCGCCGGGAGCTCGGAATGCTTCGGCGTTTCTTCGCCTACCTCCGGCGCAGCGGGTATCTCCGAGTGAACCCGTTCGATCTTGAGAGCTTCGCGCTCGATTATCTCCCCAGCGCTGAGACGTCACGTGCACACAAGGGTGATTTCGAGATCCAAGGCGAGCGCTTCCTCGAGCGCGCGGCACTTGCGTACGTGTGGAGAGCACTCCAGATGAGGCCCCTGAGGACAGAGCGGGCGGTTGCTGCCTATGAACGTGACCGCTGGCTCCTCACGCTCGCCTACATCGCCGCGCTTCGCACCGAGGAGATGGCAACCCACACCATGGGGTCCTTTCGTTCGGCGGACGGCGGCGAGACCTGGCGGCTTCAGATCCTCGGCAAGGGTGCCAAACCCGCCGCTATCGACTGCTCGGCGCGGCTTGTTGAGGCGCTCATCCGATTTCGTGTCTCTTTGCAGCGCCACCCGCAGCCACACCCGAAGGAGACGCTCGCGTTGGTTCCCTCTGTTGGGGAGCAGCGCCGCGCACTCTCGACGCGGCAAATCTACCGGGTGCTCACCGAGCTCTTTAGGGAGGGTGCCCGGCTAGCGCGTGACGAGTATGCGCCAACACACATCTCCGTAAGCCTCGAACGCGCATCGCCGCACTGGCTCCGTCACAGCCGTGCCAGCCACCTACTTGACGGTGTGCTCCCGCGGGTCGTCATCCGCCGACTGCTCAGACACAGTCATGACACGAGTCTCGACATTTATAGCCACGCGACCGGCCAATCGAAGGACGACGCCCTCCGTCGCGGCGACGAAGTTTTTGACGGTATCGGCGCGGGGTAGCCAAACGTGCTCTGTGGTATCCATCGACGCTGAGTAGGACACATGCACTATTCCCTGCGGCGGCGGGCTTTCCTCAGAGCGGCCGGAAACTGCCCTCGAATGGCGCAGAACGACCCAATGCCGCTCGCGGTATCGCGCAGCCGAACGTAGGTCGGCTGGCTTTCAACACCCGACTCTCAACCCACACGAATTGGGTGCTACCATGCCATCAGTGTATTGGCTAAACGAGAGAGATACAGCGAATTGAATTTTTGCCAAACCTTCGAGTGCTCTACCTGCCAATGCCTTATTGATACTCGAATTGGTGTGTCCAACCGTGACGAACACCCCCTCCGCTTCGCTTGCCCTGAATGCGGCGAGGCGATTGATATATTTGTTAGCTGGGGCTCTTCGATGAAGGTCAGGGGCGCAGAGCTCGCTCAGACCGAAGGGCCGTTTGACGGGTCACGCCCCTTCGTTGACCTGCACATTGACTTTCCGGTGACATTCGGCAAGTACGTCATGGGGAGAACGCCCTTCATGGAAGCGGTAGCACGTGTCGGGCATGATCGCTATTTGTTTCACAACCAGCGACTGAACGCGCTTAACTCGCTACACCAGAAGCGGAACGATCTGCAGAGAGTTCTGCGCCTCTATTACAAGAATAAAGATCTGTTCGCCCGTCTTTGCAAAAGCCACTTCAATGAAGAGGTCATTTCTCAGGAACCTCAGGACCTGAATCTCGCTCTCTATAACGTTTTGGCGAAGGTGTTTTTCCCCTTCTCTCTTCCAAACGACAATGCGAACGCTGTAGAACTACACCTTAGGGTCATCCGAAGCATTGCATCTGACCACAAACAAGAGCTTGATCAGTTCATTGAGCAGACATTAGAATCGGGCTTCTTAAAGAATGTCCAGAGGGACTGCTTAGATGTCTATCCGGATGTTCTTCAAGCGGAGCTTGCACTCAGGCCTGCGCTATTCCTCGATCTCCTCGATTCCAGAGATGAAAGCGAAAGCGAGAAAGTCGCACTTCGTGTTTCTGTAGATGATTTCCACTCTCATCGAGAGCTCTATAAGAACATTTCCGAGGTGCTGTCGAGGGAGCTGATCTTGGTGGCGGGGGTAAACAATTTACTGCATCGCGGGGACCACCGCAAGTTCAAGGACGTCGGCAACAAAACACCGAGGGACTTGGATGCATTCGCGGATCTGCCATATGGACTGAAAATTTCTCATCTCGATAATTGCTGGTTCCCGCTGAACGAGAATGCATTGGACAACCAGCTAAGGAACGCGATTGCTCATCATAAAACTGACTACGATGAAATTTCACAGCTAATTACGTATTACCCATATCGCGAAGGTATCCGGAAGGATAGGGCGGAAGCGATGTATTTCATAGAGTTTGTACGCAAAGTTCTTGAAGCGTTTCGTGAAATGCATAGGTTGCATCATCTGGTCAAGTGTTTACTTAACTATCGCTATTTCATCTATCGGCCGCGGCCTTAGTGGGGTCGCGCTTTGACGTCTAGTCTGAAATTAGAAGAGCGCTGTACGTGGCTGCTTGCGGGGCGCAGCAAAGGCCGAAAGCGCCACTTCAAGTTGGAGCCGCAACTGCTGCTAATCGGGCCCAATGACCGCTCTTGGCGTGCGCCGTGATAAGGCGGCGCTTTCCCAGTGGGTGAAAGCCCCACCCGGCTACCGCTCCAGCCGGAAGCAACCGGAACAGTTGTGGAGGTAACGAAACGGCTGAAGCCTCCGGTGAAGTGCGTCACGACATACGGTGACGGCGCGAGTGTGCAGGCCGTAACGCGAGTGAACGCCGAGCAAGCCTCGAAAAGGTCGTTGCGCAGGCCGACCTGGCAGCCATACCGGGGAAGGCTGATACGGCTGGGGAAGCGAGCGAAGGGCACCCAGCCGCTGCGCCGGGGTAGTGGCGACAGCATGTACACAAGGGAAGCGCGCGCAACACGGGAAGCCCCTGGGTGTGGTCGAGGGGATGACCAACCGCCCGCCCGTGAGGGAGAGGACGGGCACCTTGGGGTGGCGGAGAGGCTCGTAGTACCGAGGAAGCCGGGTAATGCCGGCGGAGGGAAGGGGCCTTGGTTCAAGATGAATGCACTGACGCGGTGAGGGACCAGGAGATTGGGCAACCTATCAACTCCGGCAAGCGTTCAGAAGCTGCGAAGGGCATTGCACGCGAAAGCGAAGGCTGAGCCCGGCTACCGCTTCTACGCCCTGTACGACAAGATCTTTCGCGATGACGTCCTGGCGCATGCCTACGCCCAGTGCCGCTCCAACCGGGGCGCGCCGGGTGTGGACGGCCAGGAGTTCGCGGGCGTGGCGGCCTATGGGGTGGAGAGGTGGCTGGGGGAACTGGCGAGCCAACTCAGAGAGGAGACGTATCGACCGGCGCCCATACGGCGCGTGTATATCCCGAAGGCCAACGGCAAGCGACGGCCCCTGGGCATTTCGACGCTTCGGGATCGGGTCTGCATGACCGCAGCAATGCTGGTGCTGGAACCGATCTTCGAGGCCGACCTTCCGCCGGAGCTCTATGCCTACCGACCCAAGCGCAACGCGCAGCAGGCGGTGGTGGAGGTGGAAGAGCGGATGTTCCGGGGCCACCCGGAGGTGGTCGATGCCGACCTCTCGGACTACTTCGGCAGCATTCCCCATGGCCCGCTGATGCGGTCGCTGGCGCGCCGGATCGTTGATCGGCGTGTGCTGCACCTCATCAAGCAATGGCTGGAGTGTGCTGTCGAGGAGAGCGACCGACGAGGCCGGACGATCCGCACCACCGAGGCGCGTCACCGCCGGCGGGGCATCCCGCAAGGTTCTCCCATCTCACCACTGCTGGCGAATCTGTACATGCGCCGGTTTGTGTTGGCGTGGAAGCAGCGGGGCCTGGACCGGCGTTTGGGCAGCGAGCTGGTGATCTACGCCGATGACCTGGTGATCCTGTGCCGCCGCGGCAAGGCCGACGAGGCTTTGCAGTGGATGCGCGCGATCATGGGCAGGCTGGATCTGACGGTCAACGAGGAGAAGACACGTGTCTGTCGCGTGCCGGCAGAGCACTTCGACTTTCTGGGATACACGTTCGGGCGGCTGTACTCGCGCAGCACGGGCAAGCCGTGGCTGGGCATGCGGCCGTCGAAGAAGAGCATCCGGCGCGCGGTGGAGAAGATCCGTGCGCTGACTGCGACTTCCACGACGTGCCTAGAGACCACGGAGCAGGTGAGGCGGTTGAATCGCACGCTGCGCGGCTGGGCGAACTACTTCCAGGTAGGCACCCGTGTCCGAGCATACCGTGCGCTCGACAGCTACACCGCGACGCGGTTACGCCGGTGGCTGCGCCACAAGCACAAGGTCAGACGACGCCGGGGCGGGAGCTATCCCCTCTCGCACCTCTACGGGCACTTCGGACTCGTGCGGCTGACCCAGCTTGGACGCGGCGAGCCGTGGGTGAAGGCGTGAAGTCTTGTCCGAGAGCCGGATGCGGGAGAGCCGCACGTCCGGTTCGATGAGCGGGGTGTGGAAACGGAGTCAGGGTCGCGGCCCTTTAGGCACCGCCGAAACGAAAGCGGCGGCAACAGATCAGCCGGACCTAAAGCCACCGCGCCACATCCCGACTCTACCGATGGGAGGCGTTCGCGCATCCCGATGCGCGCCATTGCGTAGAGACTGCCTCGGGGCTCACGTTGTGCGTGAGGCCCGCCTCCCAGCTCTAGCTAGCCGCATGCGGCATTAGGTCGTTGATGGTAAGCAGTTCGCCGGCAGGCCGATCGTCTCTCTGAGGTAGTTGAAGCTCTAGTTCGAATGTCCCACGCTCCTCATCAAGCCCCGGAGTCAGCACGCGCCCGGCGGCGGTGCGAACGCCTGCAAGCCCGACTCCATGCACGGTGAGGGGCCGGTTCCGGTAACGGTACGTGTATGTGACGTGGTGATGGCCATGGATAATCGTGTGCGCCCCCATCGCCTCCGCCAAGTCGTCGAGCACCGCAAATCCGTATGGATGACATGCCGGAGCCTCGTGGGTAACGAGGACATCAGCCTGTTGCTGCCAGAGAGCCTCGTAGTCCTCCCAGAAGATCGCGGCGCGGGCCTTCCTGGGGAGGCCGCCGAGCCAGCGCTCGTGCGGAGGTACGGCCGCCAGGTACTCGGCGCGCGTGAGATAGCGTGGCCTGCCCCCATCATTGTGCGGGTGCCAGATCCGTGCCTGGAAGACGCCACCCAGCCCGGCGAAGCGCACGCCGCCGATCTCGATCACACGAGCAGAGAAGCAGCGCTCGCGCAGGCTGGATTCGAACAGATTGCGGTAGTACGCAGGTCGGTCGACATCGTGGTTGCCATGAATCCACCACAGATCACACTTGCGTCGAGCATCAGCAACGGCGACTTCCAGGGCGGTATCGAGATCGAAGTCCCCGAGCATCAGCATCGCAGCGGGACGATCAGCGGCTGCCGCGTTCAGCGGATCGAACCGCCCATGTGGATCACCGGCAATATAGATGCGATCAAGCACGTGCCTCTCTCCGCTTTGATCCTCAGGCACCTCGCGCTTCATGATTTGCGGTTAGGCGGATTGAGGAACGCGCACAGCCGGTCGAGCTCTTCCGGGTGCTCGGCAAAATGCGCCTCGAGTTCGCGGCGGATCTCCGCTCGCCGCCGCTCCGCCTCCGGGTCGATCGAGTCGGGGTGCTGCCGAATGCGGGCGATGTTTGTTTCCCATGCACGCAGGTCCGGGCTCGAGACGTCCATCAGCAGGAGGTCGGTCACATCGCGGTAGGACTTGATGCCGGTCCGTTGGCACTCAGCCAGCCAGACGCCCAAGGCTCGCCCCTGCTTGTGATCCGGAGGGCCGCTCAGGGCATACTTGCGACCGCTCTCAGTGCGAGCCGTCATGTCCTCCAGGGAGAATTCGGTGATCGCAGTCGTGCGCCGCCATTTGTCCTGCTCGAGACAATAGCCCACCAGATGGCTCGTGCCGGATTTCCCGATCTGATAGATTCGCCACTCGCTCAGCGTCGCGCATGGCTGCTCTTGCACGGACGGGGCAAGTCTGAAGCCACGAACTTCAAGGGTATTGGGCGGAGACTCATCGGCACGCCGGCGCAACTCCCGCCATTGCCTGTCCTTTCCGCCTTCGGGCCCGCCATCCTGATCGTCGTCTTTTTCCACGGCCATCGCGAAACCTCCTGCACTGCGCCTAGCGGCCATCAGCCTGGAACACCCGGTGGCGCGCCCACGTCACTGTGCCTACGCCGCCAACGTCAGCCGTTTTGCGGCCCTGACTCCTGCCATGCCGGTGGGAATCACTCGAGACGCCCGCCCGCGATGCCGCGGCATCGAACTGGGCGTACCCACTTGGCGCGCGCCGCGTTGCGCGGTACTGGCTGTACTCGATCGCTGCGCAGCGGGGAGTGAGCCGATAGCGGTCGCGCGATAGAAGCACAGGCCGAAGAAATTGGCGGCACGACAAGTGAGCAGCTACAAAGGGGACCGCGTGAATGCAAGATCTCCAAGGTTAAGAACGGTGTTGTTCAGGACGTCCACAACGGTACATCGGCAGCACCGCGGGTCGGGGCGGAATGGTTTGAGGTTCCAGTGCTCGTGACGTGCACGTTCCATGCGGGTATTCAGGAAACTGACGGCGGAGTTGGCGGCGTGCGAACGCGAAATCCGGGAACGTACCAGGTGGTCAGCCGCGTAACGGGCGGCGACCCAAATGTGATTGAACGCTTGAGCCAGAGAATGGTGTTCGAGCATGCGCTGGAACATCGCCCGCGTCTTTGTTCCAGCCCGGAAGGGGAGATCGCGCTCGGCCTGTTGAAGCTCGAGATAGGCGATGCACTGCTCAATGCCAATAAGGCTGACAACCTCGGGTAGCTCGCTCCTCCAGTGCTCAGGCCAGTGACCGCTAGCGAAAACTGCCTCCAACTGGTCGATCAACCACCCTCGCGCCTCTGTGGTCGGGGCAAAGGCGCATTTATACGCGACCCGGCGCGGGCGCCGAAGGTGAACAGCGCCATTCCGGAAATCAAATGCGTCAAGTATTGAGTCAGGATCCACGCATAGCAGAGCGTTCCGAGAGAGGCGCTCGAGGATGATGCGATCGAATTCCGCTCGGGGGCTGAGCAGGGTCGGGGAGTCAGCGATCGGCTTGATGCGCTCATAGTCTTCGGTTGCAGCAGCCCGGGTGACAGCAAGCAGGTATACGCCCTCACTGAGGGAGAGCGCTTCGGGATCGACTGGCTTGAGTGGGGCAACGGGGAACGATGTGCGGACCAGTGCGCGCAGTCGTTCCTCTTCGGCCCGTCGCTCGGCCATGAGTTCTTCTGCACGGCGCCGCTCCGCCTCACGTTGCTGCTGCCGACGCCTCTCCGCGCACTCCGGACAGTACCAGGTAGGGCGCCGACGCGCTTCCAGGTGTTCCGCTCGAGTAGTGGCAACGGCCATTGACCCGCACGCGGCACAGCGGAGATCCGGATCAACCGCGATACAGCTCTCGCGGATAACGTGGCGAAGCTGAGCGGCAGCCATCCGGTGCGTGTGCTCCAGTGTGGCGACCTTCAGGCGGAAGGCGCCCCCATCGTCGAGCGCCCAGTACTGCTGACAGATCTCGATCGCGCTGGAATCAGAGGTTAGAAAACACAGAACGAGCATGTGGTGCTACCCAAGGGTTCGGGCAAGCCGTATCCGCGAGTCGCCGCGTAGGCAGGGGAGAGTATATGCCAAAACTGCATATGTCAATTTCGCATTTATTCTTGCTATCTAATGGGGAGAACGCGCAACAGCCCATGGAATAGTCAGCGATTGCGCCTGTGTAAGGAGCTGCGGGCGCTACGGCTGTCGGCCGGACTTCACCAAGAAGAGCTGGCGATGAAGCTGGGTGCCCACCAAAGTTTCGTATCGCGATACGAGCGCGGGGAGCGCCGACTAGACCTTTTTGAGGTGCACGCGATTTGCACCGCGTGCGGCAGCAGCATGTCGGCGCTATTAAAGCGCCTTGAGTTGGAATAAAGGCGCTTGCCGGCAAGGGTTTCGGAGTGGGTCGCCCCGGTACCAGCTACACGAAGGGTGGCGTAGTCGAGGCTCGCCCTTAGGTCACAGCGCACCGGCAGCGGGAGGATTTGGCCGGTTAGTAGGGTCAGGTTGAGCGCCGAATCACCTCCAATTGAACAGGCGCGAAGCCGGCGCGGCGAGGGCACTGATAAGAAGCACGGGCCGTGAAGTAACCGCGCCGGCGAACGCTGCCGACTCAGGCCGCTCGCAACTCGTCAAGGTCACGGCCCTTGGCTTCCCAGTCCTTGACCCAGCCGGGTTTGCGGCCGCGTCCCGACCAGGTCTTGCTCGGATCCTCCGGGTGCCGAAATCGAACGGTGCCCTTTCCGGAAGACTTCCCAGCCTTGGCGGGCGCACCGACCAAGTCCGTCAAGGAGAAACCATAGCGCTCGGCTACCTTCTTCGCCTCCCGGAGTGCCTTTTTCTGGTCCTGCTTGCGCCGGCCCTGAATCTCTTTGTCAATGTCCTTCTTGAGAGTTGCGAGCTCTTCGATGTTGTACTTCGAGAGATCCACGTTGCTCTGCGTCATTGGTCGCTTTCCTCACGTTGAAAGTGCTGCGAGACTGCAATGTACCGCGAATACCGTGGAACTTGATAGTAGGCGTTTACGTGGTGCGCAACGTGTTCCCTAGAGACCGCGTGTTGGGGAGGGCCAAGGATACGTCACTGGGGAGGATAGAAATACATGCGCGCATGTGAACCACATTTCCGCAATCCGCTGCGTGTTTGGCGCGCGATGAGCTCAATAGTCCAGGCAGCACCAAGCCTGCATTTGTCCCCAAGCCGTCCGATACTCACGGCCACCCTCCACGCATTCCGCTCAGGCTATTGGAATACAAACCGCCCGATCAGGTTCCGGCAACCAAAGCTGGCTATGGCGCGGCGCGGCGCGGCGCGGCGCATCATCAAGATTGCATTGCAGTGACTGATTCGCCATGTCGCTTCCTCGGTTCCGCTGATGTGTGCCAAGGCATTCACGGTACCTACGGATATCGCCATCCCGCATGGTATTCGGGACGAGACGGAGCCGCGGCGGCGTTGGCTGCGCCGGGGTGACGATCCGTAAGCCGGCTTTCGTGGCTATCACAAAGCGAGGGGCATTCCCCCGGAGGGACTGATTCGGGGGAAAGAGGGATGCTCTTAATTCGACCCGATGCGATTCGTTTGTGCCGCTGTAATGAACTCCGGCGGTACCGCGACAGACCGACAAGCACGTTGGGGGCGGCCGCGGCGGACTGACCGTCACGCCGCCTCCGAGGCATGCGCGAGGAGGTCCTGAGGCACGCGACTGGTCGAGATCGTTAAACCACGGTCACACTCGGCTCAGGAGCTTGGACTCCAAGGATCGCGCATGGCCGTGGTGCCACTGCCGGGCGCGAACCGGCATTGCACCAGTGCTTGGAGCGCCATACGACCATCGCGGATGAGCCCTAGGAGGCCCTCACGGCAAACGCAGATCACAGAAACGATGGAACGGGCGCCTTGAACACCGAGAACCACTCCCAGAGGGTCGCCTTCATCTGGTCCGTCGCGGACTTGCTGCGCGGTGATCTCAAGCAATCCCAGTACGGGCGGGTGGTCCTGCCATTCACGCTGCTGCGCCCGCTCGAGTGCGCGCTGGAGCCAACCAAGTTACGCCGGTGGCTGCGCCATAAGCACAAGGTTAGGCGACGCCGGGGCGAGAGCTATCCCCTCTCGCACCACTACGGGTACTTCAGGTTCGTGCGGCTGATGCAGCTTGGACGCGGCGAGCCGTGGGTGAAGGCGTGAAGTCTCGTCCGAGAGCGGGATGCAGTAGAGGCGCACGTCCGGTTCGATGAGCGGGATGTGGAAACGGAGGCACGGCGCGGCCCCTTTAGGCACCGCCGGAACGAAAGGTGCCGCAACAGATCAGACGGACCTAAAGCCACCGCGCCACATCCCGACTCTATCGACGACGGCCATCAGTACGTAAAAGGCGGTCAAAACGCGGTTCGGAAAGCGCCGGTCGGGGCCCAAAAGAGCGAATCCGGCGGCGATACGCCTGGTTGTTGCCGAAAGCGAGTACTGGTGTGTTCAAGGGAAGGAGGCGACCGGCAGCGGAGCGGGCTGCGGGTGGACGTGAGGTGGCAACCACGTGAGGGGGATGGTTACTCGGGCTGGGGACAGAGGCCAGGCTCAGTTCTAGGTGATGACGACGTTAGGTCATCGGACTGTTTCATCGTAGAACACCTTGCTATCGGGATGCGATGCCCGTGGGTCGTGTCCGCCCGTTGCGGGAGCGCACGATAGTGGTGCATGTCGTCCTGCCTTGACCGGGGAACCAGTTTCCGGCCCCAAAAGTTGCAACGCTTTTAGCGCAGACCACGACCTAGCTCAAACTCCGCGCTGTGCGGCATGGCAGGGTAGAAGAAGCCAAAACAATACTATAATAACGTTTCGGCCGATGGATTGGGCCCAGAATGACGCGGGCGAGCCGGGGGATTGCGCCATCGAGCAGGTCGCCTGGAAAGGTTCCCCGATCCCGTGTGGCTACGCCTGTGGCGGTCACTAGGCGCAACTGCCGCCGCCGTGATGGATGTTGCAGAGCGCGAAGAAATGGTTCCACAACACTGCGTCTGGGTGCGGCAACGTTACGCGTCGGTGACGAGACACCCGACTTCACCGCTGAGACCACCGTGGGCGAGCTGGCCTTTCACGACTGGCTGGGACACCACTGGGGCATGCTGTTCTCGCACCCGGGGGATTTCACGCCCGTCTGCACCACCGAGCTGGCGGCTGTCGCGCGCCTGGCACCGGAGTTCGAACGTCGTCGCACCCGGGTGATTTCGCTCTCGGCGGATGCCCTGGCAAGCCACCGCCAGTGGTCGCGCGAGATCGCCGCGAGCGACGGTATCGCCCCCAACTTCCCGATGATCTCCGACCCTGAGCTCGAGATCGCCCGCGCCTACGACATGCTGCCCGCCGCCGACGTCAGCGCTCCCGGCTGCGGTCCGGCCCTGGACCGTGTAGCCGGGCGCTCGGTGGTCATCGTCACGCCGGGACACCGGGTGGCCGCCATGCTCTCCTATCCGCTCGCCTGCGGGCGCAACTTCCACGAGGTCCTGCGCCTGCTGGACGCACTCCAGCTCACGGACCGGCATCCGGTGGCGACACCGGCCGACTGGGTGCCGGGCGAGCCCGTGCTCGCCAGTCCGGTACCGGCGCCGGGCACACGGGGGTTGAATCGCCCTGGGGAGCGCGCGGTGAGCAAGCCCTATGTGCGCCGCATCCGCCAGCCGTTGTGAGCCCGGCTCCCCGGCGCCCCCTCCGAACTGCACGGCGCGATCAGGGACGTCCCGGCGCCCGTCTTCGGGCCTCCCCGCTGGCGCGGGCCGCGCGCCTCCGACCGTGGGGAACGCGCAGGAAAAGTCCGAGCAGCACCAGGTAGGCCAGCGCCCAGAGGGCCGCGGCCGCGAGTAGCGCCGGCTCGCTGCCGGGCTGCAGCAGCCGCAGCGCCGCTGCGCCTGCGAGCAGCAGCGTGCCGATGACCGGTTCGGGTGCCGCCGCGGGATCGGCGCCGGCCTTGACGAGCCAGATGCGCGCCATCACCGATACGGTGAGCGTGCCCATGGCGCCGACGGTGATCGCGTGCACGGCCTCGCCGCGGCCGGGTACCCCGAGCAGGGCGCTCGCGCCCCAGAGCAGCAGGCCGACAGCGAGCCACGCGTAGCCGGCGCCGAGGCAGAGCAGGTCCGGGCGGTGGCGACTCCACCACAGACGCCAGCGTGCGAGGCGCACAGCCGCGACCACGCCCGCGAGCACCAGCGCGGTGCCGCCCGCGACCCTCGCGCCAGGTATCAGCATGGCCACCAGGGCGATGGCCATGAGCAGCAGCAGGGCAGCCTCCAGACGCGGCTGCACGCGCGCCTCCAGGTGATGCCCGGCCTGCCGGGCGGCACCGGCCGCGGCCGGCGCGATGATGCGTCCCGCCATGAAAAGCATGAGCACCGCGAATAGCAGCACGCCGGCATGCACGGCCGCATAGCGCGCCGGTGTGCCAAGGCTGGCTCCGGCGGCGTGGAAGGCCGTTGCGGCCAGGCTGATGGCGATCAGGATGGGGGCGAAGGCCTGGTTGCGGAGCTTCTTCGCCGCGCTCAGGAACCGTGGCGCGGCCACCGCGGCGACGAGCAGCGCGAAGCCGCTGCCGGCGAGAGCGGCAACGGGCCCCGCGGGAGCCACCAGGGTGGCGGTGCGCGCCAGCAGCCAGAGGCCGAGCAGCAGCGCGAGCACAGCCGGCCGCTCGCGACTCAGCAGGAATCCGGCCGCCACCAGGAGGCCGAAGCCGAAGAGCAGCTCCTGGGCGTGCCCCCACGGCGTCGCCAGAGGGGGCAGGGGCGCCATGCCGTGCAGGGCCAGTACGGAGACCGGCAGCGCAATGGCCCCATAGGCCGCGGCGACCGGAAAGAACACCGGGTAGGCCGGGTGCCGCCGCGAGCCGCCTGTCAGCTTGCCCATTCAGTCATGCCCGCCCCGGCGCGCCGGCGGCGGCGATCCGGACCCGTTTTCCGGCCCGGGATTCAGGTAGTGTCTGAGGTAGCAGTAGGAGCCGATCAGGCGCAGGCGATACACCGGCTCGGCGGCCGGGGCCGAGCGGTTGAGCACTGCCCGGCGGTAGATCCCGCGGGTGCGCCGCGCGAACGCCTGCGCCTCCCCAGGACTGCGCGTGCGCTCGAGAAAGCGGACACGCTCGGCCTCTAGCTCCTGACTCCTCGCGAGTTCCTGCCGGACGTCCATTGGATGCCCCTCGGCGCACGGGCAGCCGATTACCATGGGATCGAGCCAGCGAGCAAAGTATAACAACTAGCGTGGGTACTTGTTATGAGCTTGAGTGGGAACGCCTGTGCACGCGCGGCTATCCATAGGGATTCGCTTGCGGCGCCCGCATCCGGCGGGCGACGCTGCGCAGCAGGCCGAAAAACGTGACCAGCCAGGCTGCGAGCGCGACATAGAAGCATGCCGTCGGCAGCGGTTGGAGAAAGGAGAGCTCCATGGCCTCCACCATTTGCGTCGTGGCCGCGGTGTACATGCCAAGGGGGAACACCAGACCCCAGTACAGCGGGTCGTAGACGAACGGAAACCGCCGAATGAAATGCCGCCAGATGCCCAGGAGGAGCAGCATTGGTATCCACCACGTTCCAGTGGCCCAGTAGAACACCGTGAAGCCCTTGATGAAGGGCTGCAAAGACTCGAGGTAGGGGGCATCGGGGCTGTTGACGATGAGCAGCGACCCGGCGAGGGTCGATATGGCCATCGCGCCCATGCTGATCCAGTAGGGCGGCGCGAGGTCTCCAGGCGAGAAGGCGAAGAAGTAGTACCGGTAGAAGATCAGCGCGATCATCCAGATGTAAAGCATTCCGCCCCATAGCCACATGGACAGGGCGAGAAAGTTCAGCTCGAGCCGGTATGGCTGCGCCCAGTGCGGCGCGAGATGGGCGCTCAGCACCGCGATGGACTGCGTCGCCACTACGGCAAGCAGCCAGGCACCATTGATGCCCCGCTCCAGGGGTGGCTTGTCCTCCTTGGCGACGAAGATCGTGAACACGCTGTAGGTGATGCCGAGCCAGAGCAGGCAGGCCAGGGCCCACAGGGCGAGGGCGACCCTCTGTGCACCGGCCAGCAGTACGAACTGGCTGCCGAGCACGGCGGTGCTCGCCACCCATGTGAAGTACCCTGGCCCGCGTGCATGATCGGTCAGGTCGCTGACGAAGCGACCAGGGAACCAGCACAGGCGCAGGCCATGCAGGATCAGCAGCAACACGTAGAACAGGCCGTTGAGGTAGAAGAGCGCGTGGGCGAGCGGGCCGAAGCCGAGCATCTGCGCGGCGATGGAAATCACCCCGGTGGCCATTACCAGGGCAAAGTAGGCCGGGGAGAGATCGCGCACCGCAGCCGTGATCTGTGATGACGCCGGCATGAACTCTGTTCTCCGTTCCCCGCATCGGGGGCGCCGCTTCCGGAGGCCCACCTGCGGTGCTCCCCCGGAGTGCATGCAGCCCGGCCCCCTGGGCATGTTCCTTCGGCAGGGTGGCAGGGCGCTCGGTAACTAGTAAACTTAGTACTAATATATGGGTGTGTCCGAGGCCATGCCCGCAGGCGCACGGAGGACTCCGTCATGGATCGCAGCTTTCCCCGCTTCATCCCCGAAACCGCCCCCCTGGCGCGGGTGTTCTGGCTGTATGGGGTCATTCCCAGCAACGTGCTCTGGATCGCGCTGCTGGCCATGCTCTGGAGTCGTTCATCGGCGGCGCTTATCGCGACGCTGGGCGCCGTTCTGCTGGTGTACACCGGGTGGATCGTCGTGGCCGTGTGGGCCGCGGCCGACAATGTGAACAAGGAGCTCTACGGCGTGCTCGCCCGCTGGCTGACGGTGGCCTGGGCGTTGAACACCATCCTCTTCCTGGGCTTCCTGCTGGTGGATCTGAGCGCGTGAGGCGTGGCGCCTGCGGAAAGCGCGGTAATGGTGGAGGTATCTGCGATCCCGTGGGATCAGTCGACACGCTGACCCGTGTAGCAATACTCCCGATAGGATCGGTAAGGTCGGATGCCCGCGCGAAGTGTTCCGCGGTTCTCCGGTTTCGCGCGATGATTGCTGCGCTTGCTCCCCGTCAATGCCCCACGTCCCAGCAAGTCCCTGTCCTCCCGATCCGTTCGTCGCGATTCTTAGATCAATCGAGCACATGGACAGCGGCAGCACCATCGACCCGCATCCGGACCACCATCGGGTCGCCATCGTCGGCGGTGGGGTCGCCGGCATAGGTCTAGCCGCGGCTCTGCGCAGCTTCGAGCGCTCCCTCGAATTCACTCTCGTCGAGCTGGCACAGACGCACTGCTATTAGCCCGCGCTCACGCTCGTCGGGGGGTGGGCTGCCATCCAGGATATCGCGGTCGCCACGGGGTCGAGCGCCGCGCCGGGCGTGAACCAGGGGTGCTGTGGCAATGGCGGCGGTGGACAAGGTGGCCAGGGCAATGGCTACCCAAAGGGTCAGCTCGCGGAGCGCGGCAACGATCGGCCGGAGCGACTCGATCTGCTCTGACAATCCCGACACTTCCCTCCGAACCCACGTAGCACCGAGACCTGGGGCGGCCGTCCGTCCCGCATGCCTGCGAATAAAACTGCATGCCGTGTCCCGGGGGAACATAGCGAAGAATTTCGAGGAGTAATATCTGTGGTATTGATGGACGAGACCGTCCGGTCCCGCGGGTTTCCGGGTCGGGGGCAGCATGGGGCTCGAAAACGGCAGTGAGGGGCCATATATTGGTAATGGCGCCGCAGCGTGGCGATGCTCGCCACCGGGGAACTGCCGTGAATGGGCGCCCCGAATATTGTGGGCCCTCCGATCCCGGATTGCGGACCGCGGCGGGACAGACACCGTCCGGCTCCCGCTTTCCGGGCGTTTGCCGTTGTATCCCCCACCCCGGACGCCCCGATCCGTGGCGTCGTCCCCGGGGTCGTTTTCGGGAGGCAGTCCGATGGCCGAAAGCTTCTCTCCGTTGTCCAGGTTCGACGTCGAGCGTCTGGAATCGCTGCTTGGCCGGCAGTCCGGCCCTTCCGCCGGCGCCGATCACGTGGCCGATCTCGCGGTCCGCATCCAGACCTGCGATCAGGCGGATCCGCTGGCCATGCCGCGCGACGTGGTGACGATGAACAGCACGGTGGCCCTCGACAACGTCATGACGGGAAAGCGGTTCCAGTGCACGCTCGTGTTCCCGCATGCGGCGGATTCGAGCGCCGGGGCGATCTCCGTGCTGGCCCCGCTGGGGGCTGCGCTGCTGGGCTCGCGTGTGGGCGACACGCTGAACGTGGCCACTCCGGGGGGAAGCTGCCGGTACCGGGTGGAGGCGCTCGTGTTCCAGCCGGAGGCGGCAGGGCGCTTTGACCTCTAACCCCGCCCGCCGCTGCGGTCGCCGCGTGCCGGCGCCCGCAGCGGCGGTGGGTGGCGTCATTCCAGCCGCAGGGGGACGGACGCGAAGCCGCTGGCCGGATAGACAGCAGGCTGGGGCGTCGCCTGCGGTTGCGGCGCCAGCCCGGCGACGTCCAGCGGCGCGCCGGGACAGACGTGCAGGCCCTCACCCCAGAGCAGGTTGCGGGACTGATCCCGCGCCGGGCGGTAGGCGAGGGGGCCGCTGAAGGCCGCCGGATCCCGGTTGGCGGGCACCCAGAGCAGCGTCACGCGATCCCCGGCGGCGACCGGCTGGCCGGCGATGGTCGTGTCCCGGGTGACGCGGCGGCGGTTGGCGAGCAGCGGCCCGTGCAGGCGCAGGACCTCCTCGATGGCGTCGGGGACCGCGGCCGGGTCTGCGCGCAGGCGTTCCTGCTCCGCCGGGTGTCCGGCAAGGAAGGCGCCGATGATGCCGAGGGAGGCCGCCAGGGTGCCGACCTCCCCCATGGTCCAGTTGCGCAGGATGCTGACGATCTCCGCGTCCGTGAGCCGCCGTCCGTCCACCTGCTCATGGAGGAGCCGTGTCGTGCGGTCCGGCGGTGCGTCGTCCCCAAGGGCGCGGCGCTCGTCGAGCAGCGCCACCACCAGGGCATCCAGCTCGGCGGCGATCTCGGCCAGGGCCTGGCGGTCCTGCTCCCGGGTAGCCGCCTCGTTGCGCCGCGCTCATTCCGCAAGCCGCGCCTCCACCGAGCGCGGCCAGCCGAGGAAGGCGCACTGGGCGCGGACTGCGAAGGGTTCGCAGAAGGCACTGACGAGGTCCACATCCCCCGCGCCGCGTGCAGCCTCGGCCAGCTCGCGGGCGATGCCGTCGAGCTCGGGCTCCAGTCCGGCCACCTCGGCGGGCTCGAAGTAGCGCTCGACGAGGCGCCGGAAGGGCGTGTGCTGGGGCGGATCCATGCCGTTCGGCACCGACAGGTGCCGCGAGACCGAGTTGCTGAAGGTCTCGGGGTCGTGCAGCACCGCGCGGATGCCGGCGTTGTCCGTCAGGGTCCAACCGAGCAGCCCGCTGCCTGCCACCGGGCAGCGCGCGCGCAGGCCGTCGTAGGCGGCGAGCGGATCCCGCGTGACCTCCGCTCTGCGTGGGTCCGAGTTGCATGGGCAGTGCTGGCTCACGATGTGGCTCCCCGCTTTCGCGGCACGGGCGTGGCATGCGGCCTGCCGGCGCCCGAAGCAGTCGATGAAATGCCTCTTCCTGCGCGGCGTACGGTACCGTTGCACGAGGGGCGCGTCACGGATTGCGCGTTGCGTATGGGGACCAGGTGTTATGCGGGGTCGGCTCGTTGGTCGGGCAGGGGCAGGTAGGCGCTGCTGTTACCGCCGGCAGGGCGGAAGGCGGGTGCCGCGCGTATGGCCCGGTAGCTCAGGTGTCGTCGCAGACCGGGCAGCGCAGGTCCGTCGCCGTGCCGGCTGGCCAGAATCCACCCGCTTCGTGCTCAATGCGGCGCCGCAATGCGTCGTATCCGGGCTCGTCCAGCGGTGGAGAACTGAGCCCGCAACGCCAGTGGCAGGCCGTGATGAGCTCGATCCAGTCGGCGGGGCGGAGGTCCCGTTCCAGGGCGGGGAATGCCTCTGCCTCCTCACGCGCCATGAGCGCCTGGTAGCTGCGCACGTAACGCAGGCCGAGCCGGGCGAGTCGTTGCCGCGGAACCAGCAGTCCGTCGATGACCTCGCTGACCAGGCGCTGCAGCTTGCGCCCGCCGGTGGCGATGCGGCCCCGAGCGCGGCCCAGCTCGGCACTCAGGCCGGTGAGCTCGGGCCTGCGCTGCGCCAGGGCTTCGAGCAGGCGCGCCTCGAAGCGGTGGTGAAGGTGCTCGGGCTCATCAGCGAGGTAGTCCAGCAGCTCCGCCATCACCTCGAAATCCGGCGAGCCGCCGTCGTGGGTGCTGAAGAGCTGGCGCTCGAGGATGGCGAGGAGCCCGCGCAGCTGGCGGTGCTCCTCGTGCAGCACGTCCAAGGGGTGCTGGCTCATGGCGGGTCCTCCTCATATGAAGTGTAAAGCAGTATACGATCTACGGCTTTAAATGGAAGGCGTTCATCTGGAAGCGCGGACGGCAGGGGATTACCCGAACGTGACGGTGCGCAGCTGGTCTGCCAGCTGGTGCCGGGGTGCGATGAGATCGGCCAGCGTGTAGCGGTCAAGCACCTCGAGAAAGGCGCGCAGGGCCTCGTCGAGGGCGCCGCGCAGCACGCACACCGGGGCCAGGCAGCAGGTGTTGTCGCTGCCGAAGCACTCCACCAGCTCGAGGCTCGTCTCCGTGCGCCGCACCAGCTCGCCGACATTGATCTCCTCCGGTGCCCGCCGCAGCCGGATGCCGCCGCGCTTGCCGCGCACCGTTTCGATGTAGCCGATGCGCCCGAGATCGAAGACCACCTTCATGACATGGTTGCGCGAAATGCCGTAGGCCTCGGCGATCTCGCTGATGGTCGCGAGCCCCTCGCCGCGCACCCCCAGGTACATCAGCACGCGCAGGGAGTAGTCGCTGTAGCGCGTGAGCTTAATGGGAACCGGTTCCTCGCAGTGGGCCGCAGCGGGGTGGAGAGTTTCTCGCCCCGCAACTGAGCCCTTTAATGGTTCATTCAGGATAATGGTTAGACGCGTCGCTAGCGACCACTGGAAGAGCGGGGAGGTGGAGCGCGCTTGCCCATGGGCTATAAACAGTATAGCCATTACTGGTTAAATGGAATGCACGGTGGGGTGGAGCCCCGCCCCGTCTGCCATGCTGTTGGTGACGCGGTACCGCGGCCCTTCCGAGCTGATCCACGCGGTCCGCAGCGCCATACCTCTGGGAGGGTAAGCCCATGACCGGACAACGACCCGGGGCGCGCCGCAAGGACCTGACGCCGGAGGTGGAGACCGCCTGGCGGGCCTTCAGCCGCGCCGTCTTCGCTTCCGGCGCGCTGGACGCGAAGACGAAGCAGCTGATCGCGGTGGCCGCTGCCCACGTGACCCAGTGCCCCGACTGCATCCGCGGGCACACCCACGCCGCCCGCCGTGAAGGCGCCGACGAGGCGGAGCTGCTGGAGGCCATCTGGGTGGCGGCGGAAATGCGGGCCGGTGGTGCGGTGGCGCATTCGCGCCGCGCCTTCGATGCCTACGACGAGGGTGCGGGAGGACAGTGACGATGCTGATACGCGACTCCAGCGAGCGCCCGCGAGGCACCCTGCTCAAGCGCTTCCCGGTGCCCCGCAGCCAGGGGCTATCGCCGGGCTCCCGGGTGCGCGCCGGGCGCGAGTGGCCGGCGCCCGCCAACGCCCGGCGCCTGCGCACGCTCCAGGTCTACCGCTACGATCCGGAGGGTGACGAGGGGCCGCGCCTCGACACCTACCGGGTGGATGCCGAGGCCTGCGGGCCGATGCTGCTCGATGCCCTCATCCACATCAAGAACACGGTGGATCCCACCCTCACCTTCCGGCGCTCCTGCCGCGAGGGCGTCTGCGGCTCCTGCGCCATGAACATCGACGGCACCAACTGGCTGGCCTGCACCCGGGCGCTCACCGAGACCGACGAGCCGGTTCAGGTCTATCCGCTCAACAACCTCCCGATCATCAAGGATCTCGTCGGCGACCAGCGGCACGCGTTCGCGCAGTACGAGCTGATCCGGCCCTGGCTGCGCGCGGACACGCCGGCCCCGGATGCGCACGAGCGGCTGCAGTCGCCGGAGGAGCGGGCCCGTCTGGACGGGGCCTACGAGTGCATCCTCTGCTTCTGCTGCACCTCCGGCTGCCCGAGCCACTGGTGGAACGGCGACCGCTTCCTCGGCCCAGCGGTCCTGCTGCAGGCCTACCGCTGGCTTGCGGACAGCCGTGACGAGGCCACCGGCGAGCGCCTCGACGAGCTCGAGGACCCCTTCCGGCTCTACCGCTGCCATACCATCCTCAACTGCACCCGCACCTGCCCCAAGGGCCTGAACCCGGGGTGGGCCATCGCCGAGATCAAGCGGATGCTGCTGGAGCGCAACCTCTGAACCCCGGAGGGTCGATCGCATGGCCGCTGACCGCCGCCGCCCGCTCTCGCCCCACGTGCAGGTCTACCGGCCG
Source organism: Spiribacter halobius (assembly GCF_020883455.1). Lineage (NCBI taxonomy): Bacteria > Pseudomonadati > Pseudomonadota > Gammaproteobacteria > Chromatiales > Ectothiorhodospiraceae > Sediminicurvatus > Sediminicurvatus halobius. The sequence continues at coordinate 2,565,509 of NZ_CP086615.1, read as the reverse complement.
CAGCTCACCTCGGTGCTGTCCATCCTCCATCGCCTGAGCGGCCTGCTGCTGGGTCTCGCGGCGCCGGCGTTCGTGCTCTGGCTGGCGGCGGTGGCCGCCGGGCCGTTCTGGTATGCGACCGCGCGCGCCCTGCTGTCGGGGCCGGTGGGGCGCGTCGCGCTGCTGGTGGTCGTGTTCGCCTTCTTCTATCACCTCTGCAACGGTGTCCGGCATCTGGCCTGGGACGCCGGCTACGGCTTCGAGCTGCGGCGCATCTACGCCTCAGGCTGGACGGTGGTGCTGGCGAGCCTGCTCCTCACCGCGCTCACCGCGCTGCTCGCCCTGCTGCCGTGGGGAGCCTCGTCATGAGTACTGACCGCCGGACGCCCCTCGCCCGTGCCCGCGGGCTCGGCAGCGCCCATGCCGGCGTCGGCCACTGGTGGCGGCAGCGACTGACGGCCGCGGCGCTCGTGCCGCTCGGGCTGTGGCTCGCGGTCGCGCTGGTGCGCCTCAGCGGCGCGCCGCACGCGACCGTCCAAGCGTGGCTGGCGGCACCCTGGAACGCCATCGCGATGCTGCTGCTGCTGGCGGTGGCCGGGCTTCACCTGGCGCTCGGCCTGCAGGTGATCGTGGAGGACTACGTGCACCGCAAGGCGGCCGCGGTCGCGCTGCGGGGGCTGGTGACGGCGGGCTGCCTCGGGCTGTTGGCAGTCGGCGGTTACGCCGTGCTGTACGTGGCCTTCGGTCGCTGAGCCATCAACCCCCTCCCGGGTGTCTGGGTTGTGCAGCGCACCGGCTATAAGTAATAATACAAATACTTCTTCCAAGGGAGGTGCGTCATGCAAGTACCGGGCTATGCCGATGCCTATACGCTTGCGATCCCGGCGGGCGAGCTCGAGGCCGTGGCGAGGGCCTGCGGCCCGGACTGCGCGGCGGCGACTCCCGAGCAGCGGCGATGCTGCGCCCGGGCGGCACTGCGCGGGCGCGTCTGCCCCTGCCTTGCCGGGGCGCCGCAGCTCGCGGACAGGCTCAGCGGGGTGCTCGAGCGCGAGGCGCTGCAGGCTGCCGGCGCGCGCCGGGAGGCCGCATGGGACGCATGACCACGGCCGCCCCCGTGCCGGCACCCACGGACGCCCCGGACGCCACGGGGCTCGGCACGCGACGCGAGCCCTGTGAGCTCCAGGTACTCGATACCGCGCTGATCGCCCCGGACACCCTGCGCCTCGGCCTTGCCCGGGTGGACGGTGCCCCGGTGCGCTACGAGCCGGGGCATTTCTGCAATCTCGCCATTCCCGGCCCGCAGGGCGAGGTCTGGCGCAGCTACAGCGTGGCGACACCGCTGCGTTCCGGCGAGGCCCGCGAGCGGATCGAGGTGGTGGCGGCGGCCGTGCCGGGCGGGCTCGCCACCGAGTACCTGTTCGCGCGCCGCCCGGGGGACCGGCTGCGGGCCAGCGGCCCGTTCGGGCGCCTGCTGCTGCCCGGCGAGGATCCGGAGTACTACCTGCTCATGGGCACGGGCACCGGGCTCGCCCCCTATCGGGCCATGCTGCCGGAGATCGAGCAGCGTGCCGCCGGCCGGGCGCTGCGGGTGACCGTCGTCATGGGCGTACGCTCGCCCGCTGCGGCGCTCTACCTGGACGAGTTCCGCGGCTTCGTCGCCCGGGACCCGCAGCACCGCCGTCTGTGGGTGCACTACAGCCGCGAGCTCCCGGAGACGCCCGCGGCGGATGAGGCCGCCGGCTACGTGCAGCAGGGCCTGCCGTTCCTCGGCCTCCTGCCGGCCACCACGCTGGCCTACCTCTGCGGCAACCCGGGCATGATCGACGCCGCGGCCGGCTGGCTGGGCGCGGCGGGGTTCCCTCGCCGCCGCGTCGTGCGCGAGAAGTACCAGTCGCGCCCCACAGCAGGTTGAGGGGCGGAACGTGACGGCAAGGGGTTCGCACGCGCCGGCGGAGCGTAACACCAAGGGCGACATCCTCCAGGTCGTCCTCGCCGGCCTACCGGGCCAGCGACTGCCCGCTACCGACGCCGGGCCGGAGGCAGACCCGCCGCCTCGGCGCCTGACCATTGTCTACGGCTCGGAGACCGGAACGGCCGAGGAGCTCGCCGAGCGCGCGGGTGAGCTCGCCACCGCATGGGGCCTGTTCGTGCGGGTGCGGGACATGGCCGACTGCGGCGTGGAGTCGCTGCGCGCCGAGCCCTTTCTCATGGTGATCACCGCCACCTATGGCGATGGCGAGCCGCCGAATGCCGCCACCGACCTGCATGAGCGCCTGCACGAGCCGGACGCCCCGCGGCTCGACGGGGTCAGGTTCGCCGTGCTCGCGCTCGGTGATTCCTGCTATCGGCAATTCTGCCAGGCGGGCCGGGACTTCGACGCACGCCTTGCGGAGCTGGGCGCTGCGCGCCTCGTCCCACGCATGGACTGTGACGCGGACAGCGAGGCGGACTTCGAGGAGAACGCCGAGCACTGGATCGACAGCGCCCTGGAGCGCTTCGCGGAGCATGCCGGTGTCGCCGCGCCCGCGAGATGCACCTGATCGCGGCCGCCAACGGGAGCCTGCGGAAGACATGCGCGAATCGAGCGACGAGCCTGATCCCCACGCACTCGAGCGGGCGTTCGATCGCGCGGCCGCGACCTACGACCGGGCGGCCGTCCTGCAACGGGAGATCGGTCGCCGGATGCTCCAGCGAATGGAGTTCATCCGCCTCGCGCCGGAGCGGGTGGTGGATCTGGGGGCGGGCACGGGCGAGCGCACCGTGGATCTGCGCCGGCGCTTCCGCAAGGCCCGGGTCATTGCCCTCGACCGCTCCCGCGGGATGCTGCAGCGAGCCCGCAGCCGCGGGAGCTGGCTACGGTCGCTGCCGGTCATCCGTGGGGATGTCCGCAGCCTGCCGCTGGCCGACCGCAGCGTGGACCTGCTGTTCGCCAATGCCGTGTTTCACCTCTGTCGCGATCTGAGCGCCCTGTTCCGGGAGTGTCAGCGGGTGCTGCGCCCCGGTGGCCTGCTGATGTTCACCACCTTTGGCCCGGATACCCTGCGAGAGCTGCGGGAGAGCTGGACCGCTGCCGACGATCATCGCCACGTGAACGACTTCGTGGATATGCACGATATCGGCGATGCCCTGGTATCCGCCTGGTTCGGCGATCCGGTGGTGGACGTGGAGCACTTTCGCCTCACCTACGCGACTCCCGTCGATGTCATGCGGGATCTGAAGGCCATGGGGGAGCAGACGATCCAAGGCGGACGCGCGCCGGGTCTGACTGGGCGCGGGCGCTGGCAGCGCATGGCCTCAGCCTACGAGCGCTATCGGGACCCGAAGGGTCGGTTACCGGCCACCTGCGAGGTGATCTATGGTCACGCCCGGGCCACCGGCGTGGTTCCCCAGAAGCGAGCGGATGGCGGTGGGACGGACTTCTATCTGGATTTCTTTGTTGGCCAGGGCCCCGGGGTGCAATCCGATGATGGGTGTGGCCGCTGCTCCGTTGATGCGCGCAATCAGGCCCCGCAGTCACCGGGCAGTCGAATATTCAACGGGTGCGTGGAGTTGCGCCCATGTTCAGTTACAGCCTGAACTCCCAGGCCGATGCTGGTCGGAAGCCGTCCGCGGCGTGGGCGGATCTGCCGGGTGCGCGCGCGACGGCAGCGCAACCGTTCGTCATTGTGGCGTTCACGGCCATCGTCGCCGGCGGCCTCTGCGCGGCGGCCATCGCGCATGCGCCGAGCCGCGCCATCGTCTGGATGGTGGCGTACTTGGTGCTGGTGGTGGGTGCGGGGCAACTGGTGCTCGGACTGGGGCAGGCCCTGCTTGCGGCCGAGGCGCCGTCGAGGGCGCGGGTAGCCCTCGAGTGTGTCGTGCTCAACGCGGGCAATGCCGGCGTCATCGCTGGGGTCCTCTCCGAGCGCTTCATCGTTGTGGCGGCGGGAGAAGCCCTGTTCGCGGTGGCGCTGGGATGCTTTCTCGCCGGCACGCGCGCGGCGACGCACCGCCCGCTGCTGCTGGCCTATCGCACGATTGCCGGCATCCTGCTCGCGGGCGCAATCGTCGGGCTCGTGCTGTCTGCGCGCTCCTGACCTGCCGCTTCGCGAGGGCACACCGGGGGCTGCGAGCCGATACGATATGAGTATTAGTCGTGCCCACGTTGGCCTGGGCCCCGGGCGGGCTGGCGAAGTGGCCCATCGGGACCCGACGCTGGTCGGGAGAAGGTCAGTCCTCCCTCCAGTAATCATTCGCGGCGGCGATGGTCTGGAAATGGATGGCAATCACTTGGGAGACGTTGATCAGGCTATCCGCGTCCTGTGCATAGGCACCCCGCAGCGACTTCCGCACCTCGGGGTCGGTCTGGGTGGTGGCAACCCCGCGCTGCGATAGGGTGACCGCGAGCTCGAAGCCCTCTGCCGGAGTCTCGGTGATGAGGCTCAGCGAGTCATCCTGCGCGAACACCGTGCCCAGCGGGGTGAGCGCGAGCAGCGTTGCCGCCACCACAGCGTGCAGCGCTAACACGGCGGGGTGGCGGTAGCGGTTGCTGGTATCCATGATCCTCTCCCTCTCGCGTTGTCGATTATCGGTCCGTGCCATGAGGCAGCGGCCAACAAAACATAACATATACACGGAATACATGTTAATATGGGAGACATTCGACGGCGTGGACACCGAATCGGCTCGTGTCGTCGCAATGGGTGCGGTCGGGAGACCGGGAATGGTCCACTGACCCAGTGATCAACGTGGTGAGAGAGGCGGTCATGTCCGCAGGTGTCTTGCTCAAGCGCGTGCGTGACCCGGTGGAGGAGGGTGACGGTACGCGTGTGCTTGTGGACCGGGTCTGGCCGCGCGGCGTGCGCAAGGCCGATGCCGCGGTGGACCGCTGGCTGAAGGAGGTCGCGCCCTCCACCGAGCTGCGCAAGTGGTTCGGCCACGACCCGGAGCGCTGGGCGGAGTTCCGCCGGCGCTACCGACGGGAGCTTGCCGACGTGCCGGAGGCGCTGCGCGAGCTCATGGCCTTGTGTCGCCGCGGGCCGGTGACGCTGCTGTTCGGCGCCCGCGACCGCGAGCACAACCAGGCGGTGGTGCTGCGCGAGGTGCTGCGCGAGGAGCTCGCGGCCGAGGACGAGCCCCGGGAGCCGGCGTCGCCGGTCTGCTACGCGGACCAGTTTCCGCAGCGATGAGCCGGCCGGAGCGGCTGGGAGGTGCCATGCGAACTCTGACCGATGACCGGGGCCGGCGCTGGAGCGTGGACGTGACCTTCGGTTCCTACGGCACCCATGTGCTGATCTTCGCCCTGCAGGGCGGGAGCGAGGTGCGCAAGACCGCCCTGGGTGCCGACTCGCAGATCGAGGCGGCGCAGACCCTGGAGGGGATGAGCGACGAAGCCCTGGCCGAGGAGTTTGTCGCCTTGGTTCCGTGTACGAGGAATCGCCGCTCGGCATCTGGCGAAGCGCTGGCCGAAGGCCCGCGGGAGCGGCGCCCCCGCCGCGAATCGATGAGATACGCGGGCTAGCTAGCCCGTTGGCTGACTGTTGCGTGGGCCCTGAACACGATTCTGTTTCTAGGATTCTTGCTCATCGATCTCGGGGCCTGAGGTCTAGTGCGGTGGTTGGAGGTCGCGTATCAGTGTGGGCCGCGATGCCCGCCCCAGTGAGGTGCCAACACGGTGTATTGTGCCTCCGCCGTAACCTCGTGAGACTGTTCTCAGGGCGATCACGAGAGCGCGGGCTCGTACCGGTTGCTTAGGTTGCGATCAGCCTCGGCGTCTCGGCGGCGTTCGCTGAGGACGAAGAGACCGGAGTTTACGAGTACGCATAGCGTGCTTGACCCCATGGTGATCGCGGCAATCACGGGTGGGACGTAGCCCATTAGCGCAGCGGGTAAGGCCAGTGCGTTGTAGGCGAGTGCCCAGGCGAGGTTGCGATGCATAGCGTTGCGGGCATGGCGGGCAAGGCCGAGTGCGTCGGGCACGGCGCTAATGCCTCGCGGCAGAATGGCGGCGGCCGCCGCGCGTGCCGTGGGTTCGGCCTCGCCAACGGCGAGTCCCAACTCGGCGGCCGCCAGGGCTAGCCCGTCATTCTGGCCGTCACCGACGAAAATCACCCGATCGTGCCGCTGAAGTGCCTCAATCTCGGCGCGCTTTGCCTCCGGGGTCCGCCGCGCCAGCACCGCCTGCGGGGCAAGGCCTAGCTGGTCGGCGATCCGCCGGCAGGCGCGCGGCGAGTCGCCGCTCAGGATGCGGATCCCGCAGCCGAGATTCCGGAGTGAAGCGATTACGGCACGGGCTTCTGGCCGCAGCCGTTCGTGGAAGTGAATGCGTCCGAGAAAGCTGCTTCCACGCGCCACGCAGACTTCGGTGCCGCGGTCGCGAGCCGAAGGTACGTCGATGCCGTGCCTCCACAGCCAGTCCGCACGGCCGACCCGGACGCGTCCGTGCGGGCCGTCCCAGGTGATCCCGTCACCGGCGTCCACCCGACGCGCCCCGGCCGTGTCGACACCAGTTCCGACTCCTTGCAGGGCCTTCCCGAGGGGGTGATGGCTGCCGGCGCTGGCGCTCGCCGCCAGGCGCAGCAGCTCGTCCCGGTCGGTACCCGGTGCCGGGTCGACGCGGCCGACCGCCGGCGTCGACTCGGTCAGCGTGCCCGTCTTGTCAAAGACCACCGTGCGTCCCCCTGCAGCGGCCTCGAGCACGGCCGGGTCGCGGAACAGCAGGGCTTGTCGGCCGGCCTGGGAGATGGCCATCACTGCCACAAGCGGTACCGCGAGGCTGAGCGCGCAGGGGCAGGTGATTACCAGTACGGCGAGCGCGCGGGCCGCCGCCTCGGTGACCGGCCCTCCGTTCGCAAGTACCAGTGCCGCAGCCAGCGTCGCCGCGACGATCACCACAGGCAGCAGGGCCCGCGCCATGCGGTCGGTGATCCGCTGCAGGGCGCTCTTGTGTCCAAGCAGGTGGCGCACCGAGCGCGCCAGCCGGTCGATGCGCCGCCGGCCGGCGGCGTTGTCGACGCGCACTTCGAGCGTTCCCTCGCCGTTGCGGCTGCCGGCGAGTACGGCCCGCCCGGTCGTGCAGCGGCGGGGCGTCGACTCGCCCGTGAGCATCGAGCAGTCGACGGCCGAGCGTCCTGTGACGACGGTGCCATCCACGGCGATGCGCTCCCCCGGTGGGATCCGCACCCGATCGCCCACAGTAAGGGCAGCCACCGGGACGGTCTCGGCCTGTCCCATGCTATCCAAGCGCAAGGCCTGCTCCGGCAGGGCCCGGAGATAGGCCTGCACGGCCCCGGCTGCCTGCCGGCGGACGCGGTGGTCGATCAGCCGGGCCACCAGCTGGAAGGTCACCAGCATGACGGCCGCGTCGAAGTAGACCTCGGCGGAGCCCTGGGCGAGCCGCCAGCCGGAGATCAGCACGGCTGCGACGACAGCCAGCGTTATGAGGCTGTCGAGGCCCGGCACGCCAGCGCGCAAGGTGCGCCAGCCGGCGAGGTAGAAGGCGTGGGCCGAGTAGCCGAGCACCGGAAGGGCCAGCACCCCGGAAGCCAGCGCCAGGTACCAGCGGGCCCAGGGCTCCACCGGGCCAAGTGGCCCCAGATAGAGGAGCACGGCCGCCATCATGCTCCACATGCCGAAGCAAACGGCCACCGCCAGACGCAGCTGCAAGGCGCGGCGCAGGGCGGCGTGCGGTGTGCCGCTGTCCCCGTCACCGAGCGGCCGGGCGGGGTAGCCGAGCCGCGTCACCGCGCCGCAGATCGCCTCCAGGCTGGTGCGGGCCGGATTCCAGCGCACCGAGGCGGCATCGGCGGCGAAGTTCACACCTGCGCCGAGCACACCCGGCTGGCGCTGCAGCACCGCGGCCACGGCCGCGGCACAGCTGCCGCACATCATGCCCTCGACCGTCAGGGCCGTCTCCTCGCAGGCCCCGGCGTCTGCCGCGTCGGCGGTGCTCACGGGCCGCCCAGCTCCGTGCGCAGCGCGTCCACCGTCCACGGTCCGCGCTCGGCGAAGCGCTCGCGATACCCGGCCACCACGTCGGTGCTCACCTCGGCTGCGCCGTTGCTCCAGGCGTTGCGCACGTGGCTGACCACCGCGGCAATCTCTGCCGCCGAGAGCTGGCCGCCGAAGGCCGGCATCGCGCCCTGATAGCGCTCCCCGGCCACCTCGATCGGCCCCTGCAGGCCGTCGTGGACAATGGCCACCGGGATGCGCGGATCGCCGGTCACCCACGCGCTGTCGGCGAGCGGCGGGAATGCGCCGGGCACGCCCCGGCCGTTGCCCTGGTGGCAGCTCGCGCAGACGTTCGCATAGAGGTTCGCGCCGTTCACGCCCTCGTCCGCCTGCAGCACCACCGGCGTGCGGCTGTCGCCGCCGGTGAGGGGCCAGCCGGCGTGCCAGAGGATGTAACCACTCCCCCAGAGGACGAGTCCCGCGAGCAGAGCGGAGACCACCTTCGGCACCGGGCGGGTGCCTTCCTCCGGCTCCGGCTGCTCCCGGCGGCGCGCACGGTCTTTCTCTTGGTTCATGGCTCCCCCTCGCCCTCGTTGCCGGTCTGCTCCCTTGGCAGTGCGTCGGCCGGATAGGTGCGGTCCAGGGCCTTCAGGTAGGCGACCAGGTCCTCCACCGCCTGGGTGGTTACGACCACGCCCTCGTCCGGGCCATAGGGGGCGGGAATCTCCACCACGGTTTCCCCGTCGAGGGGATTGCCGACCACCTCGAACAGGTAGCGGTAGGGAGGCATGGTGCTGTCTGGTGACACTGCTCGGGGGTTGTAGAGGTGGATCAAATGCCACTGCTGGCTCGGCTGGCGGGCACCGATGTTGAGCAGGTCCGGCCCCGTGCGCATGGTGCCCATCAGGTGGGGCTGATCGTAGGCGTAGTCCCCGGGCACGGCGGCGCGCCCCCAGCCGCGACGGCTGTCGGCCGCCGAGTAGCCCGGGTCGCGGGGCTGCTGGCTGTGGCAGTACATGCAGCCCTCGCTGATATAGAGCTGGCGGCCACGCAACTCCGCTTCGGTGTAGGGTTCGAGGTCCTTCGGTACCGGTTCGCTCGCCATCTGCACATACGGCATGACCACCAGCATCAGGGTCGCGAACAGCAGGATCAGGGCGGCGCCGGCCATGATGGCGACGGTGCGCTTCATGCGGAGGACTCCCGGGTTGCGGCGCGGAACAGGGTTGGCGCGGTGGCCGGGCGGCCGCTGCGGAGCAGCATGGTGAAGAAATGCCCGGCGAAGACGAGGTGGCTCAGCGTCATCAGCGTGCCGCCCAGCGAGCGCGCCTCGAGGTACGGGAGGGTCAGCCGTACGGACTCCATGAACGGCGTCTCGGGGTCGATGAGGGCGAGCCCCTGCAGCCAGCCGCCGATGGTGAGCGCCACCACATAGAGCAGGCCGCCGCCGGCGGCGAGCCAGAAGTGCAGGCTGATCAGCCGCCGCGAGGGCCATTCCCAGGCGGTGAGCCGGGGCATGATGAAGTAGATGGCGCCAAACAGGATGAATGCGAGGAAACCGTAGAGTCCGAGATGGGCGTGGCCGACGGTGTAGTGCGTGAAGTGCGTGATCAGATTGACCGAGCGCAGCGCTTCCATCGAGCCCTGTAGGGAGGAGGCGGTGTACATCAGCGAGCCGATCCACACGAAGCGCAGCGTCGGGGAGACACGCAGCATGCCGAAGTGCCCGAACATGGTGCCGTGGTGATTGATCGCCACCGTCACCACCGGCACCACCATCATCACGCTGTGCACGATGGAGAGCGTGACCAGCCAGGTGGGCACTGGGCCGCCGATCAGGTGGTGCACGCCCACCTGGCTATAGAACAGGGCGAGCGACCAGAAGCCGAGCAGCGACAGCTGATACGAGATCACCGGTCTGCCCAGGATCTTCGGGATCATGTAGTAGGCGATGCCGACGCCGATGGGGGTCACCCAGAGGCCGAGCACGTTGTGGGCGAACCACCAGTTGACCGTCGCCCCGGAGGCCCCGGGGAAGACGTAGGGCAGATTCGCGATGAGGAACAGCACCGGGAACCAGATCAGCGCCGCCATCAGGTACCAGCTGGTGACGTAGAGGTGCCGCACCTGCCGGTTGCGCACCGTCAGCAGCAGGGGCACGGCGCATAGCCCGCCGCCGACGACGAACAGCAGATCGATCTGCCAGGGGATCTCCAGCCACTCCTCGCCGTCGGAGAAGCCGGCGCCGATGGCGATGAGCCCGAGCGCCATGCCCAGGTTCCACAGCCAGGCGCCGGCGGTGGCGAAGCCGGCGCCTACCAGCGGCGTCTTGAACAGGCGCGGAATCAGCCAGACCGCGACCCCGAGCCCGGCCATGGATGTCCAGCCGTAGGCGACGGCGTTCAGGTGCATCGGCCGGATTCGCCCGAAGGTGAGGGTCGCCGTGTCCGCTAGCAGCTCGGGCATGTGCATCTTCAGCGAGCTGATCAGCCCGTAGGCCGAACCGACGACGAGCCAGGCGACGGCGGAGCCCAGCAAGGTCAGCACCGGCACGCGCGCAGATTGGTCGGCCCGCCGACGCTCCGCGACGGCTTCAACCTCCTCGTCGTCCCGTGGCCGGAAGGCCGGCTCGTCGGGTCCACGGGCAGGGTCCTCCGGCCGGCCGATCTCACCCGGGGCGAAGATCGTCCGAGCGGCGGACTGACCCTGACCGAACTGGTCAGTCGCAATCGACCAGACCAGGGCGAGCAGCCCAATGATCGAAACGATGAAGGTCAGGACAAGGAGCAAGGCGATGGTGGGTGTCACGCATATCTCCAAGAGCTGACTTGAACCAGTATTGGAAATATATCTTTATACGGACGCCCATGCAATCACGGTCCGAGCTCCGACCCGTCCCACGGAGTGCCAGGGGGAATACGGTCCCGTTCAGACGCGTTTCCCGAAACCCATCGCCACCCGCGGGGTATCGACGGGCGGGCGCAGCGATCAGAAACGGGGCCGGCGCCGGCTCTCGGTCGATCTTCCGGCCGCCCCGAGACGTTATCGTCAGAAGAAATATTCGTTCGGAGTTCTGGGTTAAACGAAGATAGGAGTAGGTCGATCATTCCTCGTTTGGCTAACCAGTAGCCTCGCCGCTGCTATGCAGCGCCTCGAGGCGTACCGACAGGACGCCACATTGCGCTACCGCATCGGTCTCGCGGCGCTTGATGGCGACGCGCTTCGAGCGTGGTTCGAGATGACAGCGGCCAATAGCAGGGCGCACCGGAAGGCGCGGGCGTTCGATCTGCTGCATGCGGTGCCGCGGCAGTGCACCCCCCGCATTCGTGCGCGCATGCGTACTTGTCGATGCCGCCGGCTGGTTCGAGCTGGATCCGGCCACACGGCGGACCTAGCTCTATCTAGCCGGAGGTGTTCGCGCCAACTGACGCCACCGGCACGTCAAACTCGAAGACCGCCGCAGTGCGGGCACAAGTCCCTGCGATGCGCGAGCACCAGCTCGCGCACCCGTCCGACGAGGCCTCGCGCGCCGGCTACGATGCTGCCTGCCAACCATGGCCCGCGGGCGGGTGATGTTAGCGAAGTTTGCCTACGGTGGCGGGCTACGACCTTTCTCCCGCTGGATCCGCTACGGGAGTGGCGCAGCAACGGGCACGTGAAGAGGTACTTTCTACAGTGGTTCTACTGTAAGCGTCCGGCCAGCACCCACTTCTCGTTGTGACGTCGCCTCGCCGATGATCAGCGCTCACGCATAGGCGGGCACTTGTGAGGTGCCCACTTGGAGGCGAGGTGGACACCATCGATGGGGATCAGACGCTGAGCCGCCAGCGCCGGCGGCGCTTCAGCATTGAATACAAGCGCCGCCTCGTTGAGGAGAGCCTCGAGGGCCCGGACTCGGTCTCGGTGGTCGCGCGCCGCCACGACGTCAACGCCAACCAGCTCTTCCGCTGGCGCCGGCTCTACCGCCTCGGGGAACTTGGGGCGCCGAGTGAGGGTTCGGCGCTGAGCCTGCTGCCGGTGCGCCTGGCCGCCTCCGAGCCGCCGCCGGTGCCGCCGGAGGTGAAGAGCGCGGCGCCGTCGGGCAGCCTGGAGATCGTGCTCGCCGCCGGCCACCGCCTGGTGGTGCGCGGCGCGGCGGACGCCGCGGCCCTGCGCGTCGCGCTCGAGGTGCTCGGGCGATGATCGCGCTGCCCTCGGGGGTGCGCATCTACCTGGTGGCCGGCGTGACCGACATGCGCAAGGGCTTCGACGGGCTCGCGGCGCTGGTGCAGCAGGCGCTGGCGAAGAACGCCTTCTCGGGGCAGCTGTTCGTCTTCCGCGGCCGGCGCGGGGATCGGATCAAGGTGCTCTGGTGGGACGGCCAGGGGCTGTGCCTCTATGCCAAGCGCCTCGAGCGGGGCCGGTTCATCTGGCCGCAGGTGCGCGAGGGGGCGGTGCACCTCACCGCCGCACAGCTCTCGATGCTGCTCGAGGGCATCGACTGGCGCCTCCCGCAGCGCACCTTCGACCCGCAATGCGCGGCCTGAATCGATCCGAAAAAGAGCGACTTGGCCGATCTGCCCGGGTATAATTAGCCGGTGCAATCCACCACTCCCCATCCGCCTGACGCCCTGCCCGTCGACGCCGCGGCGCTGCGCGAGCTGCTGCTCGCGAGCCGCGCGGAGCTTGCCGCCTCGCAGGCGACGGTGCGCCGCCAGGCCGAGGAGCTCGAGCGGCTGCGCCTGCAGCTCGCGAAGCTGCGCCGGATGCAGTTCGGGCGCTCCTCGGAGCGGCTGCAGGCGCAGATCGCGCAGCTCGAGCTCGCCATCGAGGCGCTTGGCGGGGAGCCGGCCGGGGAAGCGGTGGCGGCTCCCCCTGCCACCAAGCCGGCACGGCAGAGCGCGCCGCGCACCCCGCGGGCGCTGCCGGCGCACCTGCCGCGTGAGACCCAGCGCCATGAGGGCCCCTGCGCCTGCCCGAGCTGCGGCGGGGTGCTGGTCACCTTCGGTGAGGACGTCTCGGAGGTGCTCGAGTACGTACCGGCCTCCTTCCGGGTGATCCGCCACGTGCGCCCCAAGCAGCGCTGCCGCGCCTGCGCGGCGGTGGTGCAGGCGCCGGCTGCGGAGCGGCCCATCGCCCGAGGGCTCGCCGGCCCGGGGCTGCTCGCCCACGTGCTCGTGGCGAAGTACTGCGATCACCTGCCGCTCTACCGCCAGGCGCAGATCTATGCCCGCGAGGGCGTTGCCATCGAGCGCTCCACGCTCGCCGACTGGGTGGGCGCGGCGAGCGCGCTGCTCGCCCCGCTCGGCGAGGCGCTGGAGCGCCACGTCCTCGGTGGCGCGAGCCTGCACGCCGACGACACGCCGGTGCCGGTGCTCGATCCCGGGCGCGGGCGCACGCGCACCGCGCGCCTGTGGACCTACGTGCGCGAGGAGCGCGGCTGGGGCGGCGCGGCCGCCCCCGCGGTGGTCTTCCGCTACAGCGCCGACCGCAAGGGCATCCACCCCCAGCGCCACCTGGCCGGCTACCGCGGCACGCTCCAGGCCGACGGCTATGCCGGCTTCGGGGCGCTGTACGCCAGCGGGCGCATCGAGGAGGCGGCGTGCTGGGCGCACGTGCGCCGCAAGTTCCACGACGTGGCCGCGGCCACCGACTCGCCGCTCGCGCGCGAGGCGCTCGCGCGCATCGGCGCGCTCTACGCGCTGGAGGCCGAGATCCGTGGCCGCCCGGCCGAGGTGCGCCGCGCTGCCCGCGAGGCCCGCGCCGGCCCGCTCGTTGCCGGGCTCAGAACCTGGCTCGAGGAGATCCTGCGCACGCTCTCGGCAAAATCCGCGCTCGCCGCGGCAGCGGGCTATGCCCTTGGCCGCTGGGAGGCGCTTGCGCGCTACCTCGGCGACGGGCGGCTTGAGATCGACAACAACGCCGCCGAGCGGGCGCTGCGCACGGTCGCCCTCGGGCGCAAGAACTACCTGTTCATGGGCTCCGACCACGGCGGGGAGCGCGCCGCACTGATCTACAGCCTCATCGGCAGCGCCCGACTCAATGGGCTCGACCCCTTCGCCTACCTGCGTACGGTGCTCGAGCGCATCGCCGAGCATCCGATCCGGGAGATCGACGCGCTGCTGCCCTGGAACCTGGCCGCCGAGCTGGGCGACCATCGCCGTCAGGCTGCCTGAGCGAAGATCCCATGACCGAGCCCCCGCCACCGGCACTGCCGAACATCGAGGCCCTGATCGAGGAGGATGGCCAGATCACGGTCGGCCACCTCGACCCGGTCGGCGTCGTCGCCATCGCCAACGACGAGCACAACGCCCTGGCCATGCTGCGGCGTCGCCGGGGTGAGAACCTCGCCGCGCTGCTGCGCCGGCTCGACGCCGCCGTCCACCTCGCGCTCGAGGAAGGCGAGCGCACCGACGAGATCAACCCGCCGCGTTAGACCATCCGCCGGCCTGCGCAAGGGGTGGTCGTCGTACGCTTACGTTCTACTGGCACCGAATGCTGGCCGGGCGTGGTGGCAGCGCACCGGCCGCTGTCTCGAGCGGCAACCAGCATGTGTTTGAGCGCTCCCGCACCCGCTTTGACTGGCGTTCGGCGGAAGTGGCTGCCTAGCTTGGTGGTAGTCGCGCTTGGGCAAATCGAGCCCGGTCGGCGAAACTATTGTCTCCCGCCGTCTGGCCCATCGGAGTCTCTGGCTGCATCTGACCCCCCTTGTTCGACCGCTCGGTATCCTTGGAGTATCCGCGTGACAGGGAGCGCCTGGCAGCTGGATGCGGCCGTTGCGCCTACGCGCGCGGTGAGTGGCTGAGTGGCCGCGCCCGAGTCGGTGCTGGCGGCCGTCGTGGCGCGGCGTCAGTCACCGAACGCCTGCCAAGCGCTCCTATTTTAGCAGTACAGCCACCGAATCCAAGGCCAAGAACAGGGCAAGGAGCAGCGTGTTCATGACCCATGCGGTGCTGAGCATTCGCGCGGCCACCCGCCAGCATTCGGCATCCAAATCGGTGGCAATCCGGAATACGCATGCCGCCCCACCCAAGTTAATTAGAAGAAATATCGCAATGAGGATGAACACAAGCGAAAGGGTTGTCTCTCCGCCCCCGGCCACGCCGAGATAAAGGACAGCAGGTGACAGCCCCCCGAGCAGGAGGGCTAGCAAGACCACCAACAATAGCGATGTTACCAGTGCAGCTCGATGCTGGCCCATTTCGATCTTCCCCCTCTGTGCGACGATTTCCGAGTTCCCCGGGTCCCGAGTGCGAATATTGAAGGCAGACGCCAACTGCCCCGAGACTGGGCGTTTACCGGGGAGACTCCTTCCGAGGCCAGCGCTGCTCTTCCGCGCGCGTCCTAGCGAAGCCCGGCGGGAGCGGCCTAGGCAACCGCAGGCGGCGTCGTAAACGTGTGCCGGGGGGCAGGGGAGGGTACGGTCCACTCCAGACCATGAGCGCCTTCCCACGCACGGGCGGGCGCCTTCTTTCCGCCACGGGCACACTGGATGATCAACCACAGGAAGAGGAGCTGGGAGAGGCCGAACCCGAACCCGCCGATGCTTGAAATGATATTCCAGTCGGCGAACTGCACCGAATAGTCCGGGATGCGTCGGGGCATGCCAGCGAGGCCCAGAAAGTGCTGTGGAAAGAAGAGGACATTCACGAATATGGTGGACAGCCAGAAATGAGTACGCCCCAGGCCTTCATTGTACATATACCCAGTCCATTTCGGCAGCCAGTAGTACACGGCGGCAATGATGGAGAAAAGCGCCCCAGTAACGAGCACGTAATGGAAGTGTGCGACGACGAAATATGTGTCGTGGTACTGAAAATCGGCGGGGACGATGGCGACCATCAATCCGGAGAACCCTCCAATGGCAAAAAGGATGACGAAGGCAACCGCAAACAGCATCGGCGTCTCGAACGTCATCGCTCCGCGCCACATGGTGGCCACCCAGTTAAACACCTTCACCCCCGTGGGCACGGCGATGAGCATAGTGGCGTACATGAAGAAGAGTTCCCCGGCGAGTGGCATGCCCACCGTGAACATGTGGTGCGCCCAGACGATGAACGACAGGAACGCGATGGAGGCCGTGGCGTAAACCATCGAGCTGTAGCCGAACAGCGGTTTGCGCGCGAATACCGGGATAATAGTGGAGATAATGCCGAACGCCGGGAGCACCATGATGTACACCTCCGGGTGTCCGAAGAACCAGAAGATGTGCTGGTAGAGCACCGGGTCGCCGCCGCCAGCGGCGCTGAAGAACGTAGTGCCGAAATACTGATCCGTGAGCAGCATGGTGACGACGCCTGCGAGCACGGGCATGACGCCGATGATGAGAAAAGCGGTGATGAGCCAAGTCCACACGAACAGCGGCATACGCATGAGGGCCATTTGCGGCGCACGCATGTTCAGGACCGTGGCGATCACATTGATCGCACCCATGATTGAGCTGATCCCGAGGATGTGAACCGCGAAGATGACGAATGGAAAGGCCATTCCCTGCTGTAGGGAGAGAGGTGGATACAGCGTCCAGCCGCTAGCAGGCGCGCCGCCGGGAAGGAATGCGGTGATCAGGAGGAGTCCGAGCCCGCACGGGAGCAGCCAGAAGCTCCAGTTGTTCAACCGCGGCAGCGCCATGTCGGGGGCGCCGATCATCAGCGGGATCATCCAGTTCGCCAGGCCCACGAACGCGGGCATGATCGCGCCGAAGATCATGATGAGCCCATGCATGGTGGTGAGTTGATTGAAGAGGTAGGGGTCGGTTAGCTGCAGGCCCGGCGCGAACAACTCCGCACGAATGACCATGGCGAGCGAGCCGCCGAGGAACAGCATTGCAAGGGAGCAGCACAGGTAAAGAGTGCCGATGTCCTTGTGGTTGGTGGTCGTGAGCCAGCGCAGGACTCCGCGGGGTGTCTTAGCTTCATGGCTTGCGGCCTGTGTGCTCATGGTCCCCTCCTTGTGTGACTCAAAGGGACGCGCGATACGGATCAGACGCCCACTGCTGACGGGCGAAGCGCGACGAAAAGGACCAGAACGAACGCGCCGCAATCGCAACAGCTGAGAGCGTCCTCCAGACCGTCTCCGTGGGGCGTGGGGCACGGCGACGGAGTGGGCGACGCGCCATGCATCGGGTACGAAGTGCCGAGGCTGCGATGACGGCGGTCATGCCAGGCGCGGCGAGTGAAACCCGTATCCAGAATGCGAGGCCGCGAGGTGTGTAAATCACTCTTTGGAACGATTCCGCCTGATGAGGCATTTCCGGAACCCCGTCGAATTCCATGTGCCACCGTTCGGCAACCAGGAGCTCGGTACGCATGGCAAGGGGACTTCGCGTTCACCGCAAGGCCCCGGTACCGTCCGGTTTGGCCGGAAACCGGCCTGCGTCGCTTCACTCGAGTGAGACTGCATTCCGTTCGTTGTATCGGCAAGCGAGGAATTTCGAGACTTGTTATCGATTAAGTAGATAGATGAGTGCAGCCGGCCTGCGGCATCCCTGTCAGGTCTCACGGCGTCTGGTGGCCGGGTAGGCCTAGACGGGAGGCGTACGTGGCACACCTGCGGCGGCGCGTACCTGCCGGATCAGCTACCGGCGCATGGGCTACATATATATTGAGGATATCGATATCAGGCGCCAACAATTCCCGCTTGTCCCATATCTGGGTGCGCCAGCAGGCTCGGTCCTCAAATCCCGGACGGGGCACACCCAACTCATTGCACGCTGCGGGCCGAACGTATCGTGAGCGCTCCGGTGCCGTCGGCAATGGATGCGGGCATGGCAAGCGTTCGGAATGGCAATGACGCGCGCCAGCATGGACGGCGGAATTCGGGAAGGAGGGACAGCGCGGGAAAGTCCGCCGCGCCGGCGAGACCCGAGAGACCGTAGCCTAACGCCGACGGCCCGCCAACCAGGAGGAGATCCAGTATGTCCAAAGCCAAGGTCTACTCCGTTCCGGCAGAAGTCGCGAACTACGCCCTGCTCACCCGCGAGCAGTACGCGCGCATGTACCGCCGCTCCCTGGAGGAGCCGGAGAGCTTCTCGGCGGAGCAGGCGGAGGAGTTCCTCACCTGGTTTCGCAAGTTGGACCGGGTCAGCAACAACGACCTGACCCAGGGCCAGATCCGCTGGTTCGAGGGTGGCGAGCTCAACGTCAGCTAGAGTTGCCTCGACCGTTACCTTGAGAAGAACGGCGCCCCCAAGTTCATCAGGCTACCCGCGGATTCGGGTGGTATAGCAGCGGTCGGGGCTTAGGAAATCAGCGAGTTGCACGGGACTGTCCGCGGGGGCCGTGTTGTGCCAACTTTGGGTTTGCCGGGTCTAGCCAAGAGCGCTCATTGCAAGGCGAATGTCGCCGTTGTAGCGTTGCGCCATGTTTATCCGCTCCTCGCGCTCCCAAGGCCGCACCTACCTGCGACTGGTCGAGGGCTATCGCGACGCCCAGGGCCGGACACGGCATCGCCAGATCGCCCAGCTCGGACGGGCCGATCAGCTCACCGAGGACAAGGTCCAGAGCATCATCCGCGGGCTCAAGCGCCACACCGGCCTGCCGCTGGTCGACAGCGAGAGCGCGGAGTTCGAGCCGAGCCGCTCGTTGGGCGGCGCGTGGCTGCTCACCGAGATCTGGCGCGCGCTCGGTCTCGACGAGGGGCTCGTACGGGCGCTGCGCTCCTCCTACCGCCAGTTCGACCTCGAGGCGGTCATCCGCGCGATGGTGTTCAACCGGCTGCTGGATCCGCAGAGCAAGCTCGGGGTGCTGCGCTGGCTCGAGCGCGTGCATCTGCCCGGCGTCGATCAACGCCGTATCGACCACAATCAGCTGCTGCGCGCCATGGATGCGCTGATCGAGCACCGTGAGGCGGTCGAGGCGGTGGTCGCCGAGCAGATCCGCCCGCTGCTCGATCAGGACCTCACCGTGACCTTCTACGATGTGACCACGGTGCGCATCCACGGCGAGCACCGCCTCGAGGCCGATCTGCGCCAGCCCGGGATGAGCAAGGACACCGGCGGCATCGCGCGGCAGTTCGCGCTCGGGGTGGTGCAGACCGCCGAGGGGCTGCCCATCGCCCATGAGGTGTTCGAGGGCAACGTGGCCGAGAGCAGGACGCTCGCACCGATGATCACCCGGCTGCTGGAGCGCTTCCGCCTGCAGCGCGTGGTGGTGGTCGCCGACCGCGGGCTGCTGAGCCTCGACAACGTCGACACCCTGGAGGCGCTCGGCCGCGAACAGGGCCTGGCCGTGGACTACATCCTCGCGGTGCCCGGGCGGCGCTACGGCG
Organism: Spiribacter halobius; assembly: GCF_020883455.1. NCBI lineage: Bacteria > Pseudomonadati > Pseudomonadota > Gammaproteobacteria > Chromatiales > Ectothiorhodospiraceae > Sediminicurvatus > Sediminicurvatus halobius. Next base: position 2,546,357 of record NZ_CP086615.1, on the reverse strand, counting down.
AGTTCACCGAGCTGATGGCGCGCCTGCACCCCGAGCTCGCCCGCGAGGCTGAGGCCGAGGCCGGCGGCGGGGAGGCCGTCACCGAGACCACCTGGGCGGGGCGGCGGCTGGTGGTGGCGCACAATCCTGAGCGCGCCGCCGAGCAGAGCGCCCACCGGCGCCGGCGCATCGAGCGTGTTGATGAGCTTGGCCAGCGCCTCGCCCGGCGCCTGGACAACCAAGACGCCGGCAAGCCCGGGCGTGGGCGGCGCTCCTCGGATCGTAGCGCCTACCAGCGCTTCCACAAGGCGGTCGTCGAGCAGCGCCTCTCCGGGATCATCAAAGCGGACCTCACCGCCCCGGCGTTCCACTACGAGATCGACGAAGAGGCCTGGGCGGCGGCTGAGCGCCTCGATGGCAAGCTCCTGCTGGTCACCAGCCTCGAGGACCGCGAGGCCGGCGAGATCGTCGAGCGCTACCGCAGCCTCGCCGACATCGAGCGCGGCTTCCGGGCGCTGAAAGGCACCCTCGACATCGCGCCGGTGCATCACCGCCTGCCCGAGCGCATCCGCGCTCATGCGCTGATCTGCTTCCTGGCGCTGGTGGTCTACCGCGTGCTGCGCATGCGGCTGCGGGCCAATCCCCCGGCAGACGTACACAGCGTCGAGAGGCTGCTGGAGAGACTGGAGACGGTGCAGCTGCACCATCTCACCCTGGATGGCGAGTCGATCCAGGGGATCTCCATGGATGCCGCCCAGCGTGATCTGTTCAAGAGCCTGGAGGTGACGCCGCCGCGCCGCGATATCGCCGTGTAGTTGTGCCAACTCGAAACTCCAGGCCCCTGGCATCAACTACTTATGGCCGCGGCTGATGAACTTGGGGGCGCCCGCGCGGCGCTGATCGAGGACACGCTCCGCAACCGCATGCCCGATATCGTGTGTGGCCTTCCCTCGCTGCCAGAGTGCACGGGGCGGGCCCCGCGGAACCATTTTATCGAGGTCTGACACGGTCAGCAGTCGACGCTGCACCTGAATCGCTCGGTTCAACGGACCTTCTACAAGGCGGTTGTGGCGAAGAACGATCTCGATCATGCCGTGATCTTCGCGGGCGAAGGACTCGACTGCGTCGACAGTGTTGAGCGGGTAGCTACCGTAGTGTAGCTGCATCGCGCGGGAAGCCGATGCATGCCAGGCGTCGGTCGCCTCTTTCCAGGCCTTACCAGGCCTCATCCCATCGGAGGATACCTGGCGCCACTCGGTGGTCACCCCCGCGCTGCCGGAAGGGTCACCGCGCCGTCCCGGGCACCGGGCCGCCTGGCCTGCGGGAACCTCTTCACGCGCTGCTGCATCACTCTGGGGGAGTGCAACACCATCCCACCGCAACCGAAGAGGACCGCATCATGAGCAGGAGACTGACCCTAACCGGCATCGCCACCGCCATCGCGCTCTCGGCCAGCGCCGCCCTGGCGCACGACGAGGTCGCACTCGCGGAGGCGCCGCCGCCCGCGCCCTACGCGCAGGTAAGCGAGCTGGTGAGCCTGCCCGAGTTTATCCCCGGCCTCGGCACGCTCTACGTCGACCCGAATACGCTGCCCGCGGGCCCATTCCTCGGCTACGACCGCGACGGGCGCCTGGCCGCCACCATCTACATGACTCCGATGGCGGACCTCCGCAACGGTGCGTCCTTCGACGAGCTGGCGGTCGGGGCGCACCACGTGGCGTCGGTGGACGTCTACTACAACGCCGGGCATCCCGGCGTGGAGGAGCCGCACGCCCACGTGGTGCTCTATCACGCCGACGACGCCCGGGCGCGGCTCGGCGAGTGATGCCGAGCCGCCGGCGCTTCCTCCTGGGGCTCGCGGGCGGCGGCCTGGCCGCCCTCGTGCCCTCGGGGCTGCTGCATGCAGCGACGGCCGAGCTGGTCGAGATGCGCGGCACCCCCCGCGGGGAGCGGGTGTGGTTCGCGCCGCTGGGGCTGGCGGTGGCGCCCGGCACGACGCTCTGCTTCGCCAACCGCGACCGCGTCAACAGCCACACTGCGAGCGCCTATCACCCGGGGGTGTTCGGCCGGCCGCTGCGCATCCCGGCAGGGGCGGAGCCCTGGCACAGCGGCTACCTGCTGCCCGGGGAGCGCTTCGAGGTCACGCTCACCCGCCCTGGTGTCTACGATTACTACTGCCTGCCCCACGAGCGGGCCGGGATGGTCGGCCGCATCGTGGTCGGCAGACCGGGCGACGTCGGCTGGCAGGAGGCGGCCGAGGGCCATGAGGGCCTGCCCCCGGCAGCGGCCAGTAACCTGCCGCCGGTGGCTGCGATCCTCGCCGCCGGGCGCGTGCAACCGGAGGGATCATCATGACCGCGCATATCCCGGCACAGCCGGCGCGGGAGGCGGCGGCCACCCGCACCGTGAGGCAGCCGACAGGGCTACCCGGCCCGGCGCAGCTGCCGGACGAGCGTGTCGTCGCCCGCGTGCGCGCGGGCGAGGTGGCGCTCTTCGAGCTCATCATGCGGCGCTACAACCGGCGGCTGTTCCGCATCGCCCGCAGCATCCTGCCCGACGACGCGGAGGCGGAGGACGCCGTCCAAGATGGCTACATCCGCGCGTACTTCCAGCTCGCGCAGTTCCGCGGCCCCGAGGGCTTCGCGAGCTGGCTCTGCCGCATTGTGCGCAACGAGGCCCTGATGCGCTTGCGCCGGCGCGCGCCCGCTTCGGACCCGCTGTCCGCCCTTGAGCGGCCCGCGCACCGGGAGGCCGCCACGGCTGACCCATGCTCGCCCACGGCGAATCCGGAGGCGGCGCTGCATGAGGCGCAACTGCAGCGTCTGCTGGAAGCCGCTATCGACGAGCTGCCCGAGCCGTTCCGCAGCGCCTTCGTCCTGCGCGAGGTGGAGCAGCTCTCGGTTGCAGAGACTGCAGCCTGCCTGGGCGTCGAACCCGCCACCGTGAAGACCCGGGTGCACCGGGCGCGGCTGCTGCTGCAGCGGAACATGACCGCGGAGGTGGTCAGCCTGCTGCCGCGCACGTTCGCCTTCGACGGGGCGCGCTGCGACCGGCTCGTGGGGCGCGTGTTCGAGCGCCTGGGTGTGTCCGCCCGACAATGGCGGTAGTGGCCCGGATGCGCCCCCCCTCGCAGGCAACTCCCCGAGGCGCACGCGGCGGTCCTGAGGACACGGGTGGGCAACACGCTCGGGTCGCGATGCCGAGCGCCTCCCAGCGCTGAACGACGGCCCTCTTCGGCCGACTGACACGCCCGTCGCTACCGGTTAGAGGTCTCGCACACGCTTGGTGCTGGGCTGTCGGGCGTGCTCCTCCCAAGTCGGCGAGGATACCGTAGAGCGCCGGGATCGCGACTAGTACCAGCAGGCTGCCGGTGACCAGGCGAAGCCCACGAAGAGCATCAGTGACTTGAGCACCTGGGCCTGGGTGCCGGTCTCCGAGATCAGCGGCAGCAGCCCAGCGACCGTGGTGGAGGAGGGCACAAGGCTGGCGCGGAAGCGGCCGCGGCTGGCCTGCCCGGCGGCGACGTGGACCTTGATGAAGTGCACAAGCAGGATGACGATGACGCCGGGGAGCGAAGCCGTGCTCACGAGGGACGGTATGGAGATTTGGTAGGCCATGGCCACGTGGTCCCAAAGGGCACCGGCAGAGCCAGTGGAATCACCCCCATGACGATGAGCGGTTCTATGTAGCTGCGGACGGGGCGACCCCAAAGCCGTCAGCCCGCGGGCACACCGCCAGCGCTTCGACCGTGACTATCCGCACCGCGCGCAGCGCCGCAGTGGCCTCCGGGCGTGTTGGCGGCGTGCTGGCGCACGCGGGCCACACGGCCAGCGCCGCGCCTAGCAGCCGCAGGAGCAATCATGGCAGCCGTCGGCGCCCCCGTCCTCATCGGAAGCCTCCGTCAATTGCTTCGCCTGCAGGCGGGACGGGCGAGGGCGACGTGCGGGAGCCACATTCCGTCGGTGACACGGTCGAATCCACGGTTGCTGAGGGATCAGCGCACGGCCACGTCCTGGATGACCGCGTCCACCAGCCAGGCGGTGATGTCTGGGTGGAATACCTCAAGCTCGCCGGCACGCGCCGGTGCAGCGACGCAGTGGCGCAGCAGGTGCTGGAAGCGTCTGAGCCGTCCGGGCGTCCTTGCCTTGAGGGCCGGGTTGTTGTGAGGCAATCCGCGCGAGAGAAGCATCGCCGGCAGTGCGGGCACTCCCGGTGGTGAGGCCGAGCTCGGCTAGCACGATCGAATGCAGCCGCGTTCGGCGGGTGTCCGTGGTTGCGGCGGTCTGCTGCCATGCCACGGCGAAGGGTGCGCCGACAGGGCCCACGTGGTTACCGCCTTCGGCCTTTGCTCCCTAGTCATCGCCAGCATCCGCGCAGATTCTCTCGGCGCCATCGCGCACGCGGTGTCCGCAACATGACGACCCGCCGAAATTAGTGGACGCCAACACATGCCTCGGAATGCGGGCACTGAAGCCTGCGGTGCCGCCCGGCAGAAATGGCGTGGTCACGTCATGAGCGCTCTCGCGGCGTGGCGGGCAAGCGCGGGGCCACGTCGGGCTGACGCGCGAAGGGCTGCCGCGCCTCCCACTTGGCCCCGGGGGCCGGGTGGCTCGATGACGCAGCAATCTGCGTTGCGGTGCAAGGCCATGAGTAGCCCGCCCAAGTGAAGCATCCGCTCGTGTGCACCGTCGCGACCTGCGAGCCGGTGCCGAGGATGGCCGCGCGCCACTCTGGCCCGATAGGCCGGAGTGGGTCATGCCGGGCAGCGGGAATGCATGCTGTCAGTCGAGGGTCAGTGCTGCGCACCGAACTCGTCACGCAGGGCGCGCGCGATGCCGTTCACGCACACTTCGAGAATCAGCTCACCCTTGGCACGACTCGCACCCCGCGCCGACGACAATGTGCCCGGGCGCGGCGTGCGCTCTGGCACCACGGGAAATAGGTCGTAGGGCGGGAACGTGGCCGGCGGGTGATGCTCCATTTGCTCCATGTCCACGAGGTGTGGATAAAGCGCTAGCATCAGCGAGGTTTCAAAGACTCCCCCGTGTTCCACGTTCCAGCCCTGGAAACCGTCGGGATAGAGCTTCTTGATGACCTCCGGGTCCTCGGCGAAATCCCAGTAGGAAAGCGTCATGACCCGGAAGCCCTCGACCCCCGCGTAATGTAGTTCCCGCAGCGCTAGGTCAATCCCCTCGACGACGAACATCGAGTTCTCGAAATGCCCGTTCAGGATGGCTAGCCGCCGCACGCCGTGGCGGGCGAGCTCGCGAATGATGTCCTGCACCGTCCGAATCACTGTTACACCATCGAGACTCGTCGTCCCCGGGTAGTGATTGCCGCCGCCGGACTTCTGCTGCGATTTGTATCCGTAGTGGACGGCCGGAGCGACCAAGGCGCCGGTGCGTTGGGCCACTCGCTCGCACACGGCTGTGGGCAGTAGCACATCGACGTTCATGGGCAGATGATGGCCATGCTGTTCCAGCGCGCCGACCGGGAGCAGCACAACCGCGTTGCCGGCCGCGATCCTAGCTTGATACTGCTGCCAGGTCAGCTCGCCGATGAATACGCTCTCCACTTGCCGCTCTCCTCCGATCGGTTTGCACTATTTCGCTTCGCCACTCGAGCGGCCGCGCGGCCTCGGGATCCCAAGCGACCCGTACCCGGGCGCCGTTGTGCAGCGGGCACAGTGCCTGACCCACGTAGGGACCCTGTGCACGTGATGTCGAGACCGGTGGCGGCGTCGAGGCAGATTGTGACCATCGAGCCCATGAGCTTTTCGTCAACGACCGTGCACTTGGGGCTCTCGGCCGTTCCTGGGGCCTCGCCGACGAACCGCATCTGATGCGCCTGGGCGCATACCGCGGCGCCCGCACCTAACTCGGCACCCATCGTGCCGCATCGCCCGCCACTGGCTCACCCCGAGTTTCCAGACTGCCCCTCCAGCTTGGGGGCATCTTCGCCAGACGCATCCGCACCACGACCATCGCGAATGGAGGTGCAGGGCACGGTACGGCTGAGCATCACAGAGTAGATCTGCTCGGAGAAGCCTACGCCCCGCAAGAACGCGCGCACCGGCACGCCCCTCATGACTACTGAACTGGTCGATGGTAGCTGGGCCATGGCCAGGTACACGGGCCGCCCGAGGAAGCTGGTAGCGATAGTCTGTGCAGGCGGCGATGAAGGCGAGGACGCTTGTGGCGGCGGCTGAGGCCGCCAGGACCACCTGCATACTGTTTCGGAACGCCGGCTCCGTGGCGGTGGCCTCGTACCGGCGCAGGGTGAAGGCCCCAAGCAGGGGCGAGCCCGTGTCGGGCTTCGAAGTGATGGCGGCAGCGGTGCACGGGCCGGCTCGCCACCGACTACCTGTTCACCCACCGGCCGGGTGATCGCCTGCCTGCGAGTGGTCCGTTCGCTCGGTTGCTGCTGCTGCTGCTTGCCGAGGATCCGGCGCATTATGTTCTGATCGGCTCCGGCAGCGGTCTCGCCCCGTATCGGGCGATGCTGCCGGAGTTCGCGTACCGCACGGCCGGTACCGACCTGCGCGTGACGATCGTGATGGGCGTGCGTTCACCACGCGAAGCGTTTTGCCTTCACGCGTTTACTAGGCCCACCGCCGTGTACCCGTTGCGCCGGCATCTGCATGTCCGCTACAGCCGCGAGTTGCCAACGTCGCCGAAACGCGGCGAGGGCCGTGGCTACGCCCAGGAGAGGTCACCTGCGCTGGACCTTTCGCCGTCGTACACCATGGCCTATCTCTGCGGCAACCCGGGCATGATTGACGCCGCCGCGGGTTGACTGACGGCGGCCAGCTTCAGACGCCGCAGCCCGATTCGGGAGAAAAGGCCAGTCGCGCCCGCCAGGAGTTGTTTGCGGCGGCGATGGTCTGGAAGGCGCCCCGGGCGCCGGGGCGGCACCGGGTCTGCCGCGACAACGCTCTCGAGAGGACGGCCGATGCGAACGCTCACCGACAACTAGGGTCACCGCTGGAGCGTGAACGTGATGTTCGGCCCATACGGCACGCATGTGCTGATTTTTTGCGCCGCAGGGTGGAAGCGAGGTGCGCAAAACAGCGTTGGGAGCCGACTCGCAGATCGAGGCGACGCAGACGCGGGATGCCCTGACTGACGAGCGTTCGCCGCCTCGTTGCCGCTGGACGAGGAGTCGCCGTTCGGGATCTAGCGCTCCAGTGTGGCGCAGTGCGAGCGTCCGGTTACTGCCGTAGAGCTCGGGCGAGATGAGCTTACGGCCGGGGAAGCGGCGTCCGGGCGCCGCACCCGGACGCCGAGAGGGTGAGCTACTCAAACCGCGGGAAGAGCACATGGTTCTCCAAGTGGACGTGCGCCATGACGTCGTCCACCAGCTTGGCGGTGCCGGCGTAAAGGGCCTGCCAGGAGCGGCAGGCGCCTTCGGGAACCCGGAACCCGTCGGTGATCGCATCGAGACGGTGCAGATGTGTGCCGTGATCGTCGTGCTCTGCGCGCATGACTGCCACCGGTGGGCCGAGGGGCTGGCCCTCGTCGACCCGGCGCATCATGGGGAAGAGCACCTCCTCCTCCTTCTGCATGTGTGCATCCAGCTCAGTGGACATTAGCTCGAGCTCGTCCGCGAGCCCCCGTGGCGCGGCCGCGTGATCCCGGTGCACGGACTCGACCTTGCGCGCTAGGCGGATCAGCTCCGGGAGCTCCCGGCGGTGCGTCTGGTGGTAGCGCACCAGGATGTGGTCGATCAGTGCGCTGGTCTCCTGCGGGTACGCGAGCGCGTCTGATTGCCCGAGGGCGGCGAGGCGTTCGGCGATCTCGCTGGTCGCGATGCCGCGGCGGGCGGCGGCGTCGCGCAGCGGCACGTCGCCGCCGCAGCAGAAGTCGAGGCGGTAGTCCCGGAACACGGCGGTGGCGCCCGGGAGGCTGGCGGCGATTTCGCCAACGGTGCGCTCGCCAAAGTGGTCGCTGGCAGCCTGGATGTTCATGGCGGATCTCCTGCACTGTTAAACAAGTACGCCTGATACATCTTAAAGAGCGACCCTACCGTCCGCAAGGCGGGACCTTCAGTCCGAATCACCCGCCGCGAGGCAATCCCGACAGGGCAGGGTGCGTCCCAGCATGCGGCGACGGCCGGTGGCGGTGACCACCCACGGGCGTTCAAACCACGGCGGGCGGTGACGGACGTGCTGGGCGTGGCCACAGGCGAGATCCGCCACCCATTCCCCCTCGTCGTCGCGGTGAAACCCGACGATCGGCTGTGGAGCACCAGGGCGGTTGTGGGTGTACTCGTTCGTCATGGCTCCTTGAATGTGAACTCAGGGCATCATGCTGCCGCCGGAGCGCGCTAGCGCGTCGCGATGTCCGGCTAGGCTGCGCTGAGTCATAGGTGGCGTGAAGTACGGTCTGGCGCGCAGTTGCCTGTGGGGGGCTTGAGCAGTAGGGCACGATGCGGCGCGCCGCCGGGCACCCTGCGGCGCATTAGCGGCACTTTCGCCATCCTGAATCAGTGGCTGAGTGATGGTCTGGAGTGGTCCGTGCTATCGCTGCGTAGCAGGCGCTTGCGCGGTAGGTGGCGCGGGACACAGAGATGGTGCTGCTGAAGCAAAGTCAGCCTTTGGCCTGCGTTTCGTCGGCCACGCACAGCAGTTCCCTCGTAAACCGATAGCCGGTGACCGTGCCATCATTTGCGGCTCATTCGCCGGCGCTCGAAGCACCCGGCCGCTGAACGAGCATGGCCCGTGTGTTTGACGCCGACAGGGCGTCGCCGCGGCGCAAAAGCCCGTTTCCTGGACAAGGGTGGGAAGTCCTCAACGTCGAATCAGAGCGGAGTCGGTAGGCCGGGGCCGCGGTGAATGGATGGACGTCTTACGCCCGGTGCAACGGCCGGGGATACCGTCGCCCGGTAAGCAAAAACATCGAGGCAGTAGTATCGAAGATCACGATATTTGCGCCCAGAGATTCGCGCTTGCCCAAACCACAACGGCCGTGCAGGCTCGGTTGTGAATTCCGCGGCCGGCCAGAACGGGTGCGTATCTGCACCCTGCAAGGTTTACCAGGTGGGACTCGGTAAGGCCGCGGCGGAGCGCGACTAGGAGAATATGCATGAGCCGGCACCTGCGAAGTGTCGAAGATGACGAACCGGCGCTGTCGCCGCCGCTAGACGCATGCCTGTGCAATCGTTCTGGTGCACTCAATGGTGCGCAGGGCGGTCCCCAATTCGGAATCGCACCGCGACACGGCGCCCCGACGTGTGCGGCCCCCGTGGGGACCTTAGTCAACTCGGAAGATGGTGAGCTTTCGCCCGAGCGTTTCCTGGGTGCGCCGATCCCTCTCGCAATGGAGGCGAAGGCGTGGCAGGCCTTTGGGAAATCGATGGCGCGCTGCGGCAGGACAGGGCGCTGGGGTCCGTAACTAGGGGCGGGGAAGCTTGTTATGCGTACGATGCTGACCGAGAGAATGAATCTCAAACACCCTATCGTACTCGCGCCGATGGGGAGTGTTGCCGGTGGATCTCTTGCCGCTGCCGTTACCCGTGCGGGAGGGTTGGGATTGATCGGAGCGGGCTATGGAAACAGCGAATGGCTTGAGCGCGAACTCGACAAATGTACGGGTACTTCACCATTCGGAGTCGGTTTTATCACTTGGAGTCTGGCGCGCAACTCCTCCGCCCTAGACCTTGCCATCGACCGGTCGCCAGACGCGGTTATGTTTTCATTTGGTGATCACCGCCCCTACGTGAAGAGGGTTCGCGATGCCAGAGTGATGATCATCTGCCAGGTGCAGACGGTCCGCGATGCCCTGTACGCGGTGGATGCCGGCGCCGACGTCATTGTCGCTCAGGGGACCGAGGCGGGAGGGCACGGTCGTGACCGTTCGCTATTCTCCCTGCTGCCTGCCGTGGTCGACGCCGTCTCCCCTTTGCCAGTCCTCGCAGCCGGCGGCATTGTCGATGGTCGTGGCCTGGCCGCCGCGCTAGTGTTAGGCGCGTCGGGCGGGCTTGTCGGCACGCGTTTCATGGCGACATCCGAATCGCTGTTGCCTCGCATCGCAAAGCAGCGACTGGTTCGTGCCACGGGCGACGATACACGGCGCACGCGGGTGCCGGACATCGTCCGTGGTTACGACTGGCCTCCGGAGTACACCGGACGTGCCTTGTCGAATCGTTTCATCGAGTTCTGGCACGGCAGGGAGTCGACGCTTCACCTGAACCTTTCGGGGCAACGGGCTTTGTACAAAACGGCCGTGGCGGAGAACGATTTTGACCATGCCGTGATCTTCGCAGGTGAGGGGCTCGACGGTGTGAACAGCATCGAGCCGGTAGCCAGGGTGATGCAGCGGATGGTCGATGAAGCCGAGACCTGCCTGGCTTCGACGTCCTGCTTGCGGGCGTAAGAGGCCTCCTCGATCGCCGCGCCATGGTAACGGCTAAGGTCAGCACGGGTGCAGCTGAGCTGGCCGGTCAAGCTGGTAAGCATGATCACGACGGGGATCGGGGGCCAGACGTGGGGTTACCAACTTGCGCGTAGAAGCGGTGACGCGCCTCGGGCGTGAGATCTGAATACTGCTGGGGGCCGGGGAAGCTGCGCTCCCCTACGTCATACGCATATTGCCGCGCAGCCTTGACGAGATCCTCCGCCATATTCAGGTAGCGGCGGGTGTGGCGGGGCTGGAAGTCGGTGTAGAGGCCAAAAAGGTCGTGGAAGACCTGAATCTCAGCGTCGCAGTCCGGGCCTGCGCCGATACCGATGGTGGGGATGGTGAGGCGCCGTGTGACTTCCGCGGCGACGGTTGCGGGAACGAGCTCGAGAACAACGGCGAAAGCGCCGGCGGTTTCCAGGGCCTCAGCGTCGCGGATTAGCCGTGTTGCAGACTCAACGTCGCGGCCGTGGACTCGTGGGCCGCCCAGGGTGTTTGCCGACTGCGGCGTGTAGCCTACGTGCCCGCAGACTGGGATGCCGGCCTGGACCAGGCGATTGATCGTGTCGGCCATCTCGACGCCGCCTTCCAGCTTGACGCCGCCGATGCGCCCCTCCTGCATTAGGCGCCCGGCGCTGTGGAGGGCCTGCTCTGCTGAGGCGTGGTAGGTCATGAACGGCAGGTCGCCGATGATGAGGGCGCTCTGCGCCCCCCGGCTCACGAGGCCAGCGTGGTAGATGACCTGCTCCAGGGTTACCGGCAGGGTGGAGTTCTCGCCTTGGACGACCATGCCCAGTGTATCCCCGACCAGAATGAAGGGCACCTCCGCCGTGTCCACAATCTGCGCGGAGGTGTAGTCATACGCCGTCACGGCAGCGAAGCGCTGGCCCTCCCGTTTTCGCGCCGCCAAGCTGTGCGGCGTCACGCGTTTGCTCCTCAGCATGATCGTCCTCCCTCATCCTGATCCGATGCAGATGCAGCGTTTCACTCGATCTCGCTATAGTCAACGCTAAGAATTAACAATGAGATCTTAGTAATTACTGGGAGCACCAATGACGCTCGAGGACCTACGCATCTTCGTCGCCGCGGGCGAGTCGGCGAGTTTAAGCGCCCTGGCCCGACAGCTGGGCAGGACGCAGGCGTCAGTCAGCCAGCACGTGGCGCGGCTTGAGCGGGAGTTTGCGGTGCCGCTGATAGCGCGTAGCGCGCGCGGCATCGAGCTGACCGAGGCGGGGTACATCCTCTGGGAGCTGGCGCTACAGGGGCTGGACGCCATCGAACTCGCACGCGAGCGCATCCGCGCACTGCAGCAGGGCGAAACGGGTACGCTGACCGTCACCACAGGCGGGACGACCGTGCGCCATTTCCTGCGCCGTGCCATCGTGCGGTTCCGAGATGGCAACCCGGGTGTGAATCTGCGTTTCCTGCCGGCGGGTTCCAGTCGACGGTGCTTCGAGCTCCTACGCCTCGGTCGCGCAGACTTGGCGTTGGCGACCACCGGGGAGCGGGCGCCCGGCGTGGCGACGCGCACGCTGGCGTTCCAGCGCTTCTTCCTTCTGGTGGCGATGGGAGATCCGTTCGCGCAGCGTGAGCGCGTGTGCCTGGACGATCTGCGGGACATCCACTACCTGGGGCTCGCGGAGGGCATCGCTCACCGGGCACTGTTGGAGGAGGCGGCCGCGGCGCAAGGCGTGCACTTGGAGCCCGAACTGGCTTTCGACGACTTCGACACCGCAAGCATCTTTGTCGAGCTTGGTATGGGGCAGGCGATTGTACCGGCGGTGCAGGCACATAACTTCACCCGCACGGCAGAGGTCTGCGCCGTCCCGATCGAGGGGCTGCCGGAGGTGCCGTTTGGTTGGGGCTTCCGGCACCAGCGCCACATCCCGGCCACGGCGAAGCGGTTTGTTGAGGTCTTCGAAGGGGAGCTGGAATCCCTCGCTCGAATCCGCGGGGTACGCATTGTGACTGATGGTTCTGCGGTGGGTTGACCCGCTCAGCGGAGCGTTCTGAGGTCGATGCCTGAACCGGCATGGCGAGGGGAGGGCTCGCGCGCCGGGAACCTATTCCGGCTCACCTGCATCGCTCTGGGTGCGTATGACGCCACCCGCTGCCACCGAAGAGGACTACGCCATGAACACAGGACTGGCCCTGAGCGGCAGTGGCACCACTGCCGCCCTCTTGTGGCGAGCGTCACCCGGGCGCAGGAGGAGGGCGCGTTCGCGGAAGCGCCCCCACCGGCGCCCTGTCCTCAGACGAGCGAGCCAGTAAGCCCGCCTGACTTTATCCCCGGCCTCGGCACGCTGTATGTCGATGCACAGACGCGCCCCGCCGGCCCGTTCCTTCACTCCGACCGCGACGGCCGCCTAGCCTCCATAATCTACATGAATACGATCAATGCAAATGAGACTGGCGTTTCCTTTGACGCACTGGAGGTCGGGGCTCATCAGCTACGGTCGATCGGCATGCAATTCAACGCGGGCCACCACCGTGTGGAGGAACCCCACACACACGTGGTCGCTTATCACGCCGCCAACGCCCGGGCGAGGATTAACGAATGCTGTTGAACCGACGCCGTATTCTCCTCGGACTGGCGGGCGGCGGTCTCGCCGCCCTAGTGCGCCCTGGGCGGTTGCATTCGGCAGCCAGCGAGCTGATCGAGATGCGTGGCACGCCTCGCGGCGAGCGCGTTTGGTTCTCGCCACTGGGGGTGGCGGTCGCGCCCGGTACAACGGTGCGCTTTGCCAACCGTGACCGCGTGAACAGCCACACCGTGACCGCCTATCACCCAGATGTCCTCGGTCGGCCGCGACGGATCCCCGTGGGCGCTGAGCATTGGCATAGCGGGTTCCTACTGCCGCAGGAGGTCTTCGAGGTCACCCTCACCCGCCCAGGTGTCTACGATTACTATTGCCTGCCTCATGAACGAGCCGGAATGGTCGGCCGCATTGTAGTCGGTGGGCCCGGCGATCACGGCTGGCAGCCGGCGGCGAGAAGCCCCGAGGGCCTACCACCAGCAGCTGCCAATAACCTTCCGCCGGTGGCCGTGATCTTCGCCGCCGGCCGGGTGAACCGGGAGGCAGCATCATGACTGTGGACACTCCGGCCGGGCCGACACCGGACCCGGCTGTCGCGCCCCAGTCTCAGTGCTCGGCGCCTCCGGTGTCGTCGCAGTTGTCCGACGAGCTCATCATGCGACGCTATAACCGACGGCTGTTCCGAATCGCCCGAAGCGTGCTACTTGACGATGCGGAGGCCGAAGATGCCGTGCAGGAGGGTTACATCCGCGCGTATTTCCAGCTCGCGCAGTTCCGCGGCCCCGAGGGCTTCGCGAGCTGGCTCTGCCAAATCGTACGTAACGAATCCCTAATGCGCCTGCGTCGGCGCGCCCCTGCTTCGGACCCGCTGTCGGCTCTCGAGCGGCCCGCGCACAGAGAGGCGCTATGGTCGATCCGTGCTCACCCATGGCCAACCCGGAGGCGGCTCTGCACGAGGCACAGCTGCAGCGGCTGCTCGAAGCCGCTGTTGACGTGTTGTGCCCGCCCCGTTCCGGACCGCGTTCGTGCTGCGCGAGGTGGAGCAGCTATCAGTCGAGGAGACGGCAGCCTGTCTCGGCGTCGAACCCACCACCGTGAAGACACGAGTGCACCGGGCAAGCCGATTACTGCAATGGAATATGCCTGGGGAGCTTGTCAGTCTGTTTCCCCGCACGTTCGCCTTCGATAGGAGGCGTTGCGACCGGCTCGTGGCCCGCGTACTCGCGCGCCTGCGCCTGGGGTGAGGTGTTTACGGAATCGATACCCGGTTACCGATCGCGACAGCCCTCCCTGGCGAGCCATGCGAGGGACGTTCGCCCGCCGGTCCGGACATCGCCGCCAAGACTAGAAAAAAGGCATAGCCGGCAATATAGTGGCTACAGATCCGAAGAGCACGAGCCTCGGAGCGGTGCGCTGAAAGCGTCATACGCCAAGCATCGCAGGCAATTTGAGAAGTTCGGATCGTGCGTGACTAAGCGGACTGTGTCGGCAGCGTAACCTGCCGACTCGGTCTGCTATCGGTCGTTTGGTGAGTGTGTTGGAGTCCTGCTTCCACGGCTGGAGCGCCGTGGAGCTATGCGGGTTGCGTTCCGGAGGCAGCATGACGCTAGAAAGCTTTGCACCGCTGTCCAGGTTTGATGTCGCGCGGCTTGAATCGGTGCTCAGCCGTTATGCGGAAGGTTCTGCACGCGCATCTCACCTGCTTGAGCTCGCCAACAGAATCCATACGGGGGACCACGCGGATCCGGTAGTCATGCCACGTGACGTCGTCACGATGAACAGCACCGTGATCCTCACGAACGTGGCGGCGGGGAGGCAGTTCCGGTGCACGCTCGTATTTCCGCACGCCGCGGATTCGAGCACAGGAGCGGTTTCTGTGCTTGCTCCGCTCGGAGCGGCGCTGCTGGGTACGCGGGTGGGCAACACGTTCGAGGTTGCCATTCCGAGTGGAAGCTGCAAATACCGAGTCGATGAGCTTGTCTTCCAGCCCGAAGCGGTGAGGCGGTACGATCTCTGAGCACGCAAAGCACCGGTTCTGCCGCGCGGTGGTATTGGCGCAACGCTGCGAACAAACCCGCATGCCTTACGCCGATGATGATGTCTCACGAACGCCCTATGGCCTAAGCAATGAGCGACGAAGAGGGCTGCACAAGGGTGTGCATTGCGGGCTGCGCTATGAGGTCCGCGAGCCGCCGCCTCTAGGCCGATCTGGAGGCGAGTCCCAGAGCAAATCGGTCGTACCCAGCGGTGCCGCACCGTGCGGCCGGGAACGTTTCGGCATGGTGTCCATAAAGGGAACGAGCTGGGCGCGAACGATTGAGTGGATCCGACGAAGTTCCGTTACCGGGGCCGGGTGGTCATCGACGCGTAGGTCAATGCTCGGGTAGTCCTCGGCGCCCATAACTTGGAGAGCGGCGGATTGCCGCCCGCGTTTGTCGCCGCCAGTGCGTTGCGCGGCCTCCAGTGAGCGCAACAGGCGCTCATCTAATGGCCGATCGCCGCCGCGCGAGTAAGCGGCGCTCATAGCCGTGAGTACCACAGCGCCGGTAAGCGTGTTGCCTTGTACGGCGTGGTCACTTCTGGTCGTGTGCCCTGCCCAGTCCGGGCACGAGGAGCCAGTCCATGCCGTGGCGATGCCGTGAACCCCGATGACGCCTATCTGGCGATGGTCTGAACGCCAATCCTCGGCAAGAGCTTGATTCAAGGCGACGGCGGCCGAGCTGCCGTCGCGCATTCCGCGCAGTGTGGTGAGTGCGAGATAGGGGTTAACCCATGCCTGGGTACAAGCCGCGCCGACGCCGCGATGCAGAAAGAGACAGATGCTCCCGATAGCGGGAATGGCCGACGCAACCGCGCAACCGAGTTCACCGGTGCGATGGCATCTCGCCACTATGGAGTAGGTGCCTGCGAACTGTCGCATGGTGGGCTCCAGATTCAGGATTGGCATGCTACGCCCGAAATTTTGGATGCAGCCGCCATCTCGCTATCCAAGCCTCATGTCCGTGTTCATTGACGGCAATGCGAACGAGGCGAACGAACTGGTCGACAGTGCTCAAGGCTGGCTCAGTTCAGCTTAGCGGTTGATGGGCATTGCGGAGTCAGGAGTAACGCGCGATACGCCGGGCACGACCTCTCGCCCGCCGAAGCAAGGCTCCTCGAAGATCTTGGCAAAAGCGCGACAAACCATTAACCCCTAATTGGAACCGAGTCAGATGTGCGGCCACGCGACTGAACCATATCACACCCGGTACGCCTCATGAGATCCGGTATGGCGGAGCCTACGGCGTTTGTCAGCATATATCGGGCTGATCACTCAGAGGCACGAGTTACAGCTATGTTTCCAAGGGCATACCCTAGGATGCGACTAGGAAGTACATCGCGGTCGAGATCCGTGGCGATTCACCGCTGGCCGAATGCCCTGAACGCTAAGTATTTGGGGATAGGGAGGTAGGGATGGATACCGAACTCGTACGAACCTACTTAATGGTTCTTAACATGGGCAGCTTCATTTCTGCCGCGGAACGCCTCCACGTCAGCCAGTCGACCGTGAGTACCCGTATACGTATCCTTGAGGAACGTTTGGGAGCCCGACTGTTTGTGCGAAACAAGGGTGGAGCGAAGCTCACGGACGAAGGTCGGCGCTTTCACAAACATGCCGCCGCGATAGTCCGATCCGTGGAAGCGGCACGCCATGAGGTTGGCGTTCCCTCTCATTATGCTTCCTCATTAACGATTGGCGGGCGCTTTGGGGTCTGGGAGCAGTTACTCCTCCAATGGCTACCTGAGCTCCGGAGACAGTTGCCCGATATCGCGATTCGGGCGCAGATCGGCTTTGAGGATGAATTAATGCATGGACTGGCCGAGGGGCAGATCGACATCGCGGTGATGTACACGCCGGAAAGCCGAACAGGTCTTGTGGTCGAGCAACTTGTCGACGAGCAGCTCGTGCTTACGGGAACTGGTCGCCCGCCTGCCATGCCCGCGGACGAGAGCTACGTCTTCATCGACTGGGGGACTGCCTTCCGCTCCGCGCACAGCGTGAGCTTCCCAGACTATACTGGCGCGGGCCTAACTGCCAGCATTGGCTGGCTGGGGCTGCAGTTAATACTAAGTAGCGGCGGCTCCGGGTACTTTCCGAAGAGTGTCGTTACTGATTACGTAGCGAATGGCCAACTCCATGTGCATCCGGAAGCACCCCGGTTTGAGCTGAATGCCTACCTTGTCTATCTGCGAGAGCGCGAAAGTTCGGTGCTGGACGCCGCTATCGCCGGGATACGTAATGCCGCGCTCAATCTATGATAACGGGTCCGCCTTTGCTGGTCCCTAATTTTCGGCCCCGCGTCACATAATATATAACGCACCGGTTTTGTTAGTCAGGAGCCATGTTTTCGCAGTCTCTGCATGACTTGGCCCGGTAATGTTGCCCATTGCGCCTTTCTTTCCGCGGCCACATTGAGGGCCCGACATGGAGGAATCATTGACGATAAATTCCCATGAGTGTCGGTGCCACTGATCGGGTGCTTAGCTCAGCTTCAGTGCCAGTCTTCCCAGACTCACGCTCTTCGATCGGCACTTACGGATCTCCCTCAGTACCTCGCGTCCGGCACAAACCCCCTCAATTTCGTGTAATATTCCTTCCGCTTCAGGTCGCTAACTGACCTGCCCGGAATTAGGACCGGTTGGCGGTTGGCTCAGTCATAACGAGCACCGTCGCCCCGAATTGCACACCTACGCATGATGACTGATTGCCCCTCTTCGTGTTGCGCAACGCCCAGTTGCTCTCCGGAGGGAAGCTGTCGACGTAACCACGTTCGCGAGCGGCTGCCACGGACCTCTACGGGGTCAGCTGCTATCGTTCGCAGTTGAGTATCAATCCCTTCCGCGACGCGCTCCATTTCAGCATCGCGTCGACCATCGTAGCGTCCGTCGGGTCATCCGTGATCAACACTCGCGGAACACCAGCGTTGCGCACCGCGGTACCGATTCGGTGATGTCCTGCCAGCACCAGTGTGCGGCGTATGATCGACCGATCGTGTGGGGTCAAGGCACGGAGAAGATTATGAAACCCCTCGGAGCTTGAGATCAGGATTACATCGACTCCGGCGCGCAACGCGCTTCGCGCACGGGCCTGGTTGGCCTGCGACGGTCCGTCTCTTCGGTACACCTGAACAAACGTCACCCGCGCCCCTCGTTCGCGGAGCGCGTTCGCCAGAACGTTTCGCCCGCTCTGCGCGCGAAATATCGCAATGTTCCATTCTTCTAGGTCGACCGACGGAAACGAGGATAGAAAGGCTTCACTGTCAAAGGGCGTGCTGCCGCATACATCGACCTCGTAACCCCACCTATTGACCATGGCCGCGGTGCCTGGGCCAATCGCGCCGATAAGCAATCGCGCGGGCAGAGGCCCACGAGCATGCAGGTAAGCGATGCCGGCGGCCGCCGCGGCGGGGCTCGAAAACAGCAGTAGATGATACGCCTCTACTTTCTTCGTAACCGCGTCTAAAGTCGCCGTGTCGGCCGGTGGAAGAAGCCGAATCATCGGTGCTGTAAAAACATCTGCGCCGGCCGATTCGAGCGCCGAGGCAAGCGGCCCGCAATATGGCTGTGGCCGGGTAATCATGACTCTTATACCCGCTAGTTTTGGCGACGAGGAGTGTCTCTCACGGTCGTACACCACATCTACCTCCAGGAGGATTTGTTCACGCACATGTCCATCCAAGTTCCTTGGACCGCCGGTGAAAACTCGCTTTTGGCTAGGGATCTAGTGCCGGCAGCCGCTCTTCGACCAACAAGCTTCACTGGTCGGTTGGTTCTGGGAATCCCACGACGGACCGGATCGACAGGCAACCTCTGGCGGAAACAACGAACCGCGTAACGGTATCGGAATGATCTTTTTCTCGAGCTAAAATCGGACCAATTCACCTAGACCGCTGACAAGCAGCGTCACCCCTGCGACTTTAGCACCGATTGCTGGCTTGGCGTGGACGCGTCCTAGCGCGAATAAGTCAATGCGGACTAAGACACATGCCGCTTTGCGCATGTGATCGTACAGCTGCAAGCAACTGTGCATGGTTACGAGGTCAGCGGGCGTATCTACCCGATTCCCCTTCCGGCGCCTAGAAAACACGGCGGCGAGTGGCGCTAGGCGCAGCTCAAGAAAACCACCACATACTGGACCGGTGTGGAGGAGCAGTGGCGGGAGAGTCTGATGGTCATAGGATGTTACGAAGAAATTGAGCGCACGCGTCTCTTAGGGCACCGGTGACAACTACGTAGTGAGAGTGTGCAACGCCGAAGTGAGCCAATCCCGGGCGGCGTGCGAGGCTTGAACAGGGTCGCGTACTGTGTGGTCAGTTATGCTCGTCTCTTTCTACAAGGGATGGGCCATCAATCGGAGTCAAAGGAACTCCGCGATGGGTGCATGGCCGGAGTGCCCGACAACCCAACGGGGTTCGAGGGGGGTAGGGCGTTGGTGTGCCTGTCCCGTAGGTGCATTTCTGTTGTTCGGGAACTCGGCCGCGCCCTCGGTCGAGGGTGTGAACGGTACGAAGCAAAGCCTCGGGAATACCCGCGACGTCCAGACCGCTCGTGACGTGCGCATTGCAGAGTGAACCCGTACATAGTTTGTAAGGGCCGAGGGCGGCGCCTCGACGTCTGACGCATGCCGTATCGCGCTTCGCGGATCGGTTCGTCCTCGGAGACTGGAAAGCAAGGATAGCTTGACTGGCCGGTCACGTAGGGGTGCGCACAGTAGAGAACGGCGACGCTCCACGTGTATTCCGGCAGGTTCGTATGGAGCAGATGATGGTGGCACATGACGAGTGTCTTCGGTAAGCGGTGCGAGGGTGGCTATCGGCATGCGAATTGCTGCGGGCCCGGGTTGAATCGCGGCAAGCAGTAGGAAAACGATCACAGCAATCGGGATCACCGTGCAGATCGCGTCGTTAAGCGTGGACAATTGGGGGCGCACGGCCGTGCGGACGGAGCTGCTTCTGCAGAAAACGGGAGCTACGGAAATCGCGACGGCCGCGGCGGAAACAAAGGTGATGGACGCCCAGAAAATGGCACCGCGGAGGTCGGAAATGTGCTGGATGAGGGGATGAATCTGATCAAGCATGGAGCGCCTTCCATCCGAAAAGGGTCGCTTCGGGTCGCGGTTGATGGATCGGAGTTAGAAGTAACAAAGCTGCTGCATCCGGGAAGAGGGAATATGCGGAAGCTCCTTGGCGCGCGGAACGTCGGAGACGCTATGTAATCTGGGAATAGATTGCGGTGTCGAAAGAATACTGGCAAGCGAGAAATTCTGGCGCGTAATATCGACAAGATTGATAGAAATGTTGGTGGAGCCTTGCGACAGGAACCCGTGGCAGGTGTGGGGACATTACAGCGCGGGTGGGGACTTTGGTGCGCGGCTTGAGTGCTCCGATCGCCGCGTTATCGGCCGGTTTGCCGTGCTGATGGCTCCAGTCTACGTCGGACGCACAGCGTGGCAGGGTGCTGGGCTCGGTTGTCGGGATGAAGGCGGATGATGGCGTAAGCCAACTGGCGCATGCACTGCATGACGCGCTTCGCTTCGCTTGTGGCATGAGGTGTCGTCAGACGGCTGCGTTCGCGACGGATGCGAAGTTCACGGCAGCGGGCGAAGGTTATCCTGCCGGCAGGCGGTCGGGGTTCGTCGCGGGTAAGCGGCGTCCAGAGGTAGAGCCTATGGTTCAAAAAGCCAGGCCGGGGAGCCCTCGGAGACGCGCTAGCTTCAATGAAATTGTCGCACAGGCTCATCCGTGAACTCCGCGGAGTGTCGCTGTGCGCGAGCGCCCCTAACGGGCTCGATATGTATTGATACATGCCCAACGGAGGTACGTGCGTTGGTACAACGCCTCCCTGGCGTAATCGGCACCGCACAAACGATGAGTGCGCTGTCTCGGACCAGAATGCCCGGGTGGGTTTCGCGTGAATCTAGCGTTCGCCGGCGTGATACTGCGCCAGCCCGTCGGTGATCTCGTACCAGGGCGCCTTTGAGGCGACATGCAGGTGGGCACGAGGGCGTACCCCTGGGTCGTCGTCGAGTGTCCCGAGCGCAAGCGAGATCTCGCCGGGTTGGAGGTCGAAGCGGGTGATCAGGTTCGCCCCGCAGACGCGACAGAAGGTGCGGTGCTGGTCCGGCGAGGATCGGTACCAGGTTAGCAGATTGTTGCCGGCGACGAACTCCAGGTCCCTCGTGGCGAGGCGGGCGCGCGTGCGGAACGCCGCCCCGTGCGCCTTGCGACAGAAGCTGCAGTGGCAGTGCACGACATCCCGCAGCGGGCCGTGCACGCGGTAGCGAATACCACCGCACAAACAGCTGCCGTGCAGCACCTTCGGTGCCGCACGAGCAGCGCTCTCGGGCTGTTGTGCGCTCATCTATAACCCACTTCTTCGAGAAACTCGGCAATCGCCTCGGCAAAGCCAGCTGGGTTGTCCTCCTGCGCGAAGTGGCCGGCGTCCGGGACGTGGCGCAGACGGGCGCCTGGAATGGCTTCGGTCAGAGCCTCGCCCATGGACGGCGGGAGCCATTCATCGTGCTCTCCCCATAACACCATGACCGGCTGAGACAGCGCCGCAAGGCGCGGTACCAGCGGGCGCGCCAGGTGTTCGTCGTAGCACTCGACGGCGCGCCAGTACGCGGCAACGCCTTCCTGGCCGCTCCACGGCCACATGTAGGCGTCGATCACCTCCGGGGGCATGGGGTGCCGCGTGGTGCGCTCGATGTGGGCGCGGACCATGCCCTCAGCGATGTGCGTGGGCAGCTGCCTGAAGGTGCCGATGTTCTCCCGCGCCTGGCGCGAGAAGTCGGTGACGAAAGGCGGGATCACGGCGGCGTCGGCGAGCACCAGGGGGCCGAGCTCCAGTCCCTCCAGCAGCTGTGCTCGCAGCGCGAAGATCGGCGCGAAGTCGAAGGCGACGATCGCCGGGCGCTCATGGCCCCAATGCGCGACGAGCTCCACCAGGCGCCGTGGCTGTTCGTCCCAGGAGACGTTCTGCCCGGGGTAGCGATCGGAGGTGCCGAAGCCCGGCCAGTCGAAGGCATACACCGACCAGCGCTCGGCCAGGCGGGGTGCGATGTTGCGCCAGATCACCGACCAGTTCGGCGTGCCATGCAGCAGGATCACGGGATGCCCCTCGCCGAAACGTTCCCAGCGGATGCGGCCTTCGGGCGAGTGATACGTTTGAGAAAGGGACCATTCGATCATCGGGTCTCTCTCCTTCGTCACGCGGTGAGCGGATCCGGCGCGGTACGGAAGTCCTCGGCGGGTAGCGCCGGCAGAATCTGGCGGTCGATCTCGGGGTGGTCGTCGAAGTAGTGCAGGCGGATCGCGGCCAGGTCGACGGTGCTGGCGACCCCGGGGTAGTCGTAGAGCCGACGCGTGTAGGCGGCGAGCGCCGGGTAGTCCGTGAGGCGCCAGCGGCTGCAGCGCATCGCCGGGTGATAGGCGGCATCGAAGCGCACGAGCGTGCAGAAGAGGTGCCAGTCCGGCTCGGTGACCGACGTGTCGAGCAGGTAGGGTTGCTCGCTCAGGCGCTCCTCGAGTGCGTCCAGTGCCTCGAACAGCCGCACCACCTCCCGATCGTTCGCGGCCTGGGAGGCCGCAAATCCCACCCGGTAGACGGCGGTGCAGACGCGCTGGAGGACGAAGGCGTTCATGCGCTCGAGCTCACCGGCGAGCCCTGGCGGGCGGAATCGGACCGAGGCGTCGCCCCAGTGGTCGAAGGCGCGCTCGAGGATGCGCAGAATATCCCCGGACTCACGGTTGAGGATGGTCCCCGTGGCCCGGTCCCAGAGCATGGGTACGGTGACCACGGTCGTGGCGTGCGGGTCGCCTTGGGCATAGACCTCGTGCAGAAAGCGATGCCCATGCAGGTGATCGACGGTGCTCCAAGCGGAGTCCTCGAAACGCCAGGAATCCCGCCCCGCCATGCGGGGATGGAGCACGGACATCGACACGACCGACTCGAGCGCTTTCAGGCGTCGGTAGAGAATCGCCCGGTGTGCCCAGGGGCAGGCGTAGGAGACGTACAGGTGATAACGGCCCGGCTCCGCCGGCCGGGCCGGTTGGCCTTCGGGGCCTGGGCGTCCGTTCGGGGTGACCCAATCACGATAGGTGCTAGGGGCCGACCGCAGCCGCTGCAATGCCGGATCCCCCACATGGAGCTCCGGATGCCAGCGGCCCTCGACGAGTGCGCGTACGCGAGCCATGGCGTCAGGCCGCCGCCCGGGCCAGGGCGCCGAGCGGGCTCTCCCGACGCGCCAAGAACAGTCGCAGGCGCTCCGGGTAGCCTTCCGGCACGGCCGTGCGCACGGACGGCCGCGCGGCAAGCGCTCTGCGGTAAGTGGTCACCCGCTCGAGGCCGTCGAGCAGAGCAGGCTCACCGATAGCCTCGAAGGTGTCGAGGTAGCGGAAGACCGGCGCCCAGGCGGCGTCCACGAGGTGGAAAGGCTCACCGGCGAAATACGGCCCTTCGCCCAGTTGACGTTCCAGCCACGCCAGGCGCTCCTGGAGCGTGCGGCGACGGGCGCCGTGCGCTTCGGCATCGGGGGCACCGTAGAGCCCCGCAATGGCCGCCAGAGTGGCCGATGCGTGCTCGATCCAGGCCCGGTGCACGGCACGCGCCACCGGATCCTCGGGGTGCATCCGCCCGGGCGTCGTCTCTTCGAGGTACTCGCAGATGACCGCCGACTCGAAGAGCACCGCGTCTCCCACGCGTAGGACCGGCACGCGCCCCAGCGGCGAGATGGCTCGGAACCAGTCGGGCTTGTTGGCGAGGTCGATGTAGATGCACTCGTGTCCGACACCCTTTTCGGTCAGCGTGATCATGGCCCGCTGTACGTAGGGGCAGAGGTCGTGGCTGATGAGCTGGAGGCGCTGCTCAGACATGGCTTGCACCTCCGCTCACTGCGTGGTCGGCGGCACCCTGCCGGGATCCCGCACACCGCAGCCATTGAGGCAAGGTGCGCGAGGGATGCAGTGCAAAACGCCCGTCACCGAGCAGGAATTGGGCGAGGGCAAGCACCGTGAGGTAGAGCGGGTACTCCCAGCCTCCGCCTTCGTAGCCGAACATCCAGCCGTTGCCCCAGTGAGCCCAGAGGGCACCCGCGGGGATCGGGGTGAGGGCGAGCGCCGCCCAACGTGCCTGGATGCCGACCACGAGCATCGTGCCCCCGACCACCTCGGCGGCGAAGACCACGTGCCCAAGCCACCAGGGCAGGCCAAGGGAGCTGAAGAGCTCGGCGTTGCCCCCCAAGCCGAGCACCAGGAGCTTCAGTACGAGACTGTGCGCGAGGAACATCACGCCAAGCGCGACGCGCAGCAGCGTCGTGGCATAAGGGGCGAGATCCCGATCAATCATGGCGTTACTCCTATTCCGATGGGACGACCTGTAGCGTAGGAATGCGTTTGCGCATGCGGAATAGGCAGAAATCGAAGCTTCTGTTGCAATGGCGCAATGCTCGAGTGGGATGATCTCCGCTACGTTCGCGCTCTGGGGAGCGCGGGCACACTTGCCGGCGCCGCGGAGCACCTGCGCGTGCACGCCTCGACCGTCTTCCGCCGCCTTGGGCAGGTCGAGTCGCGCCTGGGCGTGCGGCTTTTCGACCGCCACCACGATGGCTTCAGCCTTACGCCCGCGGGTGAGGAGACGCTCGCACTGGCCGAGCGCATGGGTACCGAGGTGGAAGCCCTGGAGAGGCGGCTTGCCGGTCGCGACACGCGCCCGAGCGGCATCGTGCGAGTCACCACCACCGACACGCTCCTGCTCGGGGTGCTGGGTCCTGTGCTCGGTGGCTTCCGGGCCGAGAACCCCGCAATTCGTCTGGAGCTCGTCAGCGGCAATCCGTTCCTGAGCCTGAGCCGGCGCGATGCGGACGTCGCCCTGCGCCCCACGGCCGATCCGCCCGAAACCCTGGTGGGCCGGCGTATCGCGGAGGTGGCGACAGCCGTCTACGCGAGTCACGGGTATCTCGAGAACAGAGGTGCTGCGGCGCCTCTTCAGGAGCAGTGCTGGATCGCACCGGACGACAGCCTGGCGCACCTCGGCTCGGCACGGTGGCTACGTCGAGAGCTCCCGGGCGTGGAGCCGGTGATTCAGTGCAACAGCGTTGCAGGTATGCATGCGCTCACGCGCGGTGGTGTCGGGCTCGCACCGCTACCGTGCTTTCTGGGCGATCCGGACCCGGCGCTGGTACGGGTCACGCCGCCGCTGTCGCAGCTGACAGTTGGTCTTTGGCTGCTCACCCATCCCGATTTGCGCCGCGTGGCCCGCATCCGCGCTCTGCTGGACTTTCTGCATGCAAGGCTTCGTGACCAGAGCGCGATGCTTGCGGGCGACGTGCCAAGTCGACCCGCGGACTGAGTAAGGCTCGTCCAAGGTCTACTGGACTCAGAATCCGTGTGGCCGTGTACGTATATGCGGGTTCGGCACCCTCGGCCTTAAGGCACAGGCCACCCACATCTAGTCACGGCCACTCACTTCCGTTGCTCGCCCCGGCGCGGCGTTAGGGAGCGTCGCGACCAGCACATTTGCCGCGAGCATGGTGATGGCCAGCAGATAGAAAACCGCCCCGACGCCATGGCGGTCGGCTAACCAGCCGCCCGCGAGAGGGACGATCAGCGAGAGGCCCGACTGCATGCCAAACATGGCGCTGACGGCACTGCCATGCAGCCGGGCGGGCGTAATGTCCATCATCCAGCTGTGGACCACTGGCCGGATCGCGAACAGCACAAAGCCGAGCACCGAGACACCGACTATGAATACGTACTGATTTCGGGCGAGGGCTAGGAACACGATCACAAGCGTCGTTCCGGTGGCACAGGCAAGGACGATGGGGCGACGGCCGATGCGGTCGGACCATGCACCGGCTGCCGGTCCGGCGATGAAACCACCGGCCTGCAGCGCAAAGATGCCAATGCCGGTCATCAACGGTCCGACCTTCAGCACGTTCGCTAGGTAGATAGGGATGAACATCAGTAGGCCGTTCTGCGTCATGGAGCGAAAGCCCGTCATTAGGCATAGGCCGATGGTTGGGCGATGGGTGAACATCTGGCGCAGACCGCGGAAGTAATGTCTGGCCGTCATCCCCCCTGTCGGTGAGGCCTCAACTCCCGTGCTCGCCCGACCCAGCACGATTGCAATGGTGGCGGCCATTAGCAACGCGGGCACGCCGCCCCACAGCGCGGCCTGTTGCCATGTCAGGGCGGCCAACAGTGCGCCGATGCAGATCGGCGCCAGGCTGTCGCCCAGGGTCGCACCGAGGGTGTGAACGGACAGAGCAAAGCCGCGATTGCCCGGGTAGGCACCGGAGAGAAAGGAGATGGCGGCCGGGTGCCAGAGGTTGTTCGTCGCGCCGATCATGGCTACCAATGCCCCCAGCGCCACCAGTCCACCAGCGAGCCCGAACAGCATCAGAGCCAGGGCACCGACCACCAAGGCCACTACCTGGACAAGCACACGCCTCCCAACCAGGTCCACGAGCATCCCACTGCCAAAGTTGGCAGCGAACGCCATGGCGTGGAACATGGAGACGAGCAGGCCAGCCTCACTGTAGGTGAAGCCGAGGTCGCTCTGGAGATAGGGCAACAATAGGTAGAAGGTGGCGGCAATCCAGTGCGTTGCGCCATGTCCGAGTCCTACCACCCAGGCTGGGCCTTGCTCGCGGAGACCTACGCCGGCCAAGCGCTCGAACGCCGCTATCATGCATTCCCCTTCACGGCTGGAGTGAACACCGTAGATCTTGAAAATCTGCTTCCCGGACTTCGACATCTACTGTGCCGGGGGCGATCGAGGAGCGTAGTGAGGAGGGCCCCATCCGGCGCAATGTAATCGTCGCAAGTCCCACCAGAAAGTCTTCGAGTTGGCGCGCGCCGCGCGCTGCTCAATCTCTACGGTATCTGGGAACACCGTGCGGCCCACCGATGGTTGAGCGGCCTTTGTCCCTGTAATGGTGTAGGCGCATGATTTTTTCCCCTTCGAGCGTTACCAATAGGACCCAAGCCACGCAAGTCGGGCCATATGTGTCACGGATTCATCGCGACATGGGTTTTTCTGAATCAGTGAGCATCGGTGCCGACTTGATCGCCTCGTATTCCTCGGCCTACTCCTGAGTCTGCGCGGCACCCGAGAGCTCATGGGTGCGATTCGAGCCCACGCGCTGGAGCAGACGCGCTGCGCCATCTGTATTCAGCCGGTAGCGAAAGTCGGCAACAGCGGGATTCCCATGCTCGTTGGTGGAAAGCCCTGGATAATGCGCCTTGGCGGGCCGGCACACCGGTAGCGCCCGAGAGACGCCTTTGGGGGAGAAATACCGCATACAGTCCACAAGGTGCCCGGCGCCGGCGCCTCCGCCGCGCCCCGGATCGCCGGTCGTGGGGTCGTCTCCGTTCGCAGTGCACCTCGCTGCCGGTCGAGATTCGCTGCCACGCAATCGCGTCGTCGTCCTCAGCAACTGCGCAAAGCTCCTACACGGCCTGAACGGTCGACCGTGGGCGCGGCGCGCTGCCGCCGCCTTGCCCCGCTTGGTAGATGTCTTGGGGTACCTCACCGCGCTCGATATCCCTGGCGATGCACACTCCCATGTCCACCGAACTGTTCTCCGAGAGCTTGGCGCTATGTCCCACCGCGGCGACCGCCAGGCCCCCGTCGCACCTCGCCGCCCTCTTCGATATGGATCACTATCGGGCGCCTCTCGATTGCCTCGCGCTCCAAGTGGCGCCCGCCCATGCGGCGCAGTAGCGGAAGGTGGACTCCGCCGCGTATTGGGCGCGGTTAGCTCGTCGCCAGCGGCGCAATCCCCGACGGCACCTACGGCATCGTACTCCTTGATCACATAGCCGAGTTCCCGGTATCCAGGTTTGGTTGGAGCAGGCGCAGCGCCTCGAAAGCAGCCAAGTCAGTAAAGGGTCTTCCAGACCATGTTGCCGGCAGAGGTCAGCAGGAATGCCCCAAAGGCGTAACGAAGGGCCTTTGCGGGTATCGTGTGGGCCAGTCTCGCGCCAATGGGCGCGAGGGACGCAGTCAACGGCACGAGCAACGCGAACCCCAGAATGTTGACGTAGCCGATACTGAACGGCGGTAGCCGCGGGTCGCCGATTCCGGCAGCGACCGCTCCGAGCGTTCCGGGGATGGCAATGATCAGGCCGACGGCGGCTGCGGTACCGATGGCACGCCTGACTGGAAAGCTGAAGAGGCTGAGCACGGGCACGCTTAGAGTTCCGCCGCCGATTCCCATAACGGCGGAGAGGCCGCCGATTCCCAGGGCAAGGCTCTGCCGTCCGGGCGTACCGGGCAGGGCATTGCCTACCGCGGTGCTAGCGTTGGCTGTCCAGATCATATAGCCGGCCACGACCATGGCGGCGCAGGCGAAGATCAAGGTCAGTACAGCCGAGTTTACGTTACCGAAGAGGGCCATCCCGAATACCGCGCCGGCGAAGATCCACGGCCCCCAGGACCGCAAAAGCGCGACGTCCACTGACCCGCGTCGCCAATGGGAGCGGGAGGACGTTGAGGCTGTGAACACAATGGTCGCGAGAGAGGTCCCGACCGCGAGGTGCATGCGAATCGCGGGATCCACGTCCAGCCCCGCGAATGCCTGAAAGAGCACGGGAACGATGATGATCCCGCCACCGACGCCGAGAAGGCCGGCAAGAAGCCCGGCGGCTACGCCGGCCACTGCCATGGCGCCCGCGAAGTAGAGGTAGAGCTGGATCTGTTCCGCGCCCATGGTTCGCCTTTTCCTCTTGTGATGGTGCAGGACTCGTTCGTAACCGGGATCACCGCGCGCCGACATCGCCACCGGCGCCCCAGTCCCACTGCTTGAAGAGCGTATTCCTGACCGTGGTCAGGTGCTCGCGCATGCTGACGGCGGCCTGCTCGGGGTCGCGATCAGTGATCGCTTTGATCACCGCTTCGTGCTGGCGTGTGTAGGTCGCCTGCAGTTGCGGCGTGAGTGACGATTTGCGCAGCCGGCCCCATTCCGTATGACTTCTGGCCACATTCAGCAGATCGTAGAGGCGCTCGATGAGTCCGTTGTGGCTCGCCTGGCCAATGGCCTGGTGAAGGGCGCCATCCCACTTCTCCCAGGCCTGATGGTCGGTGACCGTCTTCGTTCGCGCCAGGCAGCGGTGGAGGTTCTCGAGGTCCGCCGAGGTCGCGTTGAGCGCAGCCAGGGCTGCGATACCCGGCTCGAGGACCAAGCGCGAGTCCATCAGTTCGCCGGGGCTCGTGTGGCGGCGGATGTCGTCGACGCTAATGGGTGCCGAGCGCCGGGACGGACCGGCGGTAATGACCGTGCCGACGCCGCGCTTGCGCCATATGATCCCCTCGGCCTCCAGACGCGCGAGCGCGTCGCGCACCGACCGGCGGCCTACGTCCAGCTCCCGCGCAAGCTCGCGTTCTGGCGGTAGCCGTCTTTCACCGTTGGCATCCGTTTCTCGCACGCGCTCACGGAGACGCTCGAGCAAGCTTTCCGCCCGCGGCTCAGGGGACCTACGTGATGGAACCATAATGGGACCAATATGCAACCAATGTGATGTGGTCCGGAATTATCGATGAAAAATAGGTAACTGGCAAATGCCATTTGACACATTGGTTCCTTGCCGCTAGCTTTCGGGCCAGCTGTCGAGGTCAGCCGCGTGGGCTGGCGGGTGAGACGTACAGAGTGAGATGCCCTCAATGACCGCTAACGCCAACCCCTACAATCGATCCCGCGAGCCGGTGTTCGCGACCGGCGGAATGGTTGCCACGTCGCAACCGCTGGCGGCCGAAGCGGGCCTGGCCATGCTTCGTGCCGGCGGCAACGCGGTGGACGCCGCCATCGCGACGGCGGCGACCCTGACGGTCGTTGAGCCGACGCAGAACGGCATCGGGGGCGATGCCTTCGCCCTAATCTGGGAAGGTGAGACGCTGCACGGCCTGAACGGCTCGGGGCGCATGCCGGCCGCAGCCACGCGGGAGGCGCTGGGACTGGGTGCCGACGATGGCAAGCTGCCACCCCACGGCTGGGCGCCGGTGACCGTCCCCGGCACCCCCCGCGCCTGGGCCGACCTGCATGCCCGATTCGGTCGGCTGCCCTTCGAGGAAGTGCTTGCGCCCGCCATCCGGTACGCCGGAGCGGGCGTTCCGTTGAGCCCGGTGGTCGCCGAGTACTGGCGAAGGGCGCGGCGTGTCTTCGCCGACTGCTCGGGACCGGAGCATGCGCCCTGGTGGCGTGTATTCTGTAAGCGTCCGGCCAGCACCCACTTCTCGTTGTGACGTCGCCTCGCCGATGATCAGCGCTCACGCATAGGCGGGCACTTGTGAGGTGCCCACTTGGAGGCGAGGTGGACACCATCGATGGGGATCAGACGCTGAGCCGCCAGCGCCGGCGGCGCTTCAGCATTGAATACAAGCGCCGCCTCGTTGAGGAGAGCCTCGAGGGCCCGGACTCGGTCTCGGTGGTCGCGCGCCGCCACGACGTCAACGCCAACCAGCTCTTCCGCTGGCGCCGGCTCTACCGCCTCGGGGAACTTGGGGCGCCGAGTGAGGGTTCGGCGCTGAGCCTGCTGCCGGTGCGCCTGGCCGCCTCCGAGCCGCCGCCGGTGCCGCCGGAGGTGAAGAGCGCGGCGCCGTCGGGCAGCCTGGAGATCGTGCTCGCCGCCGGCCACCGCCTGGTGGTGCGCGGCGCGGCGGACGCCGCGGCCCTGCGCGTCGCGCTCGAGGTGCTCGGGCGATGATCGCGCTGCCCTCGGGGGTGCGCATCTACCTGGTGGCCGGCGTGACCGACATGCGCAAGGGCTTCGACGGGCTCGCGGCGCTGGTGCAGCAGGCGCTGGCGAAGAACGCCTTCTCGGGGCAGCTGTTCGTCTTCCGCGGCCGGCGCGGGGATCGGATCAAGGTGCTCTGGTGGGACGGCCAGGGGCTGTGCCTCTATGCCAAGCGCCTCGAGCGGGGCCGGTTCATCTGGCCGCAGGTGCGCGAGGGGGCGGTGCACCTCACCGCCGCACAGCTCTCGATGCTGCTCGAGGGCATCGACTGGCGCCTCCCGCAGCGCACCTTCGACCCGCAATGCGCGGCCTGAATCGATCCGAAAAAGAGCGACTTGGCCGATCTGCCCGGGTATAATTAGCCGGTGCAATCCACCACTCCCCATCCGCCTGACGCCCTGCCCGTCGACGCCGCGGCGCTGCGCGAGCTGCTGCTCGCGAGCCGCGCGGAGCTTGCCGCCTCGCAGGCGACGGTGCGCCGCCAGGCCGAGGAGCTCGAGCGGCTGCGCCTGCAGCTCGCGAAGCTGCGCCGGATGCAGTTCGGGCGCTCCTCGGAGCGGCTGCAGGCGCAGATCGCGCAGCTCGAGCTCGCCATCGAGGCGCTTGGCGGGGAGCCGGCCGGGGAAGCGGTGGCGGCTCCCCCTGCCACCAAGCCGGCACGGCAGAGCGCGCCGCGCACCCCGCGGGCGCTGCCGGCGCACCTGCCGCGTGAGACCCAGCGCCATGAGGGCCCCTGCGCCTGCCCGAGCTGCGGCGGGGTGCTGGTCACCTTCGGTGAGGACGTCTCGGAGGTGCTCGAGTACGTACCGGCCTCCTTCCGGGTGATCCGCCACGTGCGCCCCAAGCAGCGCTGCCGCGCCTGCGCGGCGGTGGTGCAGGCGCCGGCTGCGGAGCGGCCCATCGCCCGAGGGCTCGCCGGCCCGGGGCTGCTCGCCCACGTGCTCGTGGCGAAGTACTGCGATCACCTGCCGCTCTACCGCCAGGCGCAGATCTATGCCCGCGAGGGCGTTGCCATCGAGCGCTCCACGCTCGCCGACTGGGTGGGCGCGGCGAGCGCGCTGCTCGCCCCGCTCGGCGAGGCGCTGGAGCGCCACGTCCTCGGTGGCGCGAGCCTGCACGCCGACGACACGCCGGTGCCGGTGCTCGATCCCGGGCGCGGGCGCACGCGCACCGCGCGCCTGTGGACCTACGTGCGCGAGGAGCGCGGCTGGGGCGGCGCGGCCGCCCCCGCGGTGGTCTTCCGCTACAGCGCCGACCGCAAGGGCATCCACCCCCAGCGCCACCTGGCCGGCTACCGCGGCACGCTCCAGGCCGACGGCTATGCCGGCTTCGGGGCGCTGTACGCCAGCGGGCGCATCGAGGAGGCGGCGTGCTGGGCGCACGTGCGCCGCAAGTTCCACGACGTGGCCGCGGCCACCGACTCGCCGCTCGCGCGCGAGGCGCTCGCGCGCATCGGCGCGCTCTACGCGCTGGAGGCCGAGATCCGTGGCCGCCCGGCCGAGGTGCGCCGCGCTGCCCGCGAGGCCCGCGCCGGCCCGCTCGTTGCCGGGCTCAGAACCTGGCTCGAGGAGATCCTGCGCACGCTCTCGGCAAAATCCGCGCTCGCCGCGGCAGCGGGCTATGCCCTTGGCCGCTGGGAGGCGCTTGCGCGCTACCTCGGCGACGGGCGGCTTGAGATCGACAACAACGCCGCCGAGCGGGCGCTGCGCACGGTCGCCCTCGGGCGCAAGAACTACCTGTTCATGGGCTCCGACCACGGCGGGGAGCGCGCCGCACTGATCTACAGCCTCATCGGCAGCGCCCGACTCAATGGGCTCGACCCCTTCGCCTACCTGCGTACGGTGCTCGAGCGCATCGCCGAGCATCCGATCCGGGAGATCGACGCGCTGCTGCCCTGGAACCTGGCCGCCGAGCTGGGCGACCATCGCCGTCAGGCTGCCTGAGCGAAGATCCCATGACCGAGCCCCCGCCACCGGCACTGCCGAACATCGAGGCCCTGATCGAGGAGGATGGCCAGATCACGGTCGGCCACCTCGACCCGGTCGGCGTCGTCGCCATCGCCAACGACGAGCACAACGCCCTGGCCATGCTGCGGCGTCGCCGGGGTGAGAACCTCGCCGCGCTGCTGCGCCGGCTCGACGCCGCCGTCCACCTCGCGCTCGAGGAAGGCGAGCGCACCGACGAGATCAACCCGCCGCGTTAGACCATCCGCCGGCCTGCGCAAGGGGTGGTCGTCGTACGCTTACTGTATTCTTTCCCGACGGGTTTGCGCCGGTTGCCGGGGCTCGCTGGGCGAGTGAAGGCCATGCGACGACGCTCAAGCGGATTGCCGAGTCGAATGCCACGGCGTTCTATGAGGGCGATCTGGCCGAGGCGACGGATGAATTTGCCCGCGCGACCGGCGGTTTCCTGCGTGGCGAGGACCTCGCCGCGCATCGCAGCGAATGGGTGGAGCCGATCGCCTGCGACTACCACGGATACCGAGTCTGGGAGATCCCGCCGAACACCCAGGCGATTGCCGCGCTGCAGGCCCTTGGAATCCTCGAGGGCGTGGACCTTCCGCGCCATCGGGAGGATGAGCACGGGCTCCACCTACAGATCGAGGCGATGAAGCTCGGCTTCGCGGATGCGCTCGCTCATATCGGCGAGCCGGGCACGATGCAGGTGTCGAGCGATTCGATGCTCGCGGACGCGTACATCGCGCGAAGGCGAGGGGCGATCGGTGAGGAGGCGAGCGACCCGGTCGCGGGTATGCCCGGCACGGGCGATACCGTCTATCTCGCCGCGGCCGATGGCGAGGGCATGATGGTGAGCTTCATCCAGTCGAACTATCAGGGCTTCGGCAGTGGCCTGCTCGTGCCGGGGACCGGCATTGCCCTCCACAATCGGGGCTGTGGCTTCTCCCTGGAGCGCGGGCACCCGAACGAGCTTGCGCCCGGCAAGCGTCCCTATCACACCATCATGCCCGGGTTTCTCGGGCGCGCTGACGGCGAACCGGTGGGACCATTCGGCGTGATGGGCGCCTTCATGCAGCCCCAGGGGCATATGCAGATGGTGCTGAATACCGTCGATTACCGCCTGCACCCGCAGGCCGCCCTGGATGCGCCGCGCTGGCGCTGGACAGGGGGGCGGAGTGTGCAGGTCGAGCAGAGCATGCCCGCCCACGTCGTCAAATCCCTTCTGGCTCGCGGTCACGACATATCGGTGGCAGCAGACGATACCGGTTTCGGCCGGGGTCAGATCATCTGGCGCAATCACGATGGCGTTCTCGTCGGAGGCTCCGAGACCCGCGCCGATGGCCAGGTGGCGGCGTTCTGAACCCAATCTCACGGTGGCTTGGCCCGACTGCGACCGGGTACACCGGCAGCGAAGAAAAACAAGAAAAGCATCCATCACTCGAAGCGTGCAGAGGAGAGAACCATGAGTGTCATGCGGAACACCGCCGGACGGGGACTGTTTGCTATGTGCCTCGTCAGCACTGCGGCTGCTGCCGCCCTGGTACCGGCCGTGGCCGGGGCGCAGGAGGGATTTCCGGAACGGCCCATCGAAATCACCGTCTCCTATGGCCCCGGCGGATCATCCGATCTTGCGGCGCGCACCTTTGCGGAGGCGGCCGAGCGGCATCTCGACGGCAACATCGTGGTCCAGAACCGAGCGGGTGCTGGCGGTGTTGTGGGCTCACAGCATGTCTACAGCGCGGAGCCGAACGGCTATAAGCTGCTTCTAGGTCGGGTCGCAACGCTTGCTGTCGGCCCCGCGCTGCGGGACGTCCCCTACGATCCTGATGGGTTCACCTATGTCGGATTGCTCTCGACGGATCCCTTTGCCTGCGTGACCGGACCCGACAAGCCGTACTCCGATCTCGCCGGCCTCAAGGAGGCAATCGAGGCCTCACCGGGCAGCGTGACGTACAACTCATCGGGTATCGGTTCGCTTAACCAGTTCGCTGCACTGCGGTTGCTTGAGGCTATGGGCTTCGATAACCCCGCGGCGGCGGCAACGCATGTCCCGGACGAAGGTGAGGGGCCTGCCTTGAGCGCCGTGGCAGGCGGGCATATCGACTTCTTCTGCGGCAACCTCGCCCCCATGCTCCAGCAGATTCAGAGTGGGCAGGTGCAGCCGCTGCTGGTGACCTCGGAGGAGCGCAACGAGGATCTGCCCGACGTGCCGACCGTCTCGGAGCTGGGCCATCCGGGCCTCGAGAATCTGGTGGGCTGGAGTGCTCTCGTTGGACCACCGAACATGAACGACGAGGCGCACACGGTCCTCGTGGAGTTGATGCAGGAGGTCAAGACTGACGAGCGCTGGCAGGAGAAGGTGAGGGAGCTGGGCTCAATCCCCAATATCCGTTCCCCGCAAGCAAGCCGGGAGTTCGCAAGGGAACAGCGCCAGGGCTTCGAGGATCTGGTCGAGCGGCTGGATCTGTGAACTGCACGCCATGGCGGCGCGGCCGCATTCACCCTCGGCGGGTGAATGCGGCCGCGTTCCCCAGGCGCCAGCCGGCTGCACTTCCTGCGGCCGGTGGCGGATTTCATCCGGACCCTTGGCGAGGTGGCGATGCGCGACCTATTTACCGGGCTCGTAATGGTGCTCGTGGGTGTGGCCCTGATCGTGTGGATCATCCCCGCCGGCACGAGTGCACCCTACAGCGCGGGCAATCTCGCGCATTCCCCGGCATTCTGGCCAAAGGTCCTGGCCGTAATCCTGCTTCTCGCCGGAGCGGCACTGGCGCTGAAGGCCGTACCGCAAACGGCGCGGAACCCGGTAGCAGCAATGGATGCCGTATCACTGAGCAAGGCCGCGTCGTGGCGCTTCTGGGCGAGCCTCGCGCTTCTCGTCCCCTACTACGCGGCATGCGTGCAGTTCGGCCTGCTCATTCCCTCCACGATGGCGTTCGTTGCATACGGGCTGCTGGCTGGAGAGCGCCGCTATGGGATTCTGTTGCTCTCAGCCGTACTCATGCCACTGTTGCTCACTCTGTTCTTCATCCACCTCGCTGATGTTCTAGTGCCGCTGGGGCCTGTCTCGTGGCTGATGTAACGGTGGTGGAAGACGCGCAATGCTGAACGACCTGGGAGCCGGTTTTCTGCTGTTCGCCGAGCCGGCGAGCCTCATCGCACTGGTCAGTGGCGTATTGATCGGCGTTGCCATCGGAGCCATTCCGGGCATGAGTACGGTCATGGCCGTTGCGGTGGTGCTGCCGTTCACCTTTACGATGCCGCCGGTTGCCGCGATCCTCCTGCTGCTTGGCGTCTACAAGGGAGGCATGTACGGCGGGTCGATCAGTGCCGTGCTGATCAACACGCCGGGAACACCGGCAGCGTCATGTACGCTCCTTGACGGCAACCCCCTCGCACGCCAGGGCAAGGCCCGCATAGCGCTCCAGACAGCGCTTTACGCATCAGTTGTCGGCGACCTTATCTCGAATCTCGTCCTGATCCTTCTTGCGGCATGGCTCGCCAAGTTCGCTTTGCAGTTCGGGGCGCCCGAGCTGTTCACCCTGGTTGTCTTCTCACTCACCATCGTCTCGGGGGTTGCCGGCGAGAATCTGTTGAAGGGCGTGATTGCCGCGGCGCTGGGACTTCTACTGGCCACGGTTGGCACTGATCTCATCGTCGGCACGCCACGGTTCGCGTTTGACGTCACACCGCTGCGCGGTGGAGTCAGTCTCGTTCCTGTGTTGATCGGGCTTTTCGCACTGCCGGAGGTGTTGCGGATATTTCAGGGCTCGGCGACCGGCAAGATGGCCGTCGCCGCACTCGGCGATGCGCGGCTTAGCGTTTCCGAGTTCCTGAAGCACTGGCAGACGGTTTTGCGCGGTAGTGCTCTTGGCGTTGTCCTGGGTGTGATACCCGGGCTCGGCGCGACGCCGGCCGCGTTCCTCTCCTACAGTGAGGCGAGGCGCCGTTCGCCTGACCCCGATTCGTTCGGAAAGGGCAACATCGATGGTGTCGCCGCAGCCGAGTCTGGGAACAGCAGCGTCGGTGGGGCCACGATGATCCCCCTTCTGGCGCTCGGGATCCCCGGGGACGTGATTACGGCGGTTATTCTTGGTGCATTCATGATTCATGGCCTGCAGCCAGGGCCACTGCTTTTCCAGAACAACATCGATATCATCTATTCGCTGTTCATCGGGCTGCTCGCCGGTTCGGCCTTGCTCTTGCTCGTCGGTCGTCTGGCGATCCCGATTCTCGGGCGGATCGTTTCCATGCGCTCCTCCCTCCTCATGCCAGGGATCCTCGTCCTATGCGTTTATGGGGCATATGCGGTCAACAACAGCATCTTTGATGTCATGATCATGGGGATCATGGGACCGCTTGCGATGCTGATGATATACAGTGGTCTGCCACGCGCGCCGTTCCTTATCGCGTTCGTTCTCGGCCCGCTACTCGAGGACAACTTCCGCAAGGGCTTGCTGATGGGGCAGGGCGATTTCGGAATTTTCTTCTCGAGTCCCATAACCTGGTTGTTTTGGGGGCTTACACTGCTTTCTGTTGCAGGCGCGATACTGTCCCATGTGAGGCGCTGGTCGGCTTCGTAATCACGTGAGCGGCACTCTAAGTACTGATCGTCGTTATGCGCAACGATCAGCATTTCGCCGGCTCCGGCGTACAGGTGCTCAATCCATTTTCGGAGCGAACCTTGGCGCCAGGGTAACAACGCCCTCTGGGGCAAAAAGCCGCGAAGGGGGATCACCTCCCGGGGAAATGGCTCCCTGCCAAATTTTGGCAGGGCATCACTAACACGTCACCTCGGAAGCCTTCGTGCGACAGCGCTCTCGCGTCAGCGTATACCGGATTGTCAACACTTTAGCTGAAGGTCTTGATTCGGCGCCTGACTCGCCACGACGGTGAAATCCACCTCTAACGATTCGGCCACCAGGATGCCAACGACGCCAAGCAGCACCGTACGCCCGATCTTGATGACGCCCAGAGCCGATGCGATGCCCTCAACCAGGCGATTTGCCGATACGTTAGGGTGATTAGCAAGGCCGTGAGCAGCAGCCCCGCGCCGAGGACGGAGACGAGCCAGCTCGCGGCATCGATGTCGGACAGCTGGAGCGTGTACGAGTTGAACGTCTGCGCCAGAAAACTCTGGGCGATGACCCTAGAGAAGTACATCAGCAGGGCGTCGAGCGCCGTCGGCAGGGTACAGCCGTAGGCCTTCTCCAGGTACATTGCGATACTGCCCACCGAGGCATAGGAGGCTGACATCCGGACTTAGACGTAGGCGCTGAAAGCAACGATCAGCGCTGCGGAGCGAAAGGCCAGCGGGAACCAGGCGCCCGTCATCGCTGCCATCTGCCCGGTCAGCGCGAAGATGCCGGCGTGGATCATCACACCAGTCCCCAGAGCCACGGCGCCGGCCGGGGAGAGACTGTTGGCCTGATATTTCGGTGTTCGGTCCTCTATAGACTCCATGCCAGGAGCTTTGGCTGCAGTCGGCCGAGGTAACCGCAGTGCAAACAACGCCGCTATGTGATCCAAGCGGCCACGGGAGGAGCTGTTTCGACCGGCGCTCAGCAAGGTCGCCGAGAAGTCCGACACCGCCCTCGGAGCGTCACTGCTCGGCCGGGCTCCCGCTGGCAGTAGCCGCGCCATCCACCAGGCGCGGTCGTGCCTGCGTGGGCGCGAATCGCGGTGACTTCGGAGTCCGATCATGGTCGAAGAATCAACAGGATAGGGTTAATTAACATTAATAAATAATAAAATAAATCAGGCGCTTACGAGCCACACTTCATTGACTTTCTTGGGCCGCGCGCTATGGTCGTGTTCAGACCCACCTCATGCTGAGCACACCGATGACCCCGATCACCGAGCGCCCGCGCACCCGTCTCACCCCTCGACCCGCCATCCACGGCACGGTGGCGGCGCCGTCGATACTGACCCCGGATAAGGACGATTATCCGGGGTCAGTATCGACGGCAGAGCAGGGGGCCTGGCGGTGAGCGACGCGAGCGGCGATTCGCGCTCCTCGGCGCGCGGTGAGCTGGCTGTGGCGGCCGACGAGACGCCGGTGGCGCACTACCGCGACCACGCCATGGCGGCGAACACCCGGCGCGCCTACGCCGCCGATCTTAGAGACTTCGTGGCCCACGGCGGATTCCTGCCCGAGTGGGAGGGTGCGCCGCGGTGGCTCCCCGATCAGGAGGCGCCGGGCACACCGCCCGAGCAGCTCGCCGCCTACCTCGCCGAGTGCGCCCCTGCGCTGCGGATGGCAACGCTGCGCCGCCGCGTCGCCGCGGTGAACAGCTGGAACGCGCTCGCGGACTGCCCGCCGCCAGGCCACAGCCCGGCGGTACGGCGCGTGCTGCGGGGCATCGCGCGCACCCAGGGCCGCGAGGCCACGCCGGAGGCGCGGGCACGCTGGCGCACACGTCAGGCACAGCCCCTTCGCCACGGCCACATCGCGCAGCTGCTCGCCGCACTCGGGGGCGAGCTGCGAGACGTGCGCGATCGGGCCCTGGTGCTCCTCGCCTGGACCCTCGGCACGCGCCGCTCGGAGCTCACCCGCCTGCGCCTCGACGATCTGCACTTCGACGCGGACGGCCTGTCCGTGCGCATCGACACCTCCAAGACCGACCCCGAGGGGCGGGGTACCTATCTCGGGATCCCTCGGATCGATGCCGCGCCCTGCGCGGTGGCAGCGCTCGAGGCGTGGCTCCAAGCCGCGGCCATTCATGACGGCCCTGTTTTCCGGCGCGTCGACCGCTGGGGCAACGTCGGCGCGGAGTGCCTGCACGACGACAGCCTGAGCGTGATTCTGCGCGATCGCCTGCTGGCCGCTGGCGTCCCGGGGGCGGGGGCCTTCAGCTCGCACAGCTTCCGCGCGGGTCTGATCATCGACACGATCGCGGCCGGCGAGATACCGGCCGAGGTCCAGGAGCGCTCCCGCCATCGCAGTCACAACGTATTCCAGAGTTATATCCGAGGGTTACCGGATCGACCTCAGTTTGTCTCGCGCATGCTCGAGCGTGCGGCAAAGACGCCGCCCGGGAGGACATGACGCATGCGGTTCGTGCGCGAAACGCTGCATGCCCCTTCACCCACCAAGCGCCCAGCTTCTTACGGTGCAGGCCGTGATGAATACATCGCTTGGAGCGTGAAGAGCGGCCGGGTGTGCCGGCTCTACTCCGCCGCACGCTATCAGTGGTGGCTACTCAAGGAGTGGGACCCCCAGATTGAGGCCCTCTGCGAGGACCCGGACAGCGGTGTGGTGCCACTCGCGCAGGGTCGGACCCGTCAGCTCGCCCTTTGGACACGGGCCGTCGGCGGCAGCGAGTGTTTCTGGGATGTTGCGACGGACAAAGAGATCAAGGAGCTCGATACCCCATCGCGCGCCCCTGCGCACTGGCCCGCGGTCGAGACGTGGGCACGGCACCATGGCTGTGGGGTCGAGCTCGTAACTTCCCGAACGCTGGCCCCCAATCGGCAGCGTCTTGAGAACCTGATGCAGCTACATCCGCTCGTCGCTCAAGCGCAGGCCGAGGGTCGGGCGACGCTGGAGGATGAGGTCCTGACATCGCTGCGGGTCGAGGACGCGATCACACTCGATGAACTGTTGGGCCTGTTCGCCGACACGGACTCGGGTGAGGTGCTGAGTGCCGCAGCGGCACTCATGTACCGCGGAGCTGCGGTGGCCGATCTCGACAAGGCCCCGATCGGGCGCGCGCTTAAGATAAGGAGAACGGGTTGTGACTCGCCGGCGGCTGAGTGAGGTCGTCGGTGACCTGGCACCGGAGGAATTGGACCCGGCAGCGTGGCCAGACGTACGAGGCCGCATTGGAGCCGACAAACCGCGACCTCTATCGCAGGCGGAGAAGGGCTGTACTGGATTACTGGAACAACGTACCGGCCCCGATCATCGCTCGCGACACCGGGATCCTGGCACCCGAGGTCATCCGGCTAATAGGGCGCTGCCTCAC
Organism: Spiribacter halobius; assembly: GCF_020883455.1. Taxonomy (NCBI): domain Bacteria; kingdom Pseudomonadati; phylum Pseudomonadota; class Gammaproteobacteria; order Chromatiales; family Ectothiorhodospiraceae; genus Sediminicurvatus; species Sediminicurvatus halobius. Next base: position 2,505,748 of record NZ_CP086615.1, on the reverse strand, counting down.
CAGGCACCCCGACCACTCACTATATGGCTTCCGCGCGTTGATCCCGGGAACCCGTGTGAAGCCATATCGGCAACGGCGCAGCGTCGCGAGCCCAATCCACCCCGGGTCCGGGGCACTGCAAGAACTGTTTCGACGTTTCCCCAATATCAAGAAAACGGTCGATAAGCTGTATCGCAAGCATGCCACTATCAGCGGTCGTCCCGGGAGGCGAATGCCTCTGGACGCGCTGCATAATGAGTTTCTCGCTGCCTGCCGCGAGGCGGGTATCAAGCACGACGAGTATCCGTTAGCCCCTCGCAGTCAGGCTCGTGAGTCCCTGCGCCGGTATCTCCACACGCTGCGCGATCAACCGCACGCCAAGTCACCTCCGCCTCCTGGCAGTTCCTTGACCGGCAAACACGAGGGCCGCGCGCCTGCCATCCTGCGCGCCCATAGACGCCCCCTCGCGGTCTGCCAGCTGGACGCGCACCTAATAGATACCCACTGTTCGGCGCTGATCAGCGGCCCTTGGATGGTACCGGTCCGAGTGCTCTTGCCCAGATTGTGGCTGCTGGTCGTAGTCGACACAGCCAGCCGGGCGGCGCTGGGCCATCATCTATCGCTGCATAGCGAGTACACGGCAGATGATGTCCTCAGTGCTATCCGTAACGCGATTCTCCCTTGGACGCCGCGGCGCCTGACAGCCCCCGGTGTGGTGTACCAGCACGACGCCGGGTTCCCCTCCGGACTGATCCTAGGTTACCGAGGCGCACTCTTCGACGTTCTACAACTCGACAATGCGCTCTCCCACCGATCCCACGCCGTTGTCACCGCAATTGTCAAACAATTACACGCACTAGCGCATTTCGGACCGCCTGGGGTTCCTGAAGTCCGCAATGACGTCGAGCGTCTATTCAGGACGTTCGCCAGCCAAATTCACCGCTTGCCGACAACTACCGGCAGTGGTCCGAGTGATCCACGACGGACGGACGACCAGAACGCGGCGCTGACCCATGGTGTTGACCTAGCGCACATCGAAGACCTGATCGACGTCATCCTCGCCAATTACAATGCAAGGGCCAATTCAGTAAATGGACAGTCGCCTCTCGAATACATGCGGAATTCCGAGCGCCAACTTGGCCCCATGATCCGTCGCCTGTCAAGTCAAGGTATCGAAACGTTTCGCCTCACGCGTCAGTGGGTGAATGCCACCATACGCGCACGCGACAAGAACTCCAACCGGCCCTATATCCGCTACGCCTATGCTGATTACAGCAGTCCTTACCTGAAAGCAATTCCAAGTCTAATTGGAGAGAAGGTTCGCCTCGCGGTAGATACGGACGATGTGCGATTTGTCGACGTTTATTTCGGGCGTACAGGGGCCTATATTGGCCGCCTCCAAGCGGAGGGCGGTTGGGGGCTTACACCACACTCATTGCGGACGCGCAAGGCGATTGCGGGCGCGTGCCGACAGGCGAAGCTGCGGGTTGGAGCGCATGACGATCCGGTTCAACGCTATCTCGAACACCTCGGTCGCAAAACGCTGGATACTGGCAAGAACGCTAACCACGTTATTGAAATTGCTCGCGAAATGAGTGGCCCAAGGTTCTCTTCCAGGCAAGTGTCGACGCAGAGCGAATACGGGGACGCGGGTCAAACCGAATATGCCGACGCCACATCGATGCCCGCGCCCCATAACAGCAATCATCGGGGGACCGCGGACGCCAGGTCTCCTGTCCGGCCCCTTCGCCCATGGACCTCTATCATCAAAAAGTGAGCCGAGATGCTGATGGGCAGTTCCGGTACTCGATGTATTGTCCACCCCTTTCAGAAACCCAGCTATGGGATGCCCACTCTGCCAATCGAGGAGGCTCTGAATGCCATCCTGACGTGGATGACGCTTGATCAGCCAGGTGGAGTCATTTACGCACCACCGAGGATTGGAAAGACGTCCGCCATTCGCATCATCGTTCCATTACTTGAGCGCGAGTATGACCATCGAGTCCCGGTATATACGTTTCAGTGCCCCGCGGAAGCTTTCCCGACAAAAAACGTCTTTCTCCAGCGATTTCTCACCGATATCGGACACTTTCTGAGTACCAAGGGGAGAGCCAATATCAAGGAAGAGCGCCTCATCGAGTTCATCGCACTCGCGGCACAGGAGCATGAAGCTGACCGTGTCGTGCTCATAGTCGACGACGCGCAATGGCTGACCGAGCGCACGTACCATTGGCTGATGGACATCCACAATCGGCTCGATCGCCGAGCAGTTCAGTTGACGACACTCCTTTTCGGCCAGCCGGAGTTGCTCGGCGCACGCGCAGCCTACATCGAACTGAAGCAGTATCAGATCGTCGGAAGATTTATGCAGCGCATACACGCCTTCCGGGGTATACGCGACATACAGGACGTGGAAGCGGTTTTCCGTGTGATGGATGACTCCGAAGAGCACGCCAACGTCGAAGGCGCAACGGTTACGCAGGCGCACGTCCCGGCCGCCTATGCTGCCGGATGGCGCCTGCGTACACATGCATCAAGAGTCTGGGATCGATTCCGTCATTATTACGGTTTGGGGGACGGCAAACGCGGGCGACTACAGGTTGGAATGGGGGCGTTCATGCCATTCTGTCGGGAGCTACTTAATCAGCTGAGCTTTTTGGATACGGACGACCTGCAGCTGCCGCAGGATTTGGTTGATGCCCTTGTGGAGGCCACTTACCTCGATGTGAATTGAGCGGACAGGGAGGCTACACTGAAACTATTGACGTAGCCATGCCGCTTGGTTGGTTCCCAAAGCACACACTTGTAAGGTTTGGTTGTTGTCTTGGTATTTAATTTTAATGATCTCGTGTTTTTATGAGACAAGTTAGAAGTTTTAGTTGCTAGTTAGAACCATCTGTTGCGGGACGTTCGAATCTTTAGTTGTGTCCCCAGTTTCCCCAACAGTCAAGCACCGTTGGCTGAGAAGCTAGCCCAACCGCAGTGGCATGAGTGCGTGTAATACATATTATGTTAAATGCCGTCCAGGTGCGACGAAGCGGCTTCGGGCATGGCGTTCGGACGCCCGCCGCGACGTCGTCATCCGGAATTCATAGGCTGGCGGGTCTTCGCCTTCGTGCTGCGCGGCCGCGGTTGCCGAGTAAGCCTTCATGTCTCACCGATTCGCCGCTGCGGGCGCGAATCTCGCGGGCAGTCCGGTGTTGCGCTCGGCCCGGGCGCTCGGCTTACCGTCGAGTACGCCTGCCCGGCATCTCCGCGCCCTCGGTTCGCGAGCCGGTGAGACACGCGGGCTACCGCTCAGGCTGCCGCTGGAGCCTCGGAATCGATCGCGGTCCGGACGCGGGCCAGCGGTCCGGGGATGGCCGCCGGCCCGCCCTCGCCTTGCGCGTCAGGAGGCGCTGCGCTGGGCGTCCGCTTCTTCGGTGGCACCGTACGCGGCGCGCAGCCGCTCGCACACGGCCTGGGTCACCTCTGCGGTGGTCGCAGTGCCGCCCAGGTCTCCGGTCAGCACGCCGGCGGCGGTAACGGACTCTATGGCGGCCATGAGGCGCGTCGCGGCCGCGTCCTCGCCGAGGTGCTCCAGCATCATCACGGCCGTCCAGAACGTCGCCACCGGGTTGGCGAGCCCCTTGCCGGCGATGTCGAAGGCCGAGCCGTGGATCGGCTCGAACATGGACGGGAACTGCCGCTCGGGATTGAGGTTGGCGGTAGGCGCAATGCCCAGGCTGCCGGACAGTGCGGCGGCCAGATCGGAGAGGATGTCGGCGTGCAGATTGGTGGCGACGAGCACGTCCAGGCTCTGCGGCTTCGCCACCATGCGGGTGGTCACTGCGTCCACGAGCTCGCGGTCCGTGGTGACGTCCGGGTAGTCCCCCGCGACCTCGGCGAAGACCTCGTCCCAGAGCACCATGCCGTAGCGCTGGGCGTTGGATTTGGTGACCAGCGTGAGGTGCTTGCGCTCGCGGGTACGGGCGAGCTCGAAGGCGAAGCGGTGGATGCGCTCGACCCCGGCCCGGGTGAATACGGCGGTTTCGGTGCCCACCTCATGGGGAAAACCCTGATGCGTGCGTCCGCCATTGCCGGCGTACTCGCCCTCGGAGTTCTCGCGGATGATCACCCAGTCCACGCCCTCGCTGCGCTTCAGCGGGCTGCCCACGCCGGGCAGCACACGGGCGGGCCGGACGTTGGCGTACTGGTCGAGCCCCTGGGCGATGGGCAGGCGCAGGCCCCAGAGCGAGACGTGGTCCGGCACCTGCTGACTGCCGACAGCGCCGAAGAAGATGGCGTCGAAGCCCTTGAGATAGTCCACCCCGCCCGCGGGAATGTAGTACCCGTGCTTCAGGTAATACTCCGAGCTCCACGGGAGATGCTCGGCCTCGAAGCGGAAGCCGCCATCGAGGGCGGAGACGAGGTCCAGCACCTCCAGCCCCGCGGCGATGACCTCGGTACCGATCCCGTCGCCGGGAATCGCGGCCAGTCTGTATTCACGCATTGCCTGTCTCTCCAGTCGCTGAGTTGTCATGTTGGCCGCCGGGCCGTGCTCTCGTGCCGGCAGTCTACGTGGTGCCGCCGCGTTGCGGACAGTCAGTCCCGGCGGCGTTCCGCCGGGTGAGTCCGGCCGAGCGCTTCGCGCAGCTTGGCGGCGAGCTCGGCCCGGCGGTAGGGCTTCTGCAGCATCCGCACTCCGGATTCAAGACGCCCGTCGCGCATCACCGCCTGCTGGGTGTAGCCGGAGGTGAAGAGCACCGGCAGCTCGGGGCGCCGCTCGCGGACGGCGCGGGCAAGCTCCGGCCCGGACAGACCACCCGGCATCACCACATCGGTGAACAGCAGATCCACGGCCGGCTCGCGCTGGAGCGTCGCCAGCGCCTCGGCTCCATCGGCGGCGGTGCGGACGTCGTAGCCCAGACCACGGAGCACATTCTCGACGTGCTCACGCACCAGAGCGTCGTCTTCCACGAGCAGCACGATCTCGCCACTGGCCGGCTCCACGGGCGCCGGCGCGGCGGGCATGGCCGCCGCCTCCTGCGCGCTCTCTGCCACCGGCAGGTAGACCCGCACCGTTGTGCCGTAGCCGAGCTCCGAGTAGATGGCAACATGCCCGCCGGACTGCTTCACGAAGCCGTGCACCATGCTCAGCCCGAGACCGCTGCCCTGGTCCTTGCCCTTGGTGGAGAAGAACGGCTCAAAGACACGCTGCAGATGCTCGGGCCCTATGCCGCCACCGGTGTCCGACACCGCGATCAGCAGATAGCGGCCCGGGCGCACGTCACCCTGGACAGCGGCGTAGTCGCGGTCGAGCGTCACCGCAGAGGCCTCGATGGTGACCTGGCCCGCGCCGGGGATTGCGTCCCGCGCATTGATCACGAGGTTGAGGACGGCCGCCTCAAGCGGTGCGGGGTCGACGTAGGCGGGGGGCAGCGGCTCGGCCGCCTCGATCCGCAACGCCACCTCCTCGCTCAGCGCCTGGCGCAGCAGCGGCCCGAGCGCCTCCAGGCAAGGGCCGACGGCGACCCGCTCCGGCTGCAGCGGCTGCCGGCGGGCGAAGGCGAGCAGGCTGCGCACGAGCTCTGCGCCGCGCTCGGCGGCGTCCCTCACCATGTCCGCCATCGGCTGCAGCGACCGGTCCGCGGCCAGCGCCTCGTTCAGCGCCTCGGCATTGCCCAGGATCACGGTCAGCAGGTTGTTGAAGTCGTGGGCGACGCCGCCGGTCAGCTGACCGACCGATTCCAGCCGCTGGGCCTGCTGAAGTCGCTCGTCCAGCACCCGCCGCTCGGTGACGTCCCGGAAATAGACCGCGAGACCCTCCTCCGTCGGATAGGCGCGGACGGCGAACCAGCGCTCCAGCGGCCCGTACTGCTCCTCCAGCTCCACCGCGACCTGCTCTTGCACCGCCCGCTCGTAGCTGCGCTGGAACTCGCTGCCCACGGCCGCGGGGAACTCTGTCCAGACGTTGCGCCCCAGGAGCTCGTCGCGGCTGCGCGCCAGCAGCCGCTCCGCTTCCCGGTTGACGTAGGCAAAGCGCCAGTCCCGGTCGAGGACGAAAAAGGCGTCAGTAATGCTCTCCAGGGTGCTGCGCAGCCGCTCGCCGAGCCGATGCAGCTCCGCCTCCGCCCGCTTGTGCTCGGTGAGGTCCTGGAAGGCGCCCTCGACCCGGGTGATCGCCCCGCGCCCGTCCCGCACCGGCTCGCCGAGGGCCCGCACCCAGCGCCGGTGTCCCCTGGCGTCGATGATCTCGAGCTCCTCATCGAACGGAACGCCTTCGCTGGCGCAGGCCTCGAAGCAGTGGCGGATGCGGGCACGATACTCGGGCGCGTAATAGCCGATGGCCTCATCGAGATCGGGAGCGGTGCCCGGCGGCTGACCGTGGATGGCCGCGACTTCGTCCGACCACCGTACACGCCGCTCTTCGAGGTGCACGGCCCAGCCACCGAGGCGGGCCGCTCGGCTCGCGATGGCCATCAGCCGCTGATTCTCGGCAAGCTCCGCGTTCATCTGGTGCCGCCGTACGGTCACGGACAGAACGTTGGCGATGCCCTCCAGGAAGTGAACGTCGTCCTCGCTGAACTCCCGGGGCTCCGCGGTGTGGGCGCCCAGCACCCCCCACGGACCGTCGGCGCCGCGAATAACGACGCTCAGCCCGCTCACCACCCCGTGCTCCACCAGCAGCGGCGGGCCGCGAAAGCGGGATTCGCTGGCGAGGTCGCGCACGATCACCGGGCCGCCGACGCGTAGCGTGTACCCCGCCTGGGAGTCCTCGTCGGTGCCGACCTCGGCGGCGCCGACGAGGCCCGCGCGCCATCCGACTCCGGCCACAAGGCGCAGCCGGCCGCCCCCGGGGAGACACTCGAGGACCTTCGCGTACGCCATGGGCAGCCCGTCGGCGACCGCCTGGCAGGCATCATCGAACAGCTGCGCCGGTGCGCTGCCCGCAAGCGCAACCTGGCCGAGCCGGGCCACGGCGGCCTGCTGGCGCACGCGGGCCCGCGCCTCATCCTCTGCGCGCCGGCGGGCAGTGACCTCCTGGGCAACGCCCAGCCACTCGGTCACGGTATCGCCCTCGCCTCGCATCGGTGCGAGACGGTCGACGAACCAGCGCACGCCGCCGTCCGCGCTCAGGAGCCGATACTCGTGCCGAAACGGCGCGCCGGTGGCCTGGGTCTCCTCCCAGGCCCTGCGATAGGGCTCGCGGTCGGCAGGATGGAGAGCGGCAAGCCAGCCCCAGCCTAGGGCCTGCTCGCGACTGAGCCCGGCCAGTTCGAGCCAGGCCTCGTCAATCTCGATCAGGCTGCCCTCCGCGTCCAGGCGCCAGGTAAAGGCGGACGTGGCCTTGATCGCGGTGCGGTAGCGGTGCTCGCCGTCGCGCAGCTCCCGGTTGACGCGGTGCGCGCGAAGCCCCGCATTCACCCAGGCCACGAGCTGCCGCTCCGCCACGGGGCGCACCAGGCAGCCATCGGCACCGGCGTCGAGCAGATCGGCAAAGCGCTCGCCGCTGGCCCCTTCCGGCAGCAAACAGAGCACGGACTGACCGGGCCTGGGGATGTGCTGCCGCACGCACTCCGCATCGGCATCGTGCGGCAGGAGCAGCACGAGCTCGGCAGCGGGCGACGGCGGCTCGCCGGCCATGCCCGCCTCGACCACCTCGTGCCCGGCCGCACGCAAACACCGCGCGAACCTCGCGGTACCCGCATCATCGGAAAGCAGCGACAGCCGCCCCGGCTGGTTCGCCGAGTCGACCAAGGAGACCTCCACCCGACTGGGAAAGATGTGGCGGCGTGAGTCGCGCATTTCGGCAGCCCGCCCGCCGCCTCGCGCCACGGCCCTGCAAAGCGTGGTGAAGACTACCAGGCCGCCGCTCGGGCCGCCGGGATGCACGTCACAGCGCCGGGGCGCAGACTCCTAACCGTCGGCCGCCTCGACCTCGGCCGGCTCCAGCCGGCCCAGCGCCCGCGCCAGCTTGGCGGCAGCCTGCGCTGGCTGCTGCAGGCACTCCGGAACCGTATCCGCGCGGAAATCCCTCCGCTCCGCAGCGGCGCACAGTGCCGCCAGCTGCCGCTCGGCGAGGTGCACCGTGGTCTGCGGGAGTACCAGCCTGGCGGGTCGGGCCCGTGCCTCGCGCAGGTCGGCGAAGCCCTCCTGCAGCGGTCCGATGACCCGATGGGTAATCGCCCGTCGCACCGCGGGCTGACCGGTTCGCTCCAGGCACTCGAAGGCCCGCTGCAGACTGTAGGCGAACAGGGCCTCCATCACCTCCGCGAGCTCGCCGTCGGCGGGCGCGCGCAGGAGCACGACTATCGGCGCCGGATGGACTTCACCCATGGCTACGCCCTCGCCTGCCGGACCAGACCGCATGGCCCGCCGATCCATGGCGTCGGTCGCGGATCGGCAGGCACTGCAGGTGCCGTCAGACTACGCCCAGTGATGGCCCGGTGGCGAGACGCGCAGGTCAGGCATCCAGAAACCGGCGCAGATGCGCGGCGAGCTCGAGCGGATGGCTCAGATGGGGTGCATGCCCGGAGGTGGGGATCTGCGCCTGGCGCAGATCCCGAATGGCCTCGCAGCGCCGGGGCCAGTCCGCGGCGGCGCGCAGGCGCCGGGCGTAGGCGGAGCGGCCGCCGTAGAGCCAGAGCACCGGCGCGCGGATGCGGCGCCAGCAGGCGAGTGTCTCCTCGAGGCGATAGAGCGTCGGCAGCGGACGCCAGTGCGCCGGGTCTGCGCGCAGGCGCCGCCCTGCCCCATCCTGCTCGGCATAGCTCCAGAGCTCCGCAACCTCCCGCGCGCGCTCCTCACTGATGCCGGGATGCGTCCGGGCAATGCGCCGGGCCAGCCCGGCGAGATCCGGGTAGGTTCGCGGCGCCGGCGGTTCGGCGAGGCTGTCGAGCCATTCGCGGTAGCGCAGGGGCGCCTGCTCCGGCGAGGGCTCCGGGAGGCCGAAGCCCTCCACCACCACCAGCCGTCGGACCCGCTCGGGACGCACGCCGGCGTAAAGCCCAGCGACGTTGCCGCCAAGGCTGTGCCCCACCAGATCCACGGGGGTCTCCGGCGAGAGGCGATGTAGCAGCGCGTCCAGATCGGCTAGGTAATCGGGAATCCAGTAGGTATCGCCGGGCGTCGGGTCGCTCTCGCCGAATCCTCGCCAGTCAGGGGCGATCACGGCGCGCGGGGCGAGCGCCTCCGCGACGGGGGCAAACGTCGCGCCGCAGTCCATCCAGCCGTGAAGCATGACCACCGGCGTGCCCGCCGCCCCGCCCCAGCGCCGGAGCCTGAGCGCGAGGCCGCGCAGGTGCAGCCGGTGGATCTCACCGGCACGCGGCTGCGGGCGCGGATCTGGGGGGCAGTCCGGCGTTGCCCTCGGCCCGGACGCTCGCCAGGTCACGCGATGCCGAGGCTCGCCGCGTGTTCGCGAATGTCCCACTCCGCGGCGCCGAAACGCTCGACATCCTGCAGCTCCAGCAGCGCCAGGATGAAGCGCGCAACCCGTTCCGGCGGCTCCAGCTCCCCGCGGGCCTTCAGGGCGCGGAACCGCTCCACCGCCGGAAAGGCGCTCTCCGGCTGGCTGCGGATCAGCGTCTGCATGGGCGTGTCCACCACCCCGGGCCGCACGCTGCCGACGGCGATACCCTCGGGCCGCAGCTCCTCGCGCAGCACCTGGTAGGCCATGTGCAGCGCCGCCTTGCCGAGGCAGTAGGCACCCCAGCCCGGTACCGGGCGGTGCGCGGCTCCCGACGAGACATGCAGCACGCGACTGCCCCCGGCGAGCGCGGGGCGCAAGGCACGGGTGAGATGGATCGGTGCCTCCACATTCACCGCGAGGGCATAGCGCAGTGCCTCCGGTTCCGCCTCCAGTAGCGGGCCCACGGGCTCAAGCACCCCGGCGTTGTGCACGAGCCAGCGCAGGCGTGCCCCACCGACGGCCTCGGCGATGCGCGCGCGCCCGGCCTCGCTGGCGACGTCCGCCGGCAATGGGCGGATGGTCTCGAGCCCGGCCGCGGTCTCCCGGAGCGGCGCCTCGCGCCGGCCCACGGCGACCACCGCATGGCCCGCCTCGGCCAGTGCCCGGGCGAGCGCACGGCCGATGCCGCTGCCCGCGCCGGTAACCACATGCAGCTCGTTTCCCGTCATGTGCGCCCTCCCGGATCCTGGCGATAGAATGCGACCAGCTGGCGGTAGACCGCCGGATAGGCCTCGGCGAGTGCCTGCGGTCGCTCGAAGAAGGCCTCGGTCATTACCGCGAAGCACTCCTCCGGCGCCTCCAGGGCGTAGGCGTCCACCACCAGCGGCAGCCCGGCGTCGGCGCGGCGCTGCAGGTCTTCCCAGGCGGCGGTGAAGGCCGCCGTCCACGCCGCCCGCGACATGCCCCGGTGCAGCGGTGGCATGCCGTTGGCCTCGCCATTGGCCATGTCCAGCTTGTGCGCGAACTCGTGCAGCACCACGTTGTAGCCGTCCGCGGCACCGGCGTCGAGGACGTCCTCCCAGGCGAGGATCACCGGACCCGCGTCCCAGGCCTCGCCGCTCAGGTCCTCCCGGACCTCGTGCACCACGCCGGCCTCGTCCTCGACGGTGTGCCGGGCGACGAAACCCGTGGGGTAGACGATCACCGAATGCCAGCCGCGATACCAGTCCAGCCCGAGCTCCAGCACCGGCAGCGCGGCAAGTGCGGCGACGCGGGCGATCTGCGCCTCCGGCAACGGCGCGCCGCCCGGTTGCAGGAAGTCCTTCTCCGCGGCAATCAGGGTGGCGGCCTCGCGCAACCTTGTATGCTGGCTCGGGGTCAGGTGCCGCAGCGCGTGCAGATCGTGGGTGGCCCGCTCCCAGGCGGCGTCGCCGAAGGCGTGGCGGCGCAGCAGGCGCTGCCGCCGCCAGCGCCGCAGCCAGTTCATGCCCCGCCTGCGACCACCCGCACCGGCTCGCCCCGGCGCCAGGCCTGGATGTTCTCCACGGTCTGGTCCACGACGCGCTGGCGGGCCGTGCGGCTCCCCCAGGCGCAGTGCGGCGTCACCAGCAGATTGGGGATGTCGGGAGCGAGCAGCGGGTTGCCGTCCCGCGGGGGCTCGCTGCTGAGCACGTCCACCCCCGCGCCGGCGATCTGGCCCTGGCGCAGGGCGTCGGCCAGGGCCGCCTCGTCCACGATGCCGCCGCGGGCGGTGTTGATCAGCAGCGCGGTGGGCTTCATCCGCGCCAGAGCATCGGCGTCGATGAGGTTGCGCGTCTCCTCGGTGAGCGGGCAGTGCAGCGAGATCACGTCCGCGGCGGGCAGCGCGTCCGCCAGCAGAACGCGGCCGGGGCGCGCCTGCCGCACGCCCGGGCGCTCCGCGATCTGCACGTGCATGCCGAGGAGCTCACCGAGACGCGCGACCGCGCCGCCCAGCTCCCCGTGCCCGACGATGAGCAGCGTCCGCCCCTCCAGCTCACCGATGGGATAGTCCAGCAGGCAGAACTGCTCCGCCGCCTGCCAGCGGCCATCACGCACCGCCTCGACAAAGGGCAGGAGGTTGCGCGTCAGCGCCAGGATAAGGGTCAGCACGTGCTGGCTGAGCGATGCGGTGCCGTAGCCGCGGCAGTTCACGACCGTTATCCCGTGCGCGCGGGCGGCCTCCAGATCGATGTTGTTGGTGCCCGTGGCCACCACGCAGATCAGACGCAGCGCCGGGCAGTCACCCAGCAGCTCGGCATCCAGCACGACTTTGTTGACGATCACGCATTCGGCGTCGCCGATCCGCTCACGGACCTGCTCGGGGCGGGTGGCGCCCCAGCTCTGCAACCCTCCCGTGGCCTCGTCCAGGGCCTGCATGTCGAGATCGCCGATGTCGAGGGAATCGCGATCCAGGAATACGGCACGGCTCATGGGCACACCTCACGGTTTCGGACGGCGGGCAATGCAGCGGTGTGCGGAGCTTACTCGTCCGGACCGGCGGGACGCCAGTGCGCCCGCGGCCCGCTTTTTACACAGGGAATGTATGGCGCACCGCGGGATACGAGTTGGCGGATAATGACGCTGCGATGTCTCAGAAAGAACTCGTAACCACCTGTATAAACGGCAGTTTATAGAGATGGATAAAGTTCCGCCGATCCAACAGAAGGCCCCGCACATTAGGCACTTGGGCGCGCGGCGCCCGCTTCGTCCACATACTTATCCACAGGAACTGTGGACAAACGCCCCGGGCCCGGTCGCCATCCACCGCACCCCCGATATCGGGCGACAGGTCGGACGGGCTATACTCGCTGGCTGCATGAAGATCGGACCCTACAGCCTGCCCGGTCGTGTCCTGCTGGCGCCCATGGCGGGCGTCACCGACCGGCCGTTTCGCATCCTCTGCCGTCATCTGGGCGCCGCGCTGGCTGCCTCGGAGATGGTGGCGTCCAATCCGGCCCTGCAGCAGACCCGCAAGTCGCGGCTGAAGCGCGATCATGCCGGCGAGCCGGCGCCGCGCGTGGTGCAGATCGCCGGCGCCGAGCCGGCAATGATGGCCGAGGCGGCATGCTTCAACGTGGCGCATGGCGCCCAGATCATCGACATCAACATGGGCTGCCCGGCCAAGAAGGTATGCAACCGTCAGGCGGGCTCGGCGCTGCTGGCGGACGAGCCGCTGGTGGCACGCATCCTGGAGGCGGTGGTGAGGGCGGTACCGGTGCCGGTGACGCTGAAGATCCGCACCGGGCCCGCTCCGGAGCGGCGCAATGCCGTGCGTATAGCCCGGCTTGCAGAGGATCACGGCATCGCCGCCCTGGCCGTGCACGGCCGCACCCGGGACCAGGCCTACCGCGGCGAGGCGGAGTACGACACGATCGCGCGGGTGCGGGAGGCCATTACGCTGCCGCTCATCGCCAACGGCGATATCGACTCGCCGGAGCGCGCGGCCCGGGTGCTCCGCGACACCGGTGCCGATGCGGTGATGATCGGCCGGGCCGCCCAGGGCCGACCATGGATCTTCCGGGAGATCCAGCACTACCTGGACACGGGCGCGCCACATCCCCCGGCCACGGTGGCAGAGGTCCGTCACTGGATGCTCGAGCATCTGCGGGCCCTGCACCGGTTTTACGGCGCCACGCAGGGCGTGCGCATCGCACGCAAGCACATCGGCTGGTATCTCCAGGGACGCCCCGGCGGTGAGCTCTGGCGCCGGGCGCTGGTGCGCGTGGACGATGCCGCGGAGCAGCTCGCACTCGCCCGCCGCGCCCTCGAGGAGACGGCCGCGGCGGCCTGCTGAGCCGAAGAGCCCCAAAAGGCCTATCCGGCCGGCCCCCGGCGCGTTAGTCTACGGGTCCCTGCCATCGCCCGGGGGGCCCGGCATGCCCGCTCAGAGCCTGCGGCAGTTCCTCAACCAGGCGGGCGTGGGCTACCTGGTGATCCAGCATCCCCCGGCGGCCACGGCGGCCGAAGTGGCGGAGTTGACGCGCATTCCGGGGCGTTGCTTCGCCAAGACCGTCGTGCTCTCCCTGGACCGGGAGCTGCTCCTGATGGTGCTGCCGGTCATGCGCCAGGTGCCGCTGGAGGCGCTGGCCTCGGCCCTCGACGCTACGCCACGTCTGGCCACGGAGGCCGAGTTCCGCGGCAGCTTCCCGGACTGCGATCTGGGGGCCATGCCACCCTTCGGAGGGCTGTTCGGCCTGCGCACGCTGTGCAGCGACGAGCTGGCAGAGCAGGAGCGTATTGCCTTCAACGCCGGCAGCGCCACGGAGGTGATGGTCCTGGACTGGGATGACTACGCCCGCCTCGCCCGGCCCGAGCTCCTCGAGCTCGGGCCCTGAGCCCCTGGCATATCTCACCGATTCGCGGCTGCGGGCTCGCTGGCCCCGGCTACTGGCCGGCGAGCTGGCGGTCGTGCGCTGGGTCGGCCGCGAGCACCACCCGGTCCCGCCCCGCGCGCTTGGCCTGGTAGAGGGCGTCGTCCGCCCGCGCCAGCAGTGCCTCCACGCGCTCGTCGCCCACCAGTACGGCGACACCGACGCTGCAGGTAATGCACACCGGCCGCGGCCCACGGCCACGGAAGGCGAGCTCATGGACGGTGCGGCGCACCTTCTCCGCCACCGCCAGCGCGGCTTCGGCATCGGCGTGGGGCAGGACGGCGCATAGCTCGTCACCGCCATAGCGCCCGAGGGTGTCGCTGGCGCGCAGACAGCGCCGCAGGGTGTCGGCGACGCTCACCAGGACCTGATCGCCGAGCTGATGGCCCTCGTTGTCGTTGATGCGCTTGAAGTGGTCGATGTCGACCATGAGCACGGCGAGGCCATCGCCATAGCGGGCGGCCGCGGCGCGGGCGCGTCGGAGCTCGGAAGTGAGATGGCGGCGATTGCTGATGCCGGTGAGCGCGTCGTCCCGCGCCATGCGACGGAGGTGCCGATTGGCCCGCTCCAGGCGGCGGTTGGCCTCCTGCAGGTCCCGCGTGCGCTCGGCGACGCGCTGCTCGAGGGCATCCCGGGTCTCCCGCAGGGTCTGCTCGTAGGCCTTGCGCTCGCCGATATCCTGGACCTGCCAGACCACCGTCTCGGCGCCGGCCCCAGGAAGGGCGGCCAGGCTGGTGGTCACCCAGACGGCGCGGCCGTCGCGGTGGCGCAGTCGGCACTCCACCGTGACGGCGCCCTGCCCGTCCGCGGCGAGCCGCGCCAGGGCCTCGCGCAGTGCCGGCTGATCGTCGTCGTGGGCGAGGCCGACGGCGTCCCGGCGCTGAATGCCGGCCGCATCGCCGCCGATGAGGGCGGCGAACGCGGCGTTGTGCCGCAGCACCCGGCCGCGCATGTCGGTGAGGAGCATGCCGATGGCCGCGTGCTCGAAGGCGGCGCGAAAGCGTCCCTCGCTGAGGTTCAGGGCCTGCTGTGCGATCCGCTGACCGGCGCTTGCGCGGGACAGCGCCTCCTGGGCCTGGTGGAACTCCGCCGGCGCGGGCAGCCGGCGCAGGCGCCGTGCCTCGCGCAAGGCGATGAGGGCGAGCCCCAGCACGGCGGCGCCGGCGGCAAGCTGCACACCCAGCGCCCGCAGCGCGCCGAGCCCGAGCAGCACCCCAAGGTCGGCCAGCCCCGCCGCGGCCGCCGCCAGGAAGGCGCCGGCCAGCGCCAGCAGCACCGGGCGCAGCTCAAGCTCCGGGCGCTGCACCGCCAGCGCCACCAGCCACACCGCAAGGATGGAGGCGCCCAGCACCAGGCCGGCCTCCGCCGCCAGACGCACCGCCGCCAGCCCCTGGAGCCCTGCCATCAGGGCCGCCGGATCGAGGCTTTGCAGGAGTGTGGACGGAAACGGGTTCGACATCGCATAAGCGCCGCGCTGCGGTTCTCTCAGCATCATCGATGCAGCGCAGCGAAACGTCTGCGGTGCCGTTCTCAGTCTGGAAGGTGGTGCGCTGCCGGCCGCCCCTGGCGCGCCTTGCAGCGGGCTCTTCGACGCGCGCAAAGTGGGGGCGGACGAGGCATCGAACCGCACGGCACGTCATGCAGGACGAGACAGCCATCCGGCAGGCACTGCCCACGCTGGAGACGGTCCGCCAGGCAGCGGCGCGCCTGCAGCCCACGCTTGCCCCCACGCCTACCCTGCGACCCCCTGACTTGGCGGACGATCTTGGCCTGGATCTGCGACTCAAGGCCGAGAATCTTCAGCGGACGGGCTCGTTCAAGGCCCGCGGGGCGCTGAACTGGGTGCTCACCGCCAGCCCGGCAGAGCTCGCCGGCGGACTGATCACCGTCTCCGCGGGCAACCATGCCCTCGCCCTGGCCTGGGCGGCCGGCGCACGCGGCGTGCCGGTCACGGTGGTCATGCCGGAGGGCTCGAGCTCCCTCAAGATCCGGGGTGCCCGCGCCCTCGGGGCCGAGGTCATTGTCCGCGGCAGCATCAGCGAGGCCGTGGCCTACACGCATGAACTACGCACCGAGCGCGGCCTTACCCTGGTTCATCCCTACGACGACCCGCGGGTGATGGCGGGCCAGGGCACGGTGGGGCTGGAGCTGCTGGCAGCGGTGCCGGATGCCGCCTGCGCCCTCTGCCCGGTGGGCGGTGGTGGGCTGATCTCGGGCCTCGGCATCGCCCTGCGGGCACTGCGGCCGGACATCCGGGTCATCGGCGTCGAGCCCGCCGGCGCCGCAACGCTGCGCAATGCCTGGGACCGCAATGACCCGTCGGCACGTCTCGAGCGCGTGGAGACCATCGCGGCAAGTCTCGCCCCCGTTGTGGTGGGCCGCTATACCTACGCCGCGAGCCGCGCGGTGGTGGACGAGCTGGTCACTGTCAGCGAGGACGCCATCCGCGAGGCCACCCGCCAGCTCATCGGCCGCGCCCGCCTCTATGTCGAGACCGGCTGCAGCGTCGGCATCGCCGCCCTGCTGGAGGGCCGCGTCAGCCCCGACCCGGACCGCCCCACGGTTGCGATCATCACCGGCGGCAACATGGACTTCGAACAGTTCGCCGAGCTCGCCGCGGGATAGCCGGTACCGGAAAACCGCGAAGGCGCGAAGGGCGCAAAGATCGGAGCGCCAAGCCGGCAATGGCTATCCATGACGACAGGGTGGCGAGAGCAGATGCCCTTTGCGTCCTTGGCGCCTTGGCGGTGTTCTCCCTCCCCGCGAACTCAGCGCATCAGCCGGCGGTCGGGCTTGATCGGCAGGCGGCCGCGCCAGTACTGGATGAGCAGGAAACCGAAGAACATGCCGCCGAGATGGGCGAAGTGGGCGACGCCGGAGAGCGAGCCGCTGAAGCCCGCCCAGAGCTCGAAGGCGCCGTAGAGGATGACGAACCACTTCGCCTTCATCGGGATCGGCGGGAACAGCAGCATCACCGGCTGCTCCGGGAACATCATGCCGAAGCCGAGCAGGATTCCGAACACCGCCCCCGACGCCCCCACGGTGGGATAGATGCTGCCGTCCGCCGCCGCCATGGAGGCGACGATCAGCTGGATCAGCCCGGCGCCGATCAGGCAGAAGAAGTAGAAGGTCAGAAAGGGGCGCGAGCCCCAGAACAGCTCGAGCTGGCTGCCGAACATCCACAGGGCGAACATGTTCACCAGCAGATGGAACATGCCGCCATGCAGGAAGCCGTAGGTCACCAGCTGCCACAGCGAGAACTCGGGCACGCGACTCAGCCCCCCCATGGAGCTGACCACCTCCGGGGTGCCGACCGGCCACAGGCCGAAGCTGCCGATAAGCCCGGGGCCGAGCGCCATCTGCAGCAGGAACACCAGCCCGTTGGCGATCAGGAGGCCAGTGACGACCGGCGTTCCCGAGCTGTTGGTCACGACCATGACGGTCTCCATGACACAAAGGCGCCCATCATACGGGCCGCCCTCAGCGGCGGACCAGCGTGCGCCGAATCGGTTCCGGACTTGCCGGACCCTTGGCGGGCCGCTACGTTGCCGGCAACACCGCTACGGGATCACCGATGGCAACTGCTGATGGCACCGCCGCAACGCCCGGTATCCGGGAACATCCGCTGCGCGAGTCGCTGCTGCACGAGGCGCATGCGCGGCCGTTCGAGAGCCTGAGCGCGCCGCTGCGGGTCTCCCACCTCGTGGTGCATACGGGGACGAGCGGGCGGGCGGAAGAGCTCGCCCATGTCGCCGAGCTCTGTCGCGAGCTTCGGGTGGAGGCACCCGGCGCCGAGGCCGGCCATTTCACGCTGGAGACGGAGCACTTCCGCCTGCGCTGGGAGCGACACACGGAGTTCTCGACCTATACCGTCTTCGTCGCCGGCGGCGAATCCGAGCCGTTTGCGAGCCCGGCGCTGGGCGCGATGCCGCGGCGGTGGCTCTCGGGCGTTCCCGGCGAGCTGCTGGCCGCCGTGCATGTCTCGCTGCTGCGGGCCGAGGATATCGGCGAGTCCCCCTCGATCATCGCCCGCTACTTCCGCGAGGACAGCATGGCGGGTAGCCGCTGCGCCGGCGATGCCGCCAGCGTCTGGACCGACTTCCTGGCCGACCGCGACGGCTTCATCCGCGTGCTGGTACTGGACCGGAGTCTGAGCGCGCCCCAGGCGGGGCGGCTCGTGCAGCGCCTGCTGGAGATCGAGACCTACCGGCTGATGGCCCTGCTCGGCTTCCCGCTGGCACGCCGGCTGTCGCCGGACATCACGGAAATGGAAACCCAGCTCGGCACGCTCATGGACCGGCTCTCCTCGGTGGCGGCGCTGGACGACGAGCGCAATCTGCTCAGCTCGCTGTCCGCCCTCTCGGCGAGGGTGGAACAGCTCATGGCCCAGACCAACTTCCGCTTCAGCGCCACCGCGGCCTACGGCACCCTGGTGCGGCGGCGGCTGGCGGCGCTGCGGGAGCGACGTATCGAGGGCGTGAGCACGCTGGACGAGTTCATGGAGCGGCGCCTGGCGCCAGCGCTGGACACCTGCGTGCACATGAGCGACCGCCTGGAGCGCGTGTCCCGGCGGGTGAGCCGCGCCGCCAACCTGCTGCGCACGCGGGTGGACGTGGCGCTCGAGGCCCAGAACCGGGATCTGCTGGAGTCCATGAACCGCCGCGCGCGCCTGCAGCTGCGCCTGCAGGAGACGGTGGAGGGGCTCTCGGTGGTGATCCTGAGCTACTACTCGGTCTCGCTCATCGGCTATGCCCTGAGAGGGGCGGCAGCCGCCGGCCTCAACATCCGCCCCGATGTCTACACCGCACTCAGCATCCCGGTGGTGGCCGGCGTGGTCGCCCTCGGGGTGCGCGAGGTCCGCCGCCGGGTCACCCGGGCCGACGGCGGCCTGCCCTGACGCCCCGACCGGCCCTCTCCACGTCCATCGGATGCCGCCCCCTGCGCCCTGCCCTGCGCTGGCCTGAGGGCCGCCGGCGCTTTACGATAGGTGCGCCCGCGAGGGGCGCCGGCCGTGCGGCGCCCGCCGCAACCACGGGCAGCGCGCGAGACACACCAAGCAGGGCCTGGAGGGATCGGATTCCATGAATTTGACCGACGAGATGAAAGCCACCATCGAACAGCTGACCGCGGCCGGGCGCGGCATCCTGGCTGCGGATGAGAGCCACCCCACGATCAAGAAGCGCCTGGAGGCCTTCGGCATCGAGTCCACCGAGGAGAACCGCCGTGCCTATCGCTCGCTGCTGGTGACCACCCCCGGCATCGGCGACTACGTGAGCGGCATCATCTTCTTCGAGGAGACCCTCGGCCAGAAGACCGACAGCGGTCAGGGCATCCCCGAGGCCTGCGCGGCGGCCGGCATCGTGCCCGGCATCAAGGTTGACAAGGGCCTCACCGAGCTCCCGGACACCGGCGGCGAGAAGGTCACCCAGGGCCTGGACGGCCTCGGCGAGCGCCTCGACGGCTACAAGGCCCAGGGCGCGCGCTTCACCAAGTGGCGCAGTGTCTTCAACATCGAGGCGCACAAGCCTGGCGAGCTGGCGATTGCCGCCAACGCCGAGGTGCTGGCCCGTTACGCCGCCATCGTCCAGTCCCGCGGCATGGTGCCTATCGTCGAGCCCGAGGTGCTGATGGACGGTGACCACGACATCCAGCGCTGCGCCGAGGTCACCGAGGCCGTGCAGACCGCCGTGTTCACGGCGCTCCGCCGCCACGGCGTGGCGCTGGAGGGCATGGTGCTGAAGCCGAACATGGTGGTGCCGGGCAAGTCCCTCCCGCGCCCGGAGCCGGCCGTGGTCGCCGATCACACCCTGCGCGTGCTGCGGCGCACGGTGCCGGCGGCGGTGCCGAGCATCAATTTTCTCTCCGGCGGCCAGACGCCGCAGGAGGCGACGGCCAACCTCGACGCCATCAACCGCGCCGCGGGGCCGAAGCCCTGGGTCCTCAGCTTCTCCTACAGCCGCGCCCTGCAGGAGCCGGTGCAGCAGGCCTGGCTCGGCCGGGCGGAGAACGTCGAGGCCGCGCAGAAGGCGTTCCTCGCCCGCGCCCGGCTGAACGCCGCCGCTCGCGACGGCCGCTACGAGCCGGCCATGGAGGGCGAGGCGGCCTAGCGCGCAGCCGTGCCGGACTCGGGGTTGCGGCCTGGGAGTCTGCACCATGCCCACCGCCGGGCCAGGCCCGGCGGTGACGGCTACCGAAGCAGCACGAAGAAGGCGCTCTCCCCTCGCCGTATGTTCAGCAGCAAGCGCTCGGCACCACGCACGGCGCGACGGAAGGCCGCCAGGTTCGGCACCGGCTCGCGGTTGACCGACAGGATCACGTCACCCTCGCGTAGATAGCGGGCGGCCCGGCTGCCTGGCTCGACGCCGGTGACCAGCACGCCCCGCACCTCTCCGAACAGCGGCGAGCGCTCGTCCAGCTCGCTGAAGCGCGCCCCCGCCAGAGCCGGGTGCAGGCGCTCCGCGCTCACGCTCCCGCTCGCCGGATCCTCCACCACGGCGGTCACGCGGCGCTCGCGGCCGTCCCGCAGGAAGGTGATCTCCACTTCCGTGCCGACCCTCAGCAGACCGATGGCATTGGCGAGGTCGTTGGCATTGTTGATGGCCTGGCCGTTGACGGCGGTGATCACGTCGCCGCTCTCGAGCCCCGCCCGGGCTGCCGCGGAGCCCGGCGCGACCTGGGCCACCAGCGCGCCGCCGCCCTGCTCCAGGCCGAAGGCCTGGGCAATCTCCGGGGTGAGGTCCTGCACGCGCACGCCGAGCACGCCCCGCCGGACCTCACCGTATTCGATGATCTGCGCCATCACCCGCTGCGCCATGTTGCTCGGGATGGCGAAGCCGATGCCGATGTTGCCGCCGCCGCGGGAGAGGATGGCGGTGTTGATGCCCACGAGCTCGCCGCGCAGGCTCACCAGCGCGCCGCCGGAATTGCCCGGATTGATGGAGGCATCGGTCTGGATGAAGCTCTGCAGCCGCGCGCCGCCGTTGCCCGGCAGCACCCGGTCGAGGCCGCTGACCACGCCGGTGGTCACCGTGTGGTCGAGGCCGAAGGGGTTGCCGATGGCCATGACATAGTCCCCTACTCGCAGGCGGTCCGAGTCCCCCAGGGGCAGTGCCGTCAGCCCCTCGGCCGGCACCTGGAGCACCGCGAGGTCGGTTTCCGGATCCGAGCCGATGAGCGTCGCCTCGAGCTCGCGGCCGTCCTGCAGCCCCACGCGAATCTCATCGGCCTCGGCCACCACATGGTGGTTGGTGAGCACATAGCCCGCGCCGGCATCGACGATCACGCCCGAGCCGAGGGATTGCGCCGGCCGCTCGCGCGGGGGCTGCGGCAGGTCGAAGAAGCGGCGGAAGAACGGATCATCCAGCAGCGGATTGCCCGAGCGTGGGATCTCGCTGCGGGTGGCGATGTTCACCACGGCCGGCGAGACAGTGTCCACCAGCGGCGCCAGACTCGGAACTTCGCCATCCTGGCCGACCACCGGGATCCCGGCGGTGGCCACCCCGCCCATCAGCAGCAGCCCGACGGCAAGACGACTGAACAAACGTACGCACATGACGACCCCTCCCTCGCATTACCGGCATCCGCCGACCGGCGCCGGTCACGGCCCGGCGACGCCACCGATCAGCGCTACGCGGGCCCGCATTTCTCACCAATTCGCGGCTGCGGTCGCGGATCGGCGAGAAATGCGGGCTACCGATCTCATGCGGGCAGGGTGCGCTCTTTTCCAGGGCGCTGCGTTCAGTCCCGCCGTTCCCCGTGTGCCGACGGCGGCCAGACCCGTCGCACCGAGCCGACGCTCGCCTGCACCCAGGCGCCCCCCTCGCCCATCGCCTCGCTGAGCACGGAGAGGTAATCCGGCGCGACCAGCTGCAACCGGCCCTCGAGCTCACCCTCCTGGGCCTCCATGGCGAGATGGAACTTGGCGGCGATGTGCCGCATGCGGCGGTTGCCGGCAAGCGTGAGGATGAACACCCGCGCCACGCCACGGTTGCGCGCGAACACGAGCATGCGCCGGAACAGCTCGGTGCCGATGCCCCGCCCCTGCGAGGACCGCTCCACGCTGAAGGCGAGCTCCGCCTCCCGCGGCGGCAGGCCGTCCAGCAGAGCGCACTCGGCGACGCCGCGCAGTGCCCCGTCGACGAAAGCCCCGAGAAAGTGCCGGCGGAAGGCATCGCCGCGCAGCGCATGCGCCGTGACCGTGGCGTCGGAGACATGACCGCCGAAGCGCTGGTAGCGGTCGTGCGGGGACAACCGCAGCAGGTGATCGGCAATCATCCCACGCTCGCTCCACCACAGGCGACGGATGATCGCAGGCGGCGCGGGGCCGTTTCTGGAGGGGGCGGCATTCATAGCGGGCCTCCGGGCGTTGGGGAGGGGCCCGGTCGCGGCCGGATATCGGCTAGACTCTGCCGCCGACCGGGGCGGGCCAGGGCCGGTTTTTGCTCGGCCCCGCCGGAGCGCTACAGTAGCGCAGTCGAAACCGGCTTTTTGCAGCGCAACATCACAATATCACTGATCCACCCGGGGAGTCATCGCATGACCGGAAAGCGCCTTGCCACCGCCCTGCTCGCGAGCCTGCTGGCCGTCGGCTGCACCACCCTCGATCCGTATACGGGTGAGGAGAAGACCAGCAACACGGCCAAGGGCGCCGGCATTGGCGCGGTCGCCGGTGCCGTGATCGGCATAGCCAGCGGCGACAATGCCCGCGAGCGTCGCGAGCGGGCCCTGATCGGCGCCGGCATCGGCGGGCTCTCCGGGGCGGCCATCGGCAACTACATGGACCGCCAGGAGGCCGAGCTGCGCCGCCAGCTGCAGGGCACCGGCGTCAGCGTTACGCGCCACGGCGACAACATCACCCTCAACATGCCCGGCAACGTGACCTTCGCCACCGATAGCGCGGCCCTGGATGCCCAGTTCTTCGAGGTCCTCGACTCGGTGGCGCTGGTGCTGGAGGAATATAACCAGACGCTGATCGAGGTGGCCGGGCACACCGACAGCACCGGCCCCTCGGAGTACAATCAGCGGCTCTCCGAGCAGCGTGCCAGCTCCGTCTCCCGCTACCTCTCGTCCCAGGGCATCGAGGCGCAGCGCATGATCGTGCGCGGATACGGCGAGAGCTATCCGATCGCGAGCAACGAGACGGCCTCGGGGCGCGAGCAGAACCGCCGTGTCGAGCTGACGCTGGTACCCATCGAGCGCGGCTGAGGCATCCGAACGGGAGCGCGTCATGTATGAATTCCTGCGCTATCGGGTAGTGGACGCGATGACCCGCGATCCCGTGACCGTGGGTCCCGATACCACTCTGGGCGAGCTGGAGGCGCTGTTCGCCCGGCACGACTTCAACGGCGTGCCGGTGGTGCGCGAGGACGGCACCCTCGCCGGCTTCGCCACCAAGCTGGACATGCTCAAGGCCTTTCGCTTCCGGCCCGAGGCCATGGTGCCGCCCTATGACCAGATCATGGCCCAGCCCATCTCCGGCGTGATGACCACGGAACCGATGACGGTGCCGCCGGACCGCCCGCTGACTCGGGTGCTGGACGCTCTGGTGGAACAGCGGGTGAAGAGCTTTCCGGTGGTGGACACGGACCGGCTCGTGGGCGTGATCGCCCGGGAGGATGTGCTCACCGCCCTGCGCCGCGCCACCCGCGGCGTCGGGCCCTAGCCCGGATATCTCACCGATTCGCGCCCGCAGCCGTGAATTGGTGAGATATGCGGGCTAAGAGTCTGCGCAGCGATGCGTGGGCCCGGCACGAGGGTGGTTGCGCGGCCAGCCGGGCTGCGGGGATGATGCACGCGAGCGGGGCCGCGCCAGCCCGGCGGTAACCGGGTTACGGGAAAAATTGCATGCAGGGAGAACGTCGCGCGTTTGAACGCCACCCGGTACGCTGGGAAGCCGCCCTGGCCGGGCCCGGCGGCCGCGAGCAGGCAGTGGTGATTCGCGACTTCTGCGCGGGCGGCTTCTTTCTCGCCGCCCCCGATGACGGCAACGTCAACTGGCCCGAGCAGGGGACGCAGGTCGAGGTACGCTTCCACGACCCGCTCTCCGGCGCCGACCAGCGCCTGAGCGCGCAGGTGGCCCGGCGGCGCCCGGCCGGCGTCGGCCTCGCCTTCAGCCGTCCCCGGCCGGACGTGGTGACGGTGCTGCAGGCTGTCGCCGAAGGCCAGCGGGATGCCGACCACGCCGGCGCACGCACGGCGCCTGCCGCGGGTGTCAGCCGCCTGACCCGGGACTTTCTCGAGCTGGCGCGCAGCGAGCTCACCCGGGTCTGCGACGCCACGGTCGAGGACTTCACCGCCCACGTCATCGACGAGCTGTTCGAGCGCTCCCGGCGCGCCCGCGACGGCGGCGAGCAGAACGCCTACTTCGCCGGCTTCCGGCGCCTGCGCGAGATTCGCGGCGAGCTTCCGGGGCGCTTGCGTGGCGCCATGCTCGAGCGGCTGGCTCCGCCGTCGCGTCCTGCGTCCGCGCAGGAGCGCCAGGCGACGGCGCGCCACGCCGACGAGCTGTCGCTGGTGGACGAGCGCGAGTTCGAGGACTGGCTGAGCCGGGCGGAGGTGATCAGCCGGGCGGAGTCCCGCTTCGCCGCGCAGCTGCGGACCCTCAACCGCCGGCTGACCTACATCATGGGCCGCCGTATCGATGACGAGCGCAACCCCCTCGGGCCAACCGCCCTGTGCGAGGCCCTGGGCGAGGCCCTGCCCCTGGGCGAGCTGGACCAGCGGGCCGCGGATGCCGTGTATGAGATCTTCGGTCGCACCGTCCTCGGCGAGCTCGGCGACTGCTACGCCACACTCAACCGGACCCTGCGCGCCCGTGGCATCCTGCCGAACCTCGAGGAAGAGCGCCCGGAGATCCGTTCCCTGGGCGCCGGCGCGACGCGCCGCGAGCGCCGCCCCGAGCCGGCAGCGCCCACGCCGCGGAGTGATGCCGGCGCCGAGTCGCAGTCCCCGGAGGCCAGCGCCGGCCCGCCGACCACCGCGACGCCGGCAGCACCGGACCATGCCGCCGCTACGGTGGCCGCGAACCCGCGCAGCGCGGGCGGCATGCCCGGGGCCGAGCGCGTGCTCGGCGCGTACCGGCGCCTGCAGGCGGCCCGCGAGGAGACCGCTGCGAGCCGTACCCGCGCTGGCGCCGGCGACGCTGCCGCCAGCGCCAGCGGCCAGGCTCAGGCTGCGGATCCGATTCCGGCGGCGGCGATCATGCGGGCCGTGGAGGATCTGGAGCAGCGCCTCGGCGGCGCGCCCGCCGCCGGCGAACGCGGCACCGGCCTGCTGGCGCAGGTGCGGGAGAGCCTGGGCGAGGGCGATCGCCCCCTCGCCCCCGAGGCGCAGGAAAAGGTCGAGGTCCTGGACAGCTGGTTCGGGGACGTCGCCGACAATGCCCTCAACACCGACTTTCTGCGTGACTGGAGCGGTCGCCTGGCGGTGCTGGCGCTGAAGGTGGAGCTCGCCTCCGGCGGCTTCCTGAAGCAGGAGCGCCAGCCCATCCACCATCTGCTGGATCAGCTCGACCGGGCCGGCGTGGCGCTGGCGGCGGTGCATCCCGCGGAGCGCGAGTCGCTGCGCCAGAACCTGGACGAGGTGCTGCAGCAGGCCCTGACCGAGTCCCGCGAGCGGCCGGAGGCGATCGACGAGGCCACCCGGCGCATCGCCGAGATGACCGAGCGTCCGCTCGGCGCGCGCGCAGTGAACATGCAGAAGGTGCTGCAGCAGTGCGAGGGCTCGCAGAAGCTCGAGCGCGCCAAGCGGCTCGTGGACCGCGAGCTGGATCGGCGCCTCGCCCGGCGTCAGGTTGCGAAGCTGCTGGCGGACTTCATCGAGGGCGGCTGGCGCAACCTGCTGGTGCTGGTGGTGTTGCGGGTAGGCCCCAAGAGCGACGACTGGAAACGCGGCCTGGCGGTGGTGGACCGTCTGCTCGTCGCCCTCGGCAGCGGCAGCACCCGGGCACGCCCGATCCCGGAGCCGGAGAAGGTGCTCGCCTACATCGAGCGCCAGCTCACCGCCTTTGCCCGCTACAGCCCGGAGATGCAGAAACTGGTGGGCGAGATCCGCCAGCAGGTGCGCGCCGTCTGCCGCGACGGCCGGTTGCCGCGACCGCTGCCCATGGTGCGGGTGGAGACCCGCTCGCGGGATCCGGAGGCCGAGGCGGGCAAGGTCTCGCCGCGCTGGCTCGGCCAGGCCAAGCTGCTGGCGGTGGGCGACTGGGTCTTCTTCGCCGGCCGCGACGGCACGCCCGAGCCGCTGCGCCTGCAGTGGGTAGCGGAGGACCAGTCGCGCTACGTGTTCGTCAACCGCAGCGGGCTGAAGGCCCGCGACATCAGCCTGGTGGAGCTGGCGCAGCAGCTCGAGGCCGCCGCGGCCGGTCTCGCCGAGGACCTGGACCAGCCGCTGACCGAGCGCCAGTGGCAGAAGAAGCTCCAGGAGATGCACGATGAGATGGTCCGTCATGCCACCCACGATCCGCTGACCGGCGTGCTCAACCGCAAGGCGTTCCTGCGCGAGCTCGAGCGCCTGCCGGCCCGGTCCGGCGACAGGGGCCGCTGGCATGCGCTGATCTACCTCTCCCTGGACGGGTTCAAGGTCATCAACAGCACCCTCGGTCACGAGGCCGGCGATCGCCTGCTGATGGAGGTGGCGGAGCAGCTGCGTGACGCCGCCGGCGACGAGGCCCGCATCGGCCGCGTCGGGGGCGATGAGTTCGCGGTGCTGCTGCGGGACACCACCTCGGCTCAGGCCCAGGTGTTTGCCGAGCGCCAGTGTCGCCAGCTGGAGGAGCGGCGTTTCACCCAGGGGACGGAGAGCCTGTCGGTGGCGGCGAGCGTCGGCGTGCTGCCGTTCAGCCAGGAGGGGCGTGTGGCCGGCCATCTGCTGCGCGACGCCGACGAGGCCTGCCTCGCCGCCAAGCAGGCGGGCGGCCGGCAGATTCACATGATCACCCCCGACGACCGCGAGCTTGCCCAGCTGCGCGGCAGCATGGCGCGGGCGGCCAAGCTCGACTCGGCCCTGGAGTCCGGCGGCCTGCGCCTGCGCTGCCAGCGCATCGATCCGCTGCAGAACGACGCCGGCCTGCGCGCCTTCTACGAGGTCCTGATCGTGCTGCTGGACGGCGACGGCGAGCCGCTGCCCCCGGAGGAGTTCATCACCGCCGCCGAGCGGTTCGGCCGCATGACCGCCGTGGACCGCTGGGTGATCCGCGAGCTGCTCGGCTGGTGCGCCAGCCATCCCGACGTGCTCCGCAGCATCGACGGTTTCACGGTGAATCTCTCCGGCCCGACGCTGAACGACGGCAGCTTCGCCCGCTTCATCGCCGAGCAGCTGGAGCAGACCGGCGTGCCCGGCGACGCGGTGTGCTTTGAAGTCACGGAGACCGCTGCGGTCCAGAACCTGTCCCGCGCCGCGGATCTCATCCACGAGGTCAAGCGCCTCGGCTGCCGGTTCTCGCTGGACGATTTCGGCAGCGGCCTGTCCTCCTATTCCTATCTGAAGAACCTGCCCGTGGACTACCTGAAGGTAGACGGGCAGTTCATCCGCACCATCGACAACGACGCCGCCGACCACGCCATGGTGCGCTCCATCAACGAGCTCGCCCATTTCCTCGGCAAGCGCACCATCGCCGAGTACGTGGAGAACGACGACATCCTCGCGCAGGTTCGCGAGATAGGCCTGGATTTCGGACAGGGCTACGGGATCAGCCGGCCGATGCCCATCGACCAGCTGGTCTGAGCGGCCCGCTGGCGAAGGCCACCGGGTGTGCAACCACGAGGAGGAGAGGCCGATGACCGGTTACCATGAGGCCTACCGGCAGTCGCTGGCGTCCCCGGAAGCGTTCTGGCGGGCCCGTGCCGAGGAGATTGACTGGCACACCTTCCCGGAGACCATCCTGTCCCGGGACGCGGCCGGGCACTATCGCTGGTACGCCGACGGCGAGCTCAATACCTGCCACCTGGCCGTGGACCGCCACGTCGCCCGCGGCTGCGGCGAGCAGCCGGCGCTGATCCACGACTCCCCGGCCACGCGCAGCCAGCGCATCATCACCTACGCCGAGCTGCAGGACCAGGTGGCACGTTTCGCCGGTGTCCTCCGCGGCCTCGGGGTCGCCCGCGGCGACCGCGTGGTCATCTACATGCCGATGATCCCGGAGACGGTGGTCGCGATGCTCGCCAGCGCCCGCCTCGGCGCCGTGCACTCGGTGGTCTTCGGCGGCTTCTCCCCGCACGAGCTCGCCGTGCGCATCGACGACGCCCGGCCCAAGGTGCTGGTCACGGCGGGCTGCGGCATCGAGTTCACCCGGGTCATTCCCTACAAGCCGATGGTGGATCGGGCCCTGGCCCAGGCGGAGCATCCACCGGCCAGCGTCGTGGTCGTGCCCCGCCCCCAGGCGGAGGCCGAGCTCACCCCCGGGCGCGACCACGACTGGCACGCGCTCATGGACGCCGCGGCCCCCGTCGCACCGGTTCCGGTGGCGGCCACCGATCCGCTCTACATCCTCTACACCTCGGGCACCACCGGGCGCCCCAAGGGCGTGGTGCGGGACAACGGCGGCCACGCCGTGGCCATGAACTACAGCATGGGAGCGATCTACGACGCCCACCCCGGAGACGTCTACTGGGCCGCCTCGGACGTGGGCTGGGTGGTCGGCCACAGCTACATCGTCTACGGGCCTCTCATCCGTGGCTGCACCTCCATCGTCTACGAGGGCAAGCCGGTAAAGACCCCGGATGCCGGGGCCTTCTGGCGGGTCATCGCCGAACACCGGGTGAAGACCTTCTTCACCGCACCCACCGCCTTCCGGGCGGTGAAGAAGGAGGATCCGGAGGCGCGCCTCATGGCCGGGTACGACCTGTCCTGCCTCGAGGCCGTGTTCGTGGCCGGCGAGCGTCTCGACCCGCCCACCTACGACTGGCTGCATCGGCACATGCACTGCCCGGTGGTGGACCACTGGTGGCAGACGGAGACCGGCTGGGCCATCGCCGCCAACCCGCTGGGCCTGGAGCGCTTTCCCACCAAGGCGGGTTCGGCCACGGTGCCCTCCCCCGGCTACGACGTGCGCATCCTCGACGACCTCGGCGCTCCGCTCGGGCCCGGGGAATCCGGCAACATCGCGATCCGCCTGCCGCTGCCGCCGGGTACCCTGCCCACGCTCTGGAACGACGACGCGCGGTTCCACGCGGGCTACCTGGAGGCCTACGACGGCTACTACGCCTCCGGTGACGGCGGCTTTTTCGACGAGGAGGGATACCTTTTCGTCATGGGACGGGTCGACGACGTCATCAACGTCGCCGGCCACCGACTCTCCACCGGCGCCATGGAGGAGGTGATCGGCGCCCATCCAGCGGTTGCCGAGTGTGCGGTGGTCGGCATCGAGGACGAGATCAAGGGCCAGCGCCCCCTGGGTCTGGTGGTGCTAAAGGACGGCGTCGAGATCGAGCCGGAGGCCCTCGAGCGCGAGCTGGTCGCCAGCGTGCGCGAGCGCATCGGCGCGCTGGCGAGCCTCCGGGAGGTGCTCGCCGTGCCACGGCTGCCAAAGACCCGCAGCGGCAAGATCCTGCGCAAGAGCATCCGCGGCCTGGCGGAACAGGGGTCCGTGCCGGTGCCCTCGACCATTGATGATCCGGCGATCCTGGACGAGATCCGCGCCGCCCTCGCCGCGCGGCAACTGGCCCCGGACCCTTGACCCGGGCGCGGGGCGACCGCACCTCCCCCGGAAGAGCCGCAACCGGAAGCGCAGCAATGAGCGAGCAGACCGTGACCGTCGACCGGCGCCGTGCCGCCCTCATCGTCGTGGACGTGCAGCCGGACTTCATGGAAGGCGGCGCCCTCGCCGCCGAGCGGGGCAGCGAGGTGGTGCCCGGCATCCGCGAGCTCATGAACGAGGGGCCGTTCCGGCAGATCGTCGCCACCCAGGACTGGCACCCGGCGGGGCATGTCTCCTTCGCCAGCAGCCATCCCGATCACCGGCCGTTCGACGTCATCGAGCTCTACGGCCACGACCAGGTGCTCTGGCCGGATCACTGCATCCAGGACAGCCCCGGTGCCGAGCTGCATCCGGAGGTGCCCTGGCGCCAAGCCTCGGTGGTGATCCGCAAGGGCGAGGATCCGGCCGTGGACAGCTACAGCGGCTTTCTGAACAACTGGAACCCCGACGGCGAGCGCCCGCCCACGGGGCTCGCGGGCTACCTGCGCGAGCGCGGCATCGACACCGTGTTCTGCTGCGGCCTGGCCCGGGACTTCTGCGTCAAATGGACCGCCGAGGACGCCGCCGACGCCGGATTCCGGACCTACGTCCTATGGGACCTCACGCGCCCCGTGGACAGCCGCTCCGACGATGACGTCCGCAGCGCGCTGGAGCGGTCGGGGGTGACGGTGACGAGCTCTGACGCGCTAACCTGAGGGCCTGTCAACGTGGCCCCTGCGTCAGAGCTCGAGTGGCAAGTACCAAGCTGCAGGTTTCAAGTCGGAGTGGAGCACCCACGCTCCCTCACCCGCCGAATGATGCTCGACTTGCAACTTGCAACTTGGTACTTGCGACTTTCACCAACAGCCGGATTGCCGAATGAAACTTGATCACTACTGCTCCCTCCTCTCTCCCTGGGTGTTCCTCGGCTGGCCCGAGCTCGAGCAGATCGCGCGACGCCACGGCGCGGAGCTGCGGCACGTATTCGTGCGCCTGCCCGAGGTGTTCGAGGCCAACGGCGGCGTCCCCGGCGGGAAGAAATCCGCCGCCAAGCAGCGCTACCGGGATATGGAGCTGCGGCGCTGGTCGCACCTGCGCGGCACCGAGGTCAACCCCCACCCTGACCACCACCCGTTCCGGGACGAGCGGGCGACCCGGCTGGTACTGGCGGCGGAGGACCGTGGCGAGGACTTCACCGGCCTGGCCTACCGGATGATGCGTGCCCTCTGGCAGGAAAACCGCAACCTTGCCGATGAGAAGACACTGGCCACACTGGTTCGCCAGCACGGCCTCGACGTCGATGCCCTTTTCGACACGGCGGATGGCAGCCGCGTCGGCGAGCGCCTCGACGCCCAGACCCGCGAGGCCATTGACGCCGGCGTCTTCGGGGTCCCCACCTACCGCCTGGGCGACGAGCTGTTCTGGGGGCAGGATCGGCTGGATCTACTGGAGCGGGCGCTCCAGTAGATCCAGCAGTTCAAGGTTCAAAGTTCAAAGCGGACAGACCCGGAATCCGGGCGCCCAGGCGTCCACTGCCACCAAGCTCGGCGTATCGGACTTTGAACTTCGAACCTTGAACTTTGAACTACCCGCGAGCATTAGCGGCGCGCTTTGGCGCGCCGCTAATGCTCGCGGGTGGCCCGGAACTCGACCTCCGGCCAGCGCTCCTCGGTGAGCTGCAGGTTCACCCGCGACGGGGCAATGTAGGCGAGCTCGCCCGCGACGTCGGTGGCCAGGCTCTGGGCGTTGCGCTCGCGGAACTGCTCCAGGCGGCGCGGGTCCTCGCAGCGGACCCAGCGGGCGGTGGCCACGTTCACCGGCTCGAAGGCGCAGTCCACGCCGTACTCGTTCTTCAGGCGGAAGGCCACCACGTCGAACTGCAGCGCCCCCACGGCGCCCACGATCAGGTCGTTGCCCTGGAGCGGGCGGAACAGCTGCGAGGCGCCCTCCTCGCAGAGCTCGGTGATGCCCTTCTGCAGCGCCTTCATGCGCATGGGGTCGCGCAGCACGGCGCGGCGGAAGAGCTCCGGGGCGAAATTGGGCACGCCGGTGAACTTCAGCGCCTCGCCCTCGCTGAAGGTATCCCCGATCTGGATCGTGCCGTGGTTGTGCAGGCCGATGATGTCGCCGGGGTAGGCCGTCTCCACCTGATCCCGGTCGGAGGCGAGAAAGGTGATGGCGTTGGCGATCTTCATGTCCTTGCCGGTGCGCACCTGGCGGATGCGCATGCCCTTGCGATAGGCACCCGAGCACACCCGCAGGAAGGCGATGCGATCGCGGTGGTTGGGATCCATGTTCGCCTGGATCTTGAACACGAAACCGCTGAACTCGGGCTCCTCAGGAGCCACGGGGCGTGGCTCCGCTTCCCGCGGCTG
The DNA here is from genome assembly GCF_020883455.1 of Spiribacter halobius. NCBI lineage: Bacteria > Pseudomonadati > Pseudomonadota > Gammaproteobacteria > Chromatiales > Ectothiorhodospiraceae > Sediminicurvatus > Sediminicurvatus halobius. The sequence continues at coordinate 2,473,936 of NZ_CP086615.1, read as the reverse complement.
CGGCGGCGGGGCGTGCCGTACGAAGCGTTCCAGCAGCTCGCGCAGGCCGAAGTTGTTGATCGCCGAGCCGAAGAACACCGGCGTGAGCTCGCCGCGCAGATAGGCCGCCTCGTCGAACTCGTTGCCGGCCTCGCGGATCAGCTCCACCTCCTGGCGCAGCTCCCTGGCCTGGTCGCCGAGCAGCTCGTCGAGGCGGGGATTGTCCAGGCCCTCGACGATCTCCCCGCTCTGGGCCCGGCCGCTATGCTGGGCGCTGTACAGATGGACCCGGTCGTCCAGCAGATGGAACACGCCGCGGAAGCGCTTGCCCATGCCGATGGGCCAGGTGACCGGGGCGCAGCGGATGCGCAGCACCGACTCCACCTCGTCCATCAGCTCCATCGGGTCCCGCCCCTCGCGGTCGAGCTTGTTCATGAAGGTCATGATGGGCGTGGCGCGCATCCGGCAGACGTCCATCAGCTTGATGGTGCGCTCCTCGACGCCCTTGGCGGCGTCGATGACCATGAGCGCCGAGTCCACCGCGGTCAGGGTGCGGTAGGTATCCTCCGAGAAGTCCTCATGGCCCGGGGTGTCCAGGAGGTTCACGATGCGGTCCTGGAAGGGGAACTGCATCACCGAGGAGGTGACGGAAATGCCGCGCTGCTTTTCCAGCTCCATCCAGTCCGATGTGGCATGGCGCGCGGACTTGCGACCCTTGACCGTACCGGCCAGCTGGATGGCGCCGCCGAAGAGCAGCAGCTTCTCGGTGACCGTGGTCTTGCCCGCGTCCGGGTGGGAAATGATTGCGAAGGTGCGCCGCCGCGCGACCTCCTGTTGCAGCTCGCTCATCGAGGATCCGTCTGGAAGTGCGGAAGGTTGGAAAACCCGGCAGTATACTGTGGTCGGGTGGTCGCAAGCCACCGTGGTGCCCGGCGGCGAACCCCGGGCGTATTCCGCCGTCCAACGCACTGTGTCGGCCACACCGGCCGGCAGTGAGCCGACTCCCGGGAGGAACCATCGTCGATCAGCGCCCCTTCTGGCAGCGCAAGCGCCTTGCCGAGATGTCCCACCCGGAGTGGGAGGCGCTCTGCGACGGCTGCGGCAAGTGCTGCCTGCACAAGCTCGAGGACGCCGACACTGGCGAGGTACACTACACCAGTATCGCCTGCCGGCTGCTCGACACCGATCACTGCCTCTGCCGCGACTACGCGGACCGTCATCGGCAGGTACCGGACTGCATCACGCTCACCCCGCGCCGCGTGCGTCAGTACCGCTGGCTCCCTCGCAGCTGCGCCTACCGCCGGCTGCACGAGGGGCGCGGGCTGGCCTGGTGGCACCCGCTGGTCTCCGGTGACCCCGACACGGTGCATCGGGCCGGAATCTCGGTACGCGGCCGCGCGCAGTCCGAGGCGGATCTGCCCGCCGATACCGATCCGGAGGATCATATCCGGCCGGACCTCTCCCCGACTGACGAAGACTGACCCGGAGCAACACCATGGACGCCGGTTCCTATCCCCTGCTCGAGGGCATCGACGATCCTGCCCACCTGCGCGAGCTGCCTGAGCATCAGCTGCCGCGGCTCGCCACTCAGCTGAGGGAGTTCCTGCTGGAGAGCGTGGCGCGCTCAGGCGGGCACCTGGCGGCCGGGCTGGGCGCCGTGGAGCTCACCATCGCCCTGCACTACATCCTCCAGACGCCGCATGACCGGCTGGTCTGGGACGTCGGTCACCAGTGCTACCCGCACAAGATCCTCACCGGACGGCGCGGGGTAATCGGGCGCATCCGACGCTCCGACGGTCCGGCGGGGTTTCCGAGCCGTCAGGAGAGCGACTACGACACCTTCGGCGTCGGCCACTCCAGCACTGCCATCAGCGCCGCCCTGGGCATGGCGCTCGCGGCCCGTGCCCAGGGCAGCCGCCGCAAGACCTGCGCGGTGATCGGCGATGGCGGGCTGACCGCAGGCGAGGCCTTCGAGGCGCTGAACCACGCCGGGGACGTCCGCCCCGACCTGCTGGTGGTGCTGAACGACAACGAGATGTCCATCTCGGAGAATGTCGGCGCCCTCAACCGCACCTTCGCCCGCATGCTCTCCGGTGGTCTCTACGGCAACCTGCGCGAGGAAGGCAAGCGCGTGCTCGAGCAGATGCCGGCGCCCATGCGCGAGTTCGCCAAGCGGGCCGAGGAGCACGTGAAAGGCATGCTGGTGCCGGGCACCTTCTTCGAGGAGCTTGGCTTCCAGTACTTCGGCCCGGTGGACGGCCACGACGTCGGCGAGCTGGTGCGCGTGCTGCGCCGGCTGCGCGCGCTGGAGGGGCCGCGGCTGCTGCATGTGGTGACGCGCAAGGGCAAGGGCTACCCGCGCGCCGAGGCCAACCCCATCGCCTACCACGGCGTGAAGGCCTTCGACCCGGCCGCCGGCCTCGGCAGCGGTGGCGGCAGCGGCCCGCCGACCTACACCGAGGTGTTCGGTCGCTGGCTCTGCGACATGGCCGAGCTGGAACCGCGGCTCTGGGGCATTACCCCGGCAATGCGCGAGGGCTCCGGGCTGGTGGAGTTCGCCCGGCGCTTCCCGGGCCGCTATCTCGACACCGGCATCGCCGAGCAGCACGCGGTGACGCTGGCCGGCGGGCTCGCCTGCGAGGGCGCGCGGCCCGTGCTCGCCATCTACTCGACTTTCCTCCAGCGCGGATACGATCAGCTCATCCACGACATCGCCCTGCAGAACCTGCCGGTACTGTTCGCCCTGGACCGCGCCGGACTGGTGGGCGCCGACGGCCCCACCCACCACGGGGCCTTCGATCTGAGCTACCTGCGCTGCCTGCCCAACATGACGGTCATGGTCCCGGCGGACGAGAACGAGTGCCGGCAGATGCTCTACACCGGCCACCTGCACAAAGGCCCCGCCGCCGTGCGCTACCCGCGCGGCCGCGGCCCGGGAGTGACGCCCAGCGGCCCGATGACGCCGCTGGCCATCGGCCGCGCCGAGGTGAGGCGACACGGGTCGGGTCTGGCCCTGCTCGCCTTCGGCAGCATGGTGGCACCGGCGGA